>CAYNZA010000057.1:13586-18405 GCA_964401595.1 uncultured Desulfomonile sp.
GGAATTCCAAGCTTTGCCAATTCAGCGTGCCTGAAAAAGGTAGCCCCGCCTCCACGGCGATCCGGATAAACCTCTTCCTGCTCTGTCAATTTGACCCCAGAGCAGTTAACGAGCCAGACCAACGGTATATTGAGCCTTTTTGCCAGATCTGTGACTCTCAGTACATTCTCGGACTGTCCTGCAACCCAGGCTCCGGCCATGACCTTGTTGTCAAATCCTATGATTACGGCCCATTTGCCGGATATCTTACCCAATCCGTTTACTACGCCTGTCGAACCTTCTTCATTGTCTTTCGGATTGAATATCGAATGTAAAGGCCGCCACGTTCCCGGGTCCAGCAAATATTCAAGTCTCTGCCACACTGTCATTTGACCGCGTTCATTTATCTTGGACGCAGGCAATCCGGCTGAACGGACTTTATCCAACTCCTCCTGAAGCTGTTTCTCAACTTCCCTCACAAAACCCACGTTAGCTTCAGTCTGCTTGATGGTAGCCTCAGTTAACGCTTTACCAATTCCAGTCATCTTTTCGAAGTACGGCCTCATCCGATCTCCTCCATTGCCAGCATATTTTATGATGAATTTCAGGCATCTGAAAACATACCAATTATCATCAGTATTTTCAATAAATAATCAAATAAAAAAAGATGACCAGGGTCAACTTTTTTTCATTAGAGAGAACTTTTGTTTTATTTCTTAAACTTGGATGAGCGTCAATTCTGATTGGAATAATACAATCACAACACAGATCTGTGTCAGATCATAACCCTCATCTGGCACCGTTCCAGGAACTGGTGTTCATCTGGCGGAATTAACTTCCAGGAACTCCATAATCGACTTATGGTTAGAAGCTTTGGCGATCATCTTCGTCAGTTCTGTGATGAGTTTCGTCAAGTTCCTCTGGCGAGAATTCGAGTTTTCTTGGGGGGATGCTACGTAAAGCCGGGAAGATTCCCTTGAAACGCGGAGAAAGCTGCTCCATTTTGTCTGGGGAATAATTGGACCAGTAGGGAGTGGAGTCTTCCTCCTCTATCAATACGGTTAATAGCAGCGCCGGATAACGGTAACGGGGATTATTCCCCAGAAAAGTCAGCATTTCCTTGGCGCGCGGATAATCCTCTCTCCTTCGGTTGATTTCACCGAGGAGATACATTACCATGGCAGGCTCACCTTTGGTGAGATTCCTCCTGAGAGCGTCATCAAGAAACTTGTTGGCCTTGTCCAGGAGCATTTTTTCGCTTTCAGTTGAGCCCAACTCTCGAGCGACCCATGAGCCTTTGAGGCTAACGATTCCTAAATCCCTTGGGTTGAGACCCCTGGTTTCCAGAATGGAAAGCATGCCTGCGCGACCAAGCGCAGCCAGGTTGTCGGCGCCTAAAGAACTGAATACCTCGGTGTATTTTTTGGATTTCACCAATGTCTTAATGTTCTCTGAAACCCTGGAATCAAAATCCTGGGTGCGGTAAGAAAAAAAACAAGTGGGGCAAGTAGCCACATCGGAGGAACGGTTACAATCCCTTGGAACAAGCCTGTAATCCAAACCATATCCAAAATTGGGCGTATTCTTGTTGTCACTGTTAGTCAATTCATGTGAAAAATGGTTGTTACAGACTGGACATGCTAGAACTTTTGACAACTTGTTCACGCAATCCTCCTTGAAAAAACTCATATAAGCTGAAATCAAACATTGAAGACTGTATGAAGCAAATATATCACAAACGTAACAGATTGGCTACGAAATTCTTCATCAAAGACTTTGTAAAATAAATACATCATTTGAGAATGATTATAATAAGAGGATTATTTTGATTACACCGGAAAATATCAGCCTCATAGATTACAGCGAACATACCAATCCAGAGCAGTATTCGGCCATCAGCGTTCCGGAGGGACCGGTCCTGGTAATTGCAGGAGCAGGCTCAGGCAAGACAAGGACCATAGTCTATAGGGTAGCCTGGCTCATAGACAGCGGAATTGATCCACATTCGATTCTCCTGCTGACGTTCACGCGCAAAGCGGCCATGGAAATGTTGAATCGCGCTTCCAGGTTGCTTGACGGAAGAGCCTCAATGGTTTTAGGGGGGACATTTCATTCCGTTGGCTATTCCCTGCTGAAGAAATATTCCGAGTCCATCAATCTGGATCGATCTTTCTCCATAATGGATCAGCGAGATATTCTGGATGCGATTGAACAGTCAAAGAAGAATCTTACTCCGCCGGTTTCAGACCTGAAATCATTTCCAAAGGCCAAAACGTTATATGAGATACTCAGCAGATCGGTCGGGGCCTCCAAAGAGATAGAAACCGTTGTCAAGGATCGTTACCCCCATTTTGAGGAATATATCCCTGAGATAAAAAGAATAAGCACTGAATATCAAGAGGTTAAGATAAAGAACAATCTTCTGGACTATGATGATTTGCTAACGCAGTCTGTCCGGCTACTGGAAGACAATGAAGAATTGAGGCGACGCATATCATCAAACTGGCGCTACTTGCTGGTCGATGAATACCAGGACACAAACAGGCTTCAGGCCAGAATGGTAAGATTGATTGCCTCTGGCCATGACAATGTCATGGCAGTGGGAGATGATTCGCAGAGCATTTATTCATTCAGAGGGGCCAATTTTCAGAATATCATAGAATTTCCCAATATTTTTCCTGGTACAAAAGTAATAAAACTCGAAGAAAATTATCGGAGTACTCAGCTCATTTTAAATGTCACCAATCAGATAATTGATCATGCGTCTTTTGGTTACAGGAAACGTCTTTTTACACGACAGACTGATGGACCTCTGCCGTTTCTCATCAGGCCCGGCAGTGAACAGGAACAGAGTAGAATCGTAGCAAGACTGATTCTGGATTCAATAAAGTACGGTGGGAACCTTAACGACATAGCTGTGTTGTTCAGAGCCGGCTTCCATTCTTTTGAGCTTGAAGCGGAATTAGCCAGGAATTCGATACCGTTCGCAAAATATGGTGGATTCAAATTTGTGGAGAGCCAGCACATAAAGGATGCGCTGGCCTACCTGAAAGTTGCCAACAATCCCAGAGATTTGGTCAGTTGGGTCAGGCTACTCAAAATGATCCCCGGAATCGGAGACAAGACTGCGATCAAGATAGCCAACGGAGTGGCCCATGATCATTCGCCGGCCAATATGGAGTCTCTGAGTCGTAAGACCAGGAAACAATGTGCCCAGTTGGCCCAGCTTTTCGAAATATTTTCCAAACTCAGAAACCAGGACTCATCACTACTCGACAAACTTGAACTGGTGAACCGGAGTTACCTGCCATATTTACAGACGCACTTCGATAATTTCCCCAAGCGTTTGAAAGACCTTGAACAGTTGGCTTCCATGGGCGGTTCCTATTCCTCTGTAAGCGAATTCCTGAGTGAAGTGGCCCTGGAACCTCCTGAAGTTGATCATTCCGAATTAGTGGACACATCTCAAAAGGTAACCCTCTCGACGATACATTCTGCCAAAGGACTGGAGTGGGAGACTGTTGTAATCATCTGGGCCACTGAGGGTAGAATCCCGTCACCCATGGCATTTAATTCTCCTGAGGACCTGGAGGAAGAACGTCGTTTAATATATGTGGCTACCACAAGGGCAAAGAGAAATCTGGTGATCATAGCCCCGCAAAACATTTACGACAGACGCTTGGGGACAGTTCCCACAGCCCTTTCACGGTTCTTTGATCAGGTAAGTCCGGATAGTTTTCAATTCTTCACATCATGAGCACATGAAAAGAGATGTCTTTAAACCTGGATGAACCATGTTGAAAACCGTATTCTGCCCTCGCCTGTTACCAATTGAAGTCTGAGAAAAGTTGTGTAAGGTCGTTCAGCGAAATTTTTTAAAGTTCCGTGTGGCATTATTGAAGATAAAAAACTTGACACCCGGCGCCAAGACAATTAATGTCACAGTTTATTCGACGGAGAGATGACCGAGAGGCCGAAGGTGCTCGCCTGCTAAGCGAGTGTAGGGTGTGAAGCCTTACCGAGGGTTCGAATCCCTCTCTCTCCGCCAGAAATCCTAGCTCATTTCAGTTGCGGCGCCTGCATCAAACACTCCCTGTAACACCCATAAACCAACAGTCAGCGACCAAGAGCATCAGATCATTTTCTCTTTCACTCAGCGGTCCATTTTTCGGCTGGTCTCAGAAACCTGTCCCGGTAGAGTTTACACTGAAGAACATCCTGCGAACTCACGAGTGGAGATCATAGATTTTGACCAGAACACACATCCTCAACCCTTGGTGATCATCCCATTGCCTAGAGTTTATTGATGCCGGCATGGCAGAAATAATCGCATTCCTTGACGGCGGAACACAATAGTTCATCAATGCGGCGGTTGAGTAGAAATTAGAACTAAACAAAAAAACAGGAGTCGAAGCTCATATGGCGTTTATGATGAATATTGCGCTTCTCTTTTGGCTTTTTTCCTGTCGAAATAGAGTTTAACCGGTTGCAGTGCAACGTAAAGAGCTGGAGTAAAAAAGACTCCCAGAATAGTAACTCCCAGCATGCCGAAACATACTGCGGTTCCGACCGCCTGTCTGCTTGCAGCCCCTGCCCCTGTCGCCACAACCAGGGGAAACACACCGACGATGAACGCCAGCGATGTCATCAGTATTGCCCGGAACCGCAGCTTGGCTCCCATTACCGCCGCTTCCAGCAACGGTTTTCCGAGAGCCTGCTGTTCACGGGCAAATTCTACTACCAGAATGGCATTCTTGGAGGACAGCCCCACTAGCAGGACTAGACCCACCTGAGTGTACAAATTGTTATCCATGCCTCGTAAGGTCAATCCGACGACCGC
>CAYNZA010000058.1:0-18193 GCA_964401595.1 uncultured Desulfomonile sp.
AGACGGTCAAAGCCATCAGAATCGTCATCTCCGTCATCACCACTGTCTTCCTCGTCCTCTTTTTCGTCCTCCGGCGCTGTGGGTAGACGCTGAAGATCATCAGAAGGATGTTCAACAATCGCAGTGTGAAAATCAGAACTGACCGCTTCAGTGCCCGCCGTAACCACATTAGCGGGTAATAACAGCAGGATCATTGCCATGCTGATCAAAAATGCAAAAGCTATAATCTTTTTCATTATTTTGCATACTCCGACCAAGTTAATTAATTTGCTCATGCTGTTAAAATTCAAATACCATCGTCACTTCACCGCCCATTATCGGGTCAATCACCCTGTTTGCGCTAGTCCCTGAAAAATTGTTGTTGTTCCAGCCACGAACCGAACGATCAATACATGCGTATTTGAACCAGTCTCCAGGGGCCCAGTAGCCTACAAGCGCTCCAGCTGTCCAGCCCTCGAGAAGTTTCCAGTTGAAACCGACGTTTACCTCGAAGCCAAGGTCCCTCGACGTAATGTTCGGAATCTGTCGGGCCAACTCACGGCTGCCATCGGTAAAAGCCGCATAATTCAAAGGACCCGGAGTGACACCTCTGAAATCTACGTTGCCGTCGGTGACGTAATCCGGTGCGGGTAGGTCAGTGTCACCTCGTCTGGCCAAGGTCGGTCTCAGCACCCCCCAGGGATATCCATCAGATGTTCTTTGAGCCCAGCAGAAGCTCCCGTAAAGGTTGAGATTTGCGGCGACAGCATAATCCAGCCGGGCTCCAAGAAACAATGCGTCCCTCAGGTAACCGTCACCGGAGAGGTTATACGCATGGAGACCCGAGCCATATGCGTAGACAAATATATGACTGTATGGAACGAACAGACTATAATTGCTCAAAAAGTGATTTTCATATCCGGCATGCCACACAAATCCTGCCGGTTGTTTGTCAAAATAAACTCCGTCCCTTCGGTCAGGTCCCGGAGAATACCCAACTATTGCGCTCAGCTTTGCGGGACCGGCCAGAACTCCAGTTTCAACGGCGTATCTCCACTGTTCAATATACCTGGTATACGGCGGGTTGACCCCGTCTTGATGTGCCCAATTCTGAGGCATCTCTCCCTGATATTTATCAGTCCAGTATAGCCAGGCCGCCTCGGAATTCAAGAAGATCCTTCCGTTGTTGAACTGAAAATACATCGTCCCATGACTAAATTGGGAATCTATCGAAAATACTGGTAGACCGTTAGGTCTAATCGTGTAGTTCAGGAGTGACTCTGGCCCGATATGATAACTACCCATCGCCCCTAAGACTCCCGCCTTTGACGGGCCATGAGAATATGTGACAAATCCCAGAAAGTCCCTTGAAAACTGGCCGCTCCTATCTGCTTTGTTGAAGTAGCCCCTTCTGTTATCAATATCCGGATAATATGGAATGTCGTAAGGGTCTCCGTATGCAGCCGACACACCAGTTCTTTCACCCACGACATAAATGCTGGAATCACCCGCAAACCGGTAGGGATAGAAAGCAAGCCCCATGTCAAAAGGCCCGAAAGGGGCAACCCACGAGAGTGATTCCGACGAAGTGGCGTCGGAACCGTCATATTGCAAGGCTGCCCCAAAACTCCACGGCCTTTTACCAACTGTAAAAATCCCCCGAGGCGAGTTAGCAGTAATCCAGAACATAGACCATTGGCCGTCGCTGAAGGCGTTTTTGGTCCCCGGCGCATCTTGGGTGTGATAATCTGAGGCGGCAGGGTCTCCATAGGTACCCAGTCGGTACAAAGCCCTTATCTTGATAGCCTGGTTGATTTTTATTTCAGGCTCAAATTCTACGTTAAAATAGGACCATGCTGCATTTGTCCCTGTTACCAGACTGGTAGCGTACTGCCCACCTGACCACATATTGAGGTTGGCAACTCGCGTGCCACTCCCATTGTCAACATTATACTGTCCAAAAAATCCGTTGCTGCCCATCTGGTTGACCCATTCATGATACCAATTGAAAGTGCCTTTCATCGAAAATTCCCATGCGTCAGCAGGGCCCCGGAAGGCGACCAACATCAGGGTTGCAATTCCTATGTAGACATATCTCCATCTCTTGAGCATAAGACCATCCTCCGAATCCTAAACACAAAAAACAATTATAATGACATATTTTGTAGCACGTAACACATAAAGATGCCACTGTTAAATTGTTTGAAGGCGCTACCTCTTAATATCATCTTACTTTAGTGCGCTCCAGCGTCTTTTCGCATCGGTTAAGACGCATATAACTTGTTTTAGCATTATCCTGTCCGATGAGCCACGTTCGAGCCCTGATGGGGCTATATCTTATACCAACGATCATGTATGATTAGCGAAACACCCCTAAGGGGTGGGAAGGTGGTGGAACATTCTAATTCGGCGCTCTCGAACACGTTTTCCCCCGATCAAACCTGCTTCAGGCCGCCGAGGCCCTATGCAAACTGTCCTCAATGGTCCTTTTGAGGCTGGCAAGGCTGGCGGATTTTACAAAACAACACGGTATTCCCTTGACCTTACAAATTTTTTTGGCGAATCGGGCCGCATTATGGCTGTTCACTTCGATTGGGCAGACCACGAGATTGGCCTGGCTGATGACTTCCTCCAGTGAATCCTGTCCACCGCGACAATAGCCGTCATGTCTGTTGAAGCGCCCGCCCATGGATTCAATTAATTGCCGGTAGTGCCTTTCCAGGCTCTCAATCCCTCCTACCATCGCTACGCTCATGCCATTTAGAAAACCGGAGATGGGGCAGGAGGATTCATTTTTCCCGCATTGGGAGGAATCTTTGCATTTTCTCAGGCTTGCCAGCTCGTCCATGAGGTCGTCGATCTCCCGCCTGAAAAGCTCCAGTTCACTCTGAAATGACTTGCTCTTCTGGCGTTCCTCTTCCAGTAACTGCTTCAATTCAACAATTTTCTGTTTGTTGTTGCAACCGCATCCGCAACCAAGGTGAGGAGTTGCAACATCCGTAGGAGATGAACGTTGAGAGAATGCCTCGTATTGAACCAGCTTTTGCTGAAGTTGGGAATTTGCTCTTTTTAGAGAATCGATTTCACGCTGAGAATCAAGCAGAAGTCTTCTCAACTCGTTGCCTTTCTCAAGCTGAATCCCGGAAGTTGTTTGTTCAGCTTTCTGGTCAAGTAACCCTCTCCAGTGTTCACGGACTAGTCTGTGTTCGAGCAGATGGACAAATCCAAACAGCGCCGCCTCATATTTTTCTCCTTCGTCAGCGGTAGCAACTGCCCATAATGACGCCCAGAGAGGTATTTTCAATGATTCCGGCTCTGTCCGAAGCGCCTTTATGACCGATTCCGGCTGAATTTCGGAAATTCTGCGGGCATGAAGTTCAAATCGCTTTTTGATGAGTTTTTCAGTGTGCCGGGAGATCGGATTTTCTGTCTGCCCATATTCTACTAATGCTGAATGGAAGGCAAGTTCATCATCTACGAGATTATTGTTGTTCGAAAGGCGAAACTTCCGGGCTATTTTAAGAACATCCTTGGTATCCAGCGCTGTTCCGAGGAGTTTACAAACTGTTGGAGGCCTGAGTTCCCATAATCGCTTTCTATTTTTCAATGATATCCTCATCTGTTTAATGTGTTAGGACGGTCTAATTAAGTTAGACAACTCTAGATATGTATTGGACGTCTGTCAAGAAGAATTTGCATGTGAACAAGCTAGATTTTTAATGGGTACAGTCAATTATTCCGAATCCTGCCATCCATGGAGTGCGGATCATCACTCAAAATCAACAGCGATCGCTTGACGAATGCTACGATGTCTAATAAAGTGCAACGCGTGGTGATGGCGCGTTTACATTTTCGCATGGGTCAGGCAGCCTCAGGATTGCAGTGAGACTATGTCTGGCTGAATGAATAAAGAGATAGTTGATCGACTGATTGCGGGAATTTCTGGCAATCATCAGGGCGGGTGGTTTTGCATATATCTGAAGGAGTGTTAAATGGCGCAACGCTTGGGGCAGGGGCCGCATTGGCGCTTGCCGGACTCGGAATAGGTCTGCGCAAAATGGAATACGAAGATCTTCCTGAAGTCGCAGTTCTTTCTTCAGTGTTCTTCGTGGCCTCGCTTATTCATGTGCCAATAGGCCCTTCGGCCGCGCATCTTGTTCTGACAGGGATATGTGGTCTTCTTCTTGGTTGGGTTGCGTTTCCGGCCATATTTGTAGGCCTGACGCTTCAGGCGGTCCTTTTCGGGTATGGCGGAATTACCACTCTTGGAATCAACACTTTCAACATGGCGTTTCCGGCCGTGATTCTAGGAATATTCTTCAAGAGTTTCGTGAAATCGCAAAAACCGGCAGTGAGGTATGTCGCAGGATTTGTGACCGGCGCCGGGTCCATCATGGTGTCTGGAATACTCGTTGCGCTGAGCCTGAACATCTCACTTGGTCAGTCGGTAGAAACAGCGGCTCGACTGATAATTCTCGCTCACATACCTATCATGATAATAGAGGGCCTGATGACAGTGTTTATAGTGGAGTTCATCAGGAGAGTGAGACCTGAAATGATTCAGGCCTTGTGATCAATGTGCCTTTTTCTTTGATCTGAAGTTTTTCTGGGACGAAGGATGACACCCGACATGAGAGACATAGCGTCAGATCGAATCTGGATGTATTCAAAAATCCTTCCCGGATTTGTTTTGGCAGTCTTGTCGGTGATCACAGTAGCGCCTCCGTGTTTTGCTCACAAAGTCAATGTTTATGCCTATGTTGAAACGGAAAGTCTTGTAGTAAACGGTTATTTTGGCGCAGGGGTGAAAGCCGGAGGTTGCAAGGTAGAAGTTCACGACTCATCTGGAGCCAGTCTGCTGGTCGGGAAAACAGATTCTGACGGCATTTGTGTTTTCAGAATCCGGGATTTGCCCCTTGGGAATAACTTATTCAGGATTACTCTGGAAGCCGATATGGGGCACAAGGCAACGTACGAGATCGACCTGTCGGAAGAACTTGCCGCACCCGGTGGGCTTGACAAATCCCGCCCCCCAATGCCCGAATCCAGTGAAGTGGGGCCAAAGTCTACTACTGACCATGGGCCGTCTTTACACCTGAGTCAAGATGAACTGATACACCGGCTTGAAGAAATAATTGACAGAAAGCTGGAACCGTTGTTTCGTGCGTTGTCCAGGCAGGAAAGGGCCCAGACTGAAAAAAAAGCTGTTTCCAGCCCTGGAATGACGGAAATCATAGGCGGAATAGGGTGGATAGTTGGATTGGCAGGTATCGCCGCTTTTGCCTTGTCCAGGAGACGCCGCTCCTAAAAAAACAATTCTTTGAGGCTCCAGACTGATGTTGTTAGAAGAATTCTCCTCCGGTTCGTCCTGGGTTCACAGGTTAGATCCCAGGGTAAAGATTTTGGTTTCGTTAATTTTCTCTATTGTTGTGGCCCTGGAGAATCGGCTTGAAGTGGTGGTGATCAGCCTCATTCTTCCCTTGATACTATTGATCATCACCTGCTGCAATCTGCACAGGTTTGCCCGAAGGCTATTGATTGTCAATGGTTTTATTATGTTCTTGTGGGTGTTCCTTCCGTTTACCACTCCTGGTGAGATGGTTTTTCATATCGGGATCCTGCAGGCTTCCAGGGAAGGGATATACCAGGCGCTTCTGATAACCTTAAAATCCAATTCCATACTGCTCATGGTTACCGCCATGCTTGGAACTTCACAAATATTCTCTCTTGTGCATGCATTGAGTCATCTACATGTGCCGGACAAACTGGTTCACCTGTTCTTTTTCTGTTTCAGGTACATCCACGTAATTGACGACGAATATCACAGATTGTTAAAAGCCATGAAAATCCGGGGGTTCCAACCGGGGACAAACGTTCATACATACAGAAGCTATTCATATCTGCTCGGCATGTTACTGGTGCGTAGTTTTGACAGGTCCAGGAGGATCATGCAGGCTATGAAGCTTAGAGGGTTCAGGAACAAATTCTACATTCTGCACCATTACGAAATGAAATCCTGTGATTATGTTATGGCTCTATCGGGATTATTTCTTTCAACATTTGCGCTTGTGACGAGATGAATGTTTACGGGAGTTCTTTTCAATCTGGTCGGCAAAAATCATCCAGGAAATGGATCAGGGAATGATCAGGCTTGAAAACATATCCTTCGGTTATGGCAAGAACAGGGTTCTCGACGGTCTGAGTCTTGAGATTGGAAGGTCGGACCGCATTGGACTCATTGGCGGCAATGGGTGCGGAAAGACCACACTGAGTCACATTGTCATGGGGTTGCTGGCTCCTGACTCAGGCTATGTAGAAATAATGGGCAAAGGCATGACTACTGAATCGGATTTTGCCCAGATCCGTGGGAAGATTGGTTTTCTGTTTCAGGACTCGGACGACCAGTTGTTCTGTCCCACGGTAATCGAAGATGTAGCTTTCGGTCCGCTGAACTTGGGACAAGCCCCGGATCAGGCACGGAAAACAGCCATGAGAATATTAAAGGCTTTGAAGCTCGAAGGTTTCGAGGATCGTATAACACACAAGCTCTCCGGCGGAGAAAAACGACTTGTATCATTGGCGACCGTGCTTGCCATGGAACCAGAGTTCCTTATTCTGGATGAACCCACTAACGGTCTTGATGAAACAACCACTGACAGACTAATAGATATAATCAGGGAATCGGGACTGGGGTTTATGATAATTTCCCATGACCGCGAATTTATGAGTAAGACAGCCCAGAAATTACTCCGGATGAGAGACGGGAAGATATTTGATGTAGACTGGGGCAATCTGAAAATGTAAGAATATTTTTTGTACTTGTTTGCTGCTCTCTCAAGGAAATTGAGGAAATCCTTTCAGGCTGATAAGGCGCTGGAGTGTGTTATGAATAAAACGAAAATTGTTTCGATAGTTTTGAGCGTTCTATTGTTATTTGCTTTTTCTGTTACCCCTCTACTTGCTGATAAACATGGGCAGTCAAAAAAGTCTGATCCAAAGAGGGCCATTCTCCTGGTCGCTTTCGGAACAACAGTTCCCGAGGCTCGTAAAGCATTTGATCAGGTTGAATCACAGGTAAAAAGGGAGTTTCCCGATACGGAGATCAGGTGGGCTTTCACTTCCTCCATAGTCAGGAAGAAACTTGTAACTGAAGGCGTGAAGCTGGATTCCCCCAAAGTGGCTCTTGCCAGGCTGATAGACGATGGCTATGACAGGATTGTGGTGGCCTCACTGCATACCCTTTTTGGGGAGGAGTTTCACAATCTCGTCCAAGACGTCAATGCAATGAATCAGACTTCTGGTAATTCTGAACGAAAGATCGTCCTGGCTAAGGCGCTGATGTCCTCGCGTGAGAACATTGAATCGTCAATCAAATCGTTGATCGGACAAGCCCCTGAAACACGTAAACCTCAAGATGCCATACTGCTGATGGGGCACGGTTCGGAGCGACATCCGGCTGACACTGTCTACGCTGCGATGAATTATTATGCGCAGACCGCAGATCCCAACCTGTTTGTAGCGACAGTGGATGGACAACCAACTCTGGAAGACATGATTCCGAAGCTGAAGAAGGCGGGAGTAAAAAAGGTCTTCCTGATGCCGTTCATGGCTGTGGCGGGCGATCATGCGAAAAAAGACATGTGCGGCGATGACAGGGAGAGCTGGAAATCTATCCTTTTCGAAAATGGCTTCGAGGTAGAGTGTGTCCTGAAAGGAACCGCCGAGAACCCGGGTGTTGTAACTCTTTGGATTAACAACATAAAATCTGCATACTCACACTCAGAGTAGGCTGCATCATCGGAAATTTTTTATGAAACACGAAAAAAATTGTCATTTATTCCCAAACGGTATAATCTTAGAAAATAAAAATCCTATATATTAAATCCTAAATATAGTAGTGTTGAGCCAGATATGATCCGTTACCATTCCGGAACGGACCCTGTCCGGATCGGTTTCAAGCTAGCGAAAAAGTTCTGGATAGTTTTTCAGTGAACCTCAGACAGGTCTTGAAATTCGTCTTTTTTGGGGAGGATCTAGATGTTCTTAGCTCGCGATGTGATGACCGAAACATTCCACACCCTAAACCCCGACATGTCTATCCCCGAGGCCGCCCTTGCTTTCAGATCGGCGAGCCGGCAGCAGAACAGGCGTATTTTCGGCATGCTTGTCGTTAGTCCCGATGGCTGTTTGCTGGGGATGTTATCCATGTATGATTTGTTACTAATGATCAGGCCGAAGCATGTCCACCTTTGGGGTGTCATGGATGACATCGAAATGAGAGGCCTGCTTGACAATGTTTGTCAGCAAACCAAATCCGTCCTGGTTAAGGACATCATGACAACCGATGTGATTACGGTTACACCTGACACCCCTGTGATGCTGGTGCTCGATCTGATGATCAAGAAGCATATCCGGAGAGTTCCAGTGGTTGAAGGCGACAGGATCAGAGGGATTGTCTACATATCTGATCTTTTCTACAGGATTGTTGACAAGCTGGTTGATCAATCAACCGGAGAAAATGTTTGCAACGCCTAGTCCTTGTCAAGGGTGGTCATTAATGGCTCAGGTATTCAAGAATTCAACGCTGGGAGACATTCTGGTGAAAGAGGCCATGCGCAGACAGATCGTCAGCCTTGATGTCGATTCTACAATTAGCTCTGCGATCAAAAACCTTATAAAATATAAGATATCTGCCTTACTGATAAGGGACCATGATGGAAAACCGGCTGGAGTGGTCTCCAAAACAGATATTGTCAGCGCGTATTATGCGGGTCTGCCCGCAGAAACTACCGTCGACAATATAATGGTAGGGCCGCCTCTTTTTTGTAGGCAGAATCAGTCCCTGGAGGCGGCCTTGGAGCAGATGCGATCGAGTATGGTATACCGGCTTTACGTGACGGATCAGAAAGATGTTGATGATGATGTACTAGGGGTTTTGGCATATCCCGACATCGTGGCGCTCTTATACGTTTACTGTCGAGGTTGTGATCAAAGCGCAACCAACAGGCGCAAGCAAAAACTGGACGATTCTCACATTTTGAGAATTCGTGTTAAAGATGTAATGACACCTAATGTCGTATCCTATTCTGAATCAGACTCCATTTCAGACATAATTGAAGGCATGTCGCAAAACAGGTTTAGCGCAGTCCTGATCAAGAATGCCTCCGGCCTGCCGATTGGAGTCATTTCAAAGACGGATCTGATGTTGGCGTACAATCATGGCTTGCCGGTTGAAGAACGCGCAAAGTCCATCCTTAAGTCTCCCAACGTGAGATCGTGCGATGAAAAGGAATTCATCGAGGATGCGATAAAGGAAATGGTATTTTCTGAGTTGCACAGACTGTTCGTCCATAGGGACGACATCTCGACCATAACCGGAGTCCTGTCACTATCTGATCTGGCCCGTTTTCGGTCCGGTTCATGTCACGCGTGTGTTGGCGCTCGTATCACCATGAAATGAACGCCGTTGAAAATGCTCGTCTTTTTTCTCCTTCCCTGATTTGACAGACTGAATTTTGATGACGACTTATCCCATGATTGCTGCTATATAATCTCTGGACCCCGGAAGTTCACCAACAAGTCTCAAAATTAAAATGCAATACTGTATAGGAGAATCTCCATGACCTCCAAGGTTTACTACGACCTGCGCGAGCAGTTGGATCAATATTCGGTCGGGTTTCCTTCCACTGAATCCGGTGTTGAACTCGAAATTCTTCAGGCCATGTTCACTGAGGAAGAGGCGGAAATGTACCTGAATCTGAGCATGATGTTAGAGTCGCCGGAGCACCTGGCAAAAAGAATCGGGAGAGAAACTGCGGAAGTGGCGGCGTTGCTCGAAAGAATGGTTGAGAAGGGACAGATTTTCAGAACGACGAAAGGGGACACCAGAAAATATGCCGCAGCCCCCTTCATAGTCGGGTCTTACGAGTTTCAGGTAAAAAACATGGACAGGCGTTTTGCCGAGCTTTTTGAAAAATATTTCAACGAAGCCTTTGGCAAACAGGGAATTTCACAATCGGCCCCGTTACGCACCGTGCCTGTGAACAAGACCATAGATCACAGGTGGCCGGTGGCCCCTTACGAGGATCTAAAAGAAATCATCAAAAGTAAGGATACCATTTCTGTAGGCAAATGCATTTGCAGGACCCAGCAGAATCTCCTGGACAAGGGTTGCGGTAAGACTCTCGAGGCGTGTTTACAGTTCGGGAGCCATGCCCATTTTTACGTTGAGAAAGGCATGGGCCGTTACATAACTCAGGATGAAGCGCTCAGGATTCTGGAACAATGTGACCAGGACGGTCTGGTGCCTCAACCTTTCATTTCTCAGGATACCGGCGGAATATGTAACTGTTGCGGGGATTGCTGCGGAATTCTCAGATCGATAAAATTTCATCCGAAACCGTCTGAAAGAGTCTACACAAACTACTACGCCCAGGCTGACCCTGAAACATGTTCCGGTTGTGAAACATGTATCGGAAGATGTCAGATGGAAGCAATCAGGATTGAAGACAGTGGCGTTGCAACTGTAGACAGAGACAGGTGTATCGGTTGCGGACTATGTGTGACAACTTGTCCAACTGACGCCATGTCACTTCAGATGAAGCCGGAATCTGAACGAAAAGATCCACCCAGGACCAGTAAGGAATTTGTGATGAATCTTGCTTCAGCCCGAGGCAAGTCCCTGATTCCTTTGTCTGTAGTAAAGAGAGTCCGGTAGTCTGGGCGTCCTGAAATGCTCAAATGTTGTGATCAATTGAATGCCATCTGAGTGGGATGTTTCTGATGGAATCCGGGACCTCTCACTCAAACACTCACCTGTGCCCAAATCAGTCAATCTTTTTGATGATCTTGCTTATCGTGCTACGATAACTATTATAGATTAACGCCAGGCCGAATATCATGAAGACCAGATATGGCCAAACGTTCGTAATCGAGATATCGCCTTGTGATGATACCACTACTACCACTGCAAGTATGATTGACCATACAGTTGCCAACAGCGAAAAAATATATGATATTCTGGCATCCGGTTTTACAACTCCCAGTCGTGAACGATTCATCGGTCTGTCCTGACGCGAAGGCCTGATTTGAATGAGCGGTCATCACCGCTTGAAAGAGTATAAGCCAAAAGACCTTAATAGGGCAGTGTGCATCAACATATTTTTGATGATCCTTCTATTTTTTTCGATTAAAGTTTATCATGAATTGAAATAGCCTCAACGAATCAAGAGTTGTTTTCATGTGTGATTACGCAAGGTGACCACAAATGTCCGAACCCGCTGGCAAGTTTGAGCGTGACCCTGAACTGGTGGAATTACTATATCGAAAATACGCCAAAGATGGTGTTCGCATTTCATCGTTTCGCCAAAACATTCGCTTCTGGGTAAAGAAGACGCTTTGGATCGGTGTCACAAAAGGCAGTCTCAGACTGAAACGGCTGATCGATATAATTGGTTCAACTCTAGGTCTTACTTTCCTGTCTCCCGTTTTTCTCCTGCTATATCTGTCGATAAGGATTGAGGACGGGCCTCCGGCAGTTTTTACACAGGAAAGAGTGGGAAAACTCGGTATGCCATTCAGGATGTACAAATTCAGGTCCATGATCAAGGGCGCCGAAGGCATGCGAGATGAGCTCGAGGATCTCAACGAAACAGGCGGCGTAATATTCAAGATCAAGAGAGATCCGCGGATCACCCGTGTCGGCCATTTCATGAGACGTTACAGCCTCGATGAACTCCCCCAACTCTATAATGTTCTCAAGGGGGATATGTCACTGGTGGGACCAAGGCCGCACCCTGTAACCGATGTGTCAAAATATACTCTCGAACATCGACGGAGGTTTGAGATTACTCCTGGATTGACATGTTTCTGGCAAGTCAGTGGTAGAAGCGAAATCGGTTTTGAGAAACAGGTGGATCTCGACATGCAATACATTGAGAGCCAATCCTTTCGGCTTGACCTGTTACTATTGCTAAAAACTATCCCGGCTGTAATATTCGGCAGGGGTGCTTATTAGAAGATATGAGGTTGACAGTCAAATCCTGTTCAAACCGGACTTTAGCCAGCCGTTTGCCGGTTGGCGGGAAAAATTTGGCGCAAATTTTCTTGCAAAACGGACAAAAGATTTCAACCATTTTACCAGGGAGTTGAAAATGCACATAAAGACACTGGCCTTGTTGACTATTCTGGTTGCGGCCTGCGCAGTGGCGCATGCTCAAGACACCACTGACACCGGTTCGGTCAAAACCTCTCAGGGTGACCTGAAAATTACCGTGGTGGGTCACGGCACACTAATGTTTTCACACAACGGCAAAATAATTCACGTTGATCCCTGGACCAAGCAGGCAGACTACACAAAGTTGCCAAAAGCTGATCTTATACTCATTACCCACGAACATCAGGATCATCTTGACCTGGACGCCATCTCAAAAATAACCAAGCCCGAAACGAAGATGATCATAAACCAGAAATGCTCGGAAAAACTCCCCAACGCTACCATAATGAAAAACGGGGACCTGGCAACTGTGGCGGGTTTCCATGTTGAGGCAGTTCCTGCTTACAATCTTATCCACAAAAGGGACAATGGTCAGCCATTTCACCCCAAAGGGTCTGGAAACGGGTACATCATAACATTTGGGGACAAACGTGTTTACGTCGCTGGAGATACTGAAAACACTCCTGAGATGAAAGCTCTCAAGAATATTGATGTGGCATTTCTCCCGATGAACCTGCCTTATACCATGACACCCGAGATGGTTGCGGATGCAGCACGGGCATTCAGGCCCAAAGAGCTTTACCCCTACCACACCGGGATAAACGAAGTCAAGAAACTCAGCGATTTGATGAAAGACTCCAGGGACACTGTAATAGTTTACAGGAAATGATGATTCAGGGGCTTTCGAAAACCTATGTAAAAAGATCTTTTATGGCCCGTCTTGCAGCCAGATGTCCGCACATTCCATGCACCCCGCCACCGGGGGGCATGGATGAAGAGCATATGTAAACGCCCTTCTTAGGCGTAGAATAGGCTCTGAGACGTCCTAACGGAAGCACGAACAACTCTTCGAAACTTTGTATCCCACCTACGATGTCGCCACCAATATAATTGGGGTTGTACGACTGCATGTCAGATGGAAACATC
Organism: uncultured Desulfomonile sp.; assembly: GCA_964401595.1. Classification (GTDB taxonomy): domain Bacteria; phylum Desulfobacterota; class Desulfomonilia; order Desulfomonilales; family Desulfomonilaceae; genus CAITZA01. Next base: position 13,121 of record CAYNZA010000058.1, read on the forward strand.
GTGTGTCGGCATATAATTGTATCCCTGAACCCCGGAGCGAAACTCTCCACCTGGTTTTCAACCCTTTCTGTCATATCCGTATGACAACCATTCGGGACATGACAGTAAGCCCATGCAATGTGTTTACCCGCCGGTGCCCTCCCCGGGTCGAACAGTGTCGGTTGAGCCAACAGCACAAAAGGCTTATCTGGAACTGCGCCTTGCCATACCACATGTTCCGACAAGGTCACATCTTCAATGGTCGGTCCGATGTGGACAGTGGCGGCCCTGGCGCAAGTGGCGTCTGACCAGGGTATTGGAGCGTTGAGCGCCCAGTCCAGCTTGAACACTCCGGGACCATGTCTTTTGGATAAGAGTCTTTTCTGATAGGCGACCGGAAATTCCTTTCCTGCAATTTCATATACCTGTTTGGGAGTCACATCAAAAAGGATGACCTTTGCGCTCGGAAGATCGCTAATGACCTTGACCGGAGAAGCGACTTTTATTTCACCTCCCATTGAGGTAAGCATCAACGCCAATGCTTTGGCTATTGACTGTGAACCTCCTGATGCAAGTGGCCAGCCGACACCATGTCCTAATATGGACATCATCAGACCAAAAGCGGCGCTGGACGGGCGGTTCAGAGGCAAAATGGAATGGGCCGCATTACCGGCGAACATGGCCCTTGCCCTCACACCTTTGAAGCGTTTCATCGCCAGACTCAACGCTGACCTTACAGCAAGAGGACCAAACCTCATCAGCGGCAAGGGATGACGTGGCGGTCCCAACGGTTTGAGCAGTTCATAGGCTAAATCTTTCCACCTCGGAACAAGAGGCCCCACGAGATTTACGTATGCCTGCGCATCAACTCCCAGTCCCAGCGCCGTATCTTCAACGGATCTGTGCATGAGGACCGCTTCGTCATCGTCGAGTGGGTGGGCAAGTGGAACATTCGGATGAATCCACTCCAGGCCATAAGATTCAAGATCCAATGACCTGAAAAATGGAGAAGCCAGTCCTAGCGGGTGTATGGCCGCGCATACGTCGTGGTGGAATCCGGGCAGGGTGAGTTCCCTGGTCCGGATTCCACCACCTATTGTGTCACCCGCTTCCATGACCAGCGCCGATCTGCCTGCTGAAGCTATTGTTATTGCCGCGGCCAGCCCGTTAGGCCCCGAGCCTACAATTACAGCGTCGTATTTAGTAAATGGGCGATTATTGCATCTAGTCATTAACAGTTCACCAAATCATGAAAACCATCGCAACGGCTCTCTCAACAGTGTAAAAATTTGTGCATTATATCGAATGTTTGAGGCTTGGCTCCACTGAATGGAGGAATCAATTCGGCGCCCTTCATATGAGATGTCGGCAGGCGCTCCCAGGTATGCGGCCAAAGATGCCAGCACGTGAGTCCATATCCGAACTTGCATTTTTGATCCTGCAACCCGGAACGCAGCCTCGAAAACAGGATCCCCGGCCCTGGCCAATCCGCAAATCTGGGCAACCGTGCGTATACCCTCTCTGTGAGCGCTGAAACTTACCCAGCCTGATTCAGGATGACCCTGAGGTGTCACAAAGGTAAAGGAAAGGCCATCAGCATACATTACCATGACACCTGTCGAGACAGGACCGCCGGGAGTCATGGAATCAATCAGGACGACCTCGCCGGCTGAGATACCGCGAGGGGACGGATAAAACTTGTTGCATGAGGGTTGAAAAACGGGGAAGTTTTCCTTCATCGCCTTGACTGCATCTTCCGGGGAAGCCAAACTGCCATCAAAATAGAGACTGTACGTTTTCTGCCACAATGGTCCAAATCCATTCACCGGTCCCACGGCTTTTCTGCCGATCACATTTAGTTTTCTCGCCTCAACCGGTGTCACCCAATCTGCAATAAGTTCATCAACCGGCGTCGCCCAACTCCCAAAATTGTGAATTCGATCAGTGGACGTATTTGATCCATATCCGGCTGAATCCACTTCACTTGAATCCATCTCGAGTTTGTCATTGGCGCAGCATGTTTCTATTCCATTGAGCTTGTTTACCCTCTGAGCCAGCTCAGTAACCTGAAATATGTTGATCATGTCATCATTGGCGCCTATTACTGTCACTGCTTTGTGTTGTTTTTTGACATTAAGGAACAGTTTAAGCAGCATAGATGCGCCAAGACCATTAATTAACGTAACTTTAGAGAAATTGAACACCACTTCTTTGCCAAATGATGAGCTTACCTGATTCAGGAGAGTAAGGTATGGTGTCTCGTCCTGATTCATGAGCCTGTCCGGCATCTCGATCTCACATCCCCCACAATTGGTGGGCTTCAGGTTCAGCCGTAATGCGGAGGGTTGCTGTTGATCGATGTCCGTGAGCATGCTGAGTGTTGAAGGGCTCGGCCCGGTGTTGTCTGTGTCGGTTTCAGCCAATCTGTCGCGAGCTGTGACCAGCCTGTTCTTGAAACCGGGAATGAGCCAGAGCCCTGCCCTTACTACCGGATTTGACAACATCTTGTCGAGAAAGGCCAGTTGACTGGCCCTTCCCACTAAGGCCTGGGAGTAGGTGGGGTATGCGTGCGTAATGAACTGTCCCCGATACAATGGTTTTTTGAACGCCCTGATCATCTGGGCTTCATGAATTACCTCTCCCGCCGCTTCTCCAAGGATGTGGGCCCCCACCAGACGTCCTCGCCCATCGCAGAGAAACTTGGCGGATCCTGCATTCGTGCCGTCAATCAGAGCCCGGCGCATTTTGGAATAATCAAATCGATACACTTTCAGTTTATAACCGTACTTCCTGTGAGCCTGTTCTTCCGTAAGGCCAAAAAAAGCCAATGGAGGATCGGTGAATATTATATTGATGTTGTTGTCGTAATTTGTGTTTAGTCTGAGAGGGCTGAACATGTTGCTTGCCGCCGTTATCCCCTGATATTCCGCCATGGACGCCAATTGATAAGGTCCCGCAATGTCACCGCACGCATAGATGTTAGGAGTGGAGGTCCTGAGTTTCCTGTCTACGATTACACCCCTCTGGTCGGCCATTACGCCGGCCTTTTCAACTTCCAACCCGTCAAGGTCCGGCCTGCGACCTATGGCCACCAGAACCCTTTCCGCCGAAGCGCTTCCGTTCCTGCCATCGCCGGTCTCATATTCCACCACGATCCGGTCGGCCTCAGTCTTGACCATTGCCGCCTTGGCTCCCGATAGAATCTCTATGCCATCTGCTTTCAATATTCCGATCAGTTGGTTGACCAATTCCCTGTCCGCCATGGGTAACAGTCTCGATGACATCTCGATTACTGTGCATTTTACACCTGTTCGTCCGAGGGCAGATGCGTATTCAAGACCGTCTACACCTCCGCCGAGTATGATCAGCGAATCCGGCAATCGTTCAAGTTCGTACAAGTTTTCGTTTGTGAGGTATTCAACCTCGGAAAGCCCTGGAATGGATGGGATGACAGGTCTGGTTCCCGTTGCTATCATGAAGTTGTCGGACGAGATGGTCTTCCCATCCAGACTGACGTGGTGATTATCGACAAATGACGCATGGCCCATCAAGACATCGATTCCGATAGTCTTGAACGTCTCAGGAAGATCCTTTTCGTAAGCCTTTTGGACTATCGACCTGACGTGGTTCATGATTTGAGTTTTGTCGAGTGAAACATCCCCGGAAGTCAACAGCCCGAGATTGCCAAGGTGTGAAATCTCACGACTCAAATGTCCAAGCCGGACTAGAGCCTTGCTCGGTATGCAAGTCATATTCGTGCAATTCCCCCCAACTTTCCCTTTTTCCAGAATAGCCACCTTTTTCCCGATTCCATTGGCTGTCACTGCCGATACAAAACCGGCGATGCCCGCCCCGATAACAACCAGATCATAGTCATGCTTCTTTGACATTTTTGGTCACCACCCTGTGTGCGATCGAACGCCCGCCTGGAAAAATTTGAAGGGAATTGAGTCTAAGCAACGATTGCTGAACAAAACATGATCATTTTTATAATTTCAAGAAATTTGCCGGTCAATAGCGACAAAATACATCTAACACATTATTTTGTCTAATCACCATTCTTAGTTACAAAAAATTGGCATTCAATGAAATGCAGAGTCTATCATAAAGAGCTGAGCAAAAAAATACCATTGGGAATTTCTATTTGATTTATCGGTATTTCGAATGTAGACTAATTATGAGGGCTGTTTAGTCTCAGGAAATTCTGTCACCGGGTTCGAAAGTAATGAAGCCACGAATCGTATGCCCCAATTTATTTAATAATATTGAGCATATGTCCGAGTTTGTCGATGACTACGGCTTTGATGGCGTAGATTGGACTTTCAGGCCGGAGAACATGCCGCGCAACAGATATGAGGAAGCGATTTTTATATATGAAATTGCTAGGCTAAAACCGCTACCTGTTCGCTATCACTGCTTTTTCAACGACAGTGGCTTTGGGGATCACGACCCTGTTCGCCGGCAGGATGCCATGAAAGTTTTTCACAGAGCTTTGAGGCTGGTTTCCAAGGTTCAGGGAAAGTCCATGACGATACATGTTGGATTGGGCAGAGACTCTTCAGAGGATCTTTCCTGGTCAAACGTGCTGGATTCATTAAGACGTCTGGTGAACGACGCCGCTGATCGACGAATAAAAATTTGCCTCGAAAATCTGCCTTACGGCTGGACCTCCAGACCAGACCTCTACGAGAAATTGATCAGGAAGACCAATAGTTGGGCTACCCTCGACATTGGTCATGCTCAGGCTTCCGGTCATTTAATCTGTCAGGCCTATGATATAGAGGACTTTGTCGCTCCACACCCGGAACGCTTCCTCAACGCTCACGTATACGACCGGGAAACTCTGGATGGCCATTCAGCGCCTGAAACGTTGCTGGATATCGAAAAGAGGCTGGATGTGTTGATTGCTCTTCCGCTTTGTGACTGGTGGGTTCTGGAGTTGAGAGAAGAAAAGCCACTGACAAAAATGCTTTCCGTGGCGCGCGAATATTTTACCGAACGGCTACTCAAACAAGCCATCTGAAAATAATTCCGTCTGAATGAAGACATCTTCAAAAAGAATAGACATGCGCAGTCGACTTTATTAGTCTGACC
>CAYNZA010000059.1:0-17906 GCA_964401595.1 uncultured Desulfomonile sp.
TATGGGAGGAGGTCCTGATTTATCTACCCCCTAGAGTGCGGCTATTGCTGCTCTCCGCCACTCTTTCCAATGCGGCTGAAATAGCTCGGTGGCTTGAGCATATCAGAGGGGGAGACTGCAAAATTGTACTTTCCAAGGATCGTCCGGTCCCCCTCAAAGAATTGTTTTTGGCGCCATCAGGAGAACTGACCCCCTTTCTAGGTGGTAAACGATTATTCCCTACAGCTTCTGCCATAGACAAACTGCAGAAAGGAAAAAGAAGATACACGCTGCAAATAGACCTGAATGTGAACAGAATTCTCACTTGTTTGCGTGAGTTTGATCTACTGCCGGCCATATTTTTTTTCAAATCCAGATCAGATTGCGACAACTCCGTCTCAAAATTGCTGCAGTTCCCTGAAAAAGAAGATTCACGAGATATGGCTGAGATGGTTGAAATATTTCTTGAAAAATACCCTGACCTGCGAAACCAACGCCAATTAAAAAGGCTTATGTCTTGCAGGGTGGGGGCCCACCACGCAGGACACCTCCCCGCCTGGCGTCTACTTGTCGAAAACATGATGATCCATGGTTACCTTGACGCTATTTTTTCCACCTCAACGGTGGCTGCAGGCGTAAATTTTCCGGCGCGCACTGTAGTCATAATGCAAAGCGACCGTTTTGATGGACAAAGATTCGTTGACATGACGGCCACCGAATTCCATCAGATGACTGGGCGCTGCGGTAGGAGAGGCCTGGATAAGGTCGGTTTCATAGTGATGATTCCCGGGAAGTACCTGGATATTAGCCTCGTCCGGGAACTCTTGTTGTCAAGTCCGGAACCTCTAAAATCCAGAATAAACATTAACTTCTCCATGACGCTGAACCTTCTTCTGTCCCATGACCCGGCTGGAGTCATAAGGCTTTTGGAATTCTCCTTTGCTGCTTTTGGCGAAGGCCCTGCAAGGTCGCGTAGAATAAATGAAAAACTCGTAGCAAATTTTTACAGACACGTCGATATGCTCACGGAATTGGGTTACCTGGAGCCTTCCGGCCGTCCGACTTATGACGGCGCATGGGCTTCCAAACTCCGGCTGGATCATCCACTACTAATTGCCGAACTCATAAGATCCGGGGAGTTCAGGAACGTTAGCCCTTTAGAGCTTGCATCTATGGTAGCTCCATTTGTATTGGACAAAGACAGGGAGATTCACATAAGCAAGGAGTTATGGGCTAGAACGAAAAACCTGTGGCGTCTGTTTCAAAGAATGGCGAACAGTCTCAGGCCCGTAGTGAGGCTGATGAGTGAGAGGGGTTTTGATCCCCCCGCAATAATGTTCTGGCCATCTGCGACTATTTTCCTGTGGTGTCACGAAGTCGATTGGGAGGAGCTTAACGCTCATGTGAGCGCTGACGAAGGTGACATCGCCATGATGTTATTGAGAACGGCCGATCATCTGAGACAACTGTTGGACTTGGAGAGAGAAGAGCCTCTGATTGCTTCCAAGGCTCTGGAAGCAATACGCCTTATAATGAGAGCGCCTATCGTATAGGCCTGTCCCATAAAAACCGAACAACATCCTTGTCCGCTCTTGTATGCCAAAAGTATTTCTAGCCACCGTTAGTCATAATCGCTATTCCGTTCTTGATCACTGTTACCAGGGGGCCAAGACTAAAAGCCTTGGCTAAATCGGGATATTGTTCGATTGTGTTGAAAAATTCATCACTAAATGATTCAAGACTGACCGACGACATGTTTGATTTCAAACCGGCGTCAATCCATCTACCGGCTGTCAACCTGAACAGACGATCTCTGACAATTCTGTATTCCGGAGCAATCACCTTGGAAGGAACAAAAGAATTCGAGAAGTTCCATATCGCTTCACCCGAATGCTTGCCTGATCCACGAATCTGCAGCGGATCAATGAACCCAAAAGTCTTGGACATCATGGACAATCTTTCTGAAGTTTGAGGGTCGTTTTTCTGTGATTCCTTCTCAAGAAGTTTTCCAAACTTTCGCATCCCCCATAAATAGTCCAGGCGTATTGGTTCAGTTTGGGCGTTTCCATTCTGCAGTGGCCTTGAAGAAACTTTTGTTTTTCCCTGAGTCTTGACTTTTGCAGTGATTCTTGCGCCGGGAGCGCTCGATTTGTCGTAATTGCCCAAAACATACAGGGTGTCATGACCGGTAGCGCCCAGTAGTGACTCCGGAAATGTTTCCTCCGGATAAATATCCGAATATTCGACTGACACATCAGTAACACCCGGAGTTGAGATTGCGCCGAAAACCTTTTCCATAACATCCTGGGAAGATTCATGATTTAATGGCGTAATGACCTTTCCGCCAGTCTGGGAAGAAAGCTTTTCCATCATCAAGATGTTGGGAGCGTCTCCAAGGGAAATCGTGAAGATCCGCGATCTGAATTTATTCAGCTTTCTGATGCTATCGTTCAGCGAATCGACATTTGTGACTCCGACTGTAGGCCGACCATCAGTAAAAAGGATGATCGCCCCAGATCTTTTGCGAGAGTTGAAGAGCTCCAACGCATTCAATATCGAGTTAAATAGATCAGATCCACCCCCAACTTCAATTTCATCCATAAAAACCGGTAGCAGACTTTTGTTTTCAGTGGTGGCGTTGATAAACTTGCCGGAATATTTTCTCACCTTTGAGTTAAATGATATTATATTGAATTTGTCACTTTCACGAAGGCGCTCTATTCCGGACATGACCATGGATTTTGAAGATTTTAACTGGCTTGCCCCTATACTCCCCGAAGAATCGATCACGAAGGCAACATCGATCTCAGCCTGACCGGATCGCTTGTAAAACACACTGACGGGAGGCTCCAACATCAACATGAAGTAATTCCGGTTTTCCGGGAACTCCTGGGTGAGTAAGCGCAAGTTGAAATCAGATCCTCCAAATGTGGTCAATAGCTCAAAGTCTCTAGTGACCCTGCTGTTTCGCTCCTTGAGCGTTACAAGGCCCCTGTTCGGACTCTCCCTGGTGACGTTAATCTGATGCGTTACCGATAAATTTGACCGCAAAGACTTACTGGTCTTAAATTTCACCCAGATGGCGAAATCTCTTACCGGTCCCTTGGAATACCGTTCACCTATTGTTGTAATCCTAAGATTTTCCATCTCAGTTTCGTCGTTTCGGGAACTCCCGTAACAGATCCGCAAAGTCTTGCTCTCACGGGACTCCATGTGTATGGGCCTGACTATCACGGCTCGATCACCCCACAATTCGAGTAATTCATGATCCCGATGTTTCTGACCGATATCCTTGAGGAACTTCTGTAGAGATTGGACATCCAGAACTGTGAAGTGATTGGGTATTCCTTCAATGAAAACCCTGATATCATGTTCATTCGTGTTTGCAGGTAAGGGGAAAATATAGACGGACTCAAGTGGAAATTCGTTATCATTCGTGAAAGACTGGATGATGCTGTGTTCTACAGAGGAGTCATGTATGGACACAAATGTCTCTGAGGAGAGGATGGAAATCCGGGCTACAGGAAAGAACTCTCCCCTTAGTTCAGGCGGAAAGGCATACATCAGCCCTCCACATTCAGCTTGTCCCACCAGAATCATCCCAAAAAAGAAACAGGCGAAACAGAAAAGGAAGAGTTTTTTTATTCGTTGATTGGACACAATCATTCCCACATCGATGACTTGGTCACCACGATGCTGGAGCTTTTTTTTACGGTTGATCCAAAAGGACGAACCTGGTTGACATAATGAACGTTTCAGGTGCTGGCCAGTTCGCGGTCCCAATATGAATTAGCCATCTTGAGCAGTTCATCCTCCGGACAAATGTCCTGTGAGGCTAAATCAAGAGTATCCTGATCAATCAATTTTGTTCCCACCAAATCCCTGCCGATCCTTCTGGCGGCGTCAACGACCTCTCTAAGACGTTCCGGATATTTCTCGCCCATGAGTAATGAAAATGCAGACGGTCTTAAAAGAGCGCCTTTGTACTCTGAACTCATGTTGATGCATATTTTCCTGAAATGGGCGACAAGAGGATCGAAATTCATTAGACCAGGATAACCACAAACTGACACTAGGAACATTTGGGAGGGGAATCTTTTTCGCAATGGATGATGAACACCTCTGTCTGTTTTCGAGAAATGAGGATCCAAAAAAGTTACCAGCCTATCGACAAAAATTTTGCACAAAGCTGTCATACCGTCCAAGTATACCGGGGTAGCCAGAACCAGCAAGTCTGAGGCTGAAATCTTCTCCTCCAAAGAGGCCATGTCGTCATCGAGAACACATTTTCCGGGTGTTTTTGCGTAGCAGGTAAAACAGCCGGTGCACGGTTTAAGGTTTTTCTTGGCCAGATTTACTATCTCAATTTTTGCGCCCGACTCCCTTATTCCTACCAGAAATGGCGTGAGAATAGCCTGAGTGTTTCCTCTTTCCATGCGAGGTGAACCATTGATTACCAGCACGTTCATACTTTTTCTCCTGTGAGTCCAACAACAATTTTGATCCCCAATCTGAATTAATATCATCCCCCCTAACTAAATCAAGCTCTTTGCCCGATGCCTAACCCAAGACATTTTTGATTCAGCTAAAACCTTTTTCAGGTTATAAGGATCTTATGACTCTGTAAATTGTGATTGACCAGGAGAAAACCATGGCGGGAAAGAACTTTCTAAACCCATTGTTAAAATTGTTTTTATGCGTATTTGGAACCTCTTTGATGGGATTTTACGTTTATGTTTCTATGGAATCCGGGGCCCCATTGGACACTACTTTGTTCCTCCGGATTCTAGTTTTGGCGGGGTTTATTTATTTGCTTATTCAAAGCGCCAGAGATTTTCTTGGAAAGCGAGACTAGTACCACACTCCGTTATCGACTGTTCCTACATTCCGCCCCAGACTGAGGTCTAATTTGACTTAAGTCATTTGCGACATTGCCATAGCAAGAATTTTTCAAGATAAACACTTGTCATTACATATAGTTGCACGCCGGTTGAAGTAAGGCATTGTTGACACGTGTTCTACTGCCTGTTGTAATCCATAATCAAGTTGTACTTGCAGGGTTTCCCTCTGTGGGCCGATTATTATAGCCATACTTAACAGTCTGGAAATATTGAGTTTTTGTTCATGTCTAATTGCTGGTCCATTTGACCAAGGTTTCCAAACCAACAAACCAATAGAGCTGAATGCGCGTCGGTCAATTTGTCCTCAGACGCTCATTTTTTTTCTCGGTAGTCTTCAGTATTTTCAAAAATCAACAGAAAGGAGAGCGCAAAATGACAGTAACTCGCCGGGATTTCTTTAAGATCTCTGGCGCCGTGGGAGCTGGCTTGGCGCTTTCTTCTTTAGGCGTCAATCTGCTGCCGGTAAAGGCTTATGCAGAGGAACTGAAGAAGATAGACAAAATGAAAACAGCCAAGCAAAGCACATCGGTTTGCGCCTATTGCGCGGTAGGTTGCGGACTGCTATGCAGCACAGACTCAAAGACCAATAAAATCATAAACATAGAGGGAGACCCTGACAGCCCGATAAATGAGGGGGCTCTTTGCGCTAAAGGCGCCGCTACATTCCAGGTGACTGCCGCCAACCCAAGCAGGCTCCAGAAAGTTTTATACAGAGCTCCTGGAAGTGATAAATGGCAAGAGAAATCATGGGATTGGGCGTTGTCGGAAATAGCGAAAAAAGTAAAAGCCACCCGAGACGCGAATTTCATCGAAAAAAATGACAAGGGCCAGGCTGTGAACCGTGTCGAAGCCATTGCGCACATCGGCAGCGCCGCCTTGGATAATGAAGAACTGTGGCCGTTGCAGGCCATGATGAGGGCTTTGGGCCTGGTTTATATAGAACATCAGGCTCGAATATGACACAGCGCTACTGTTGCGGCTCTGGCAGAGTCGTTTGGACGTGGCGCAATGACCAACCATTGGATAGATCTTAAAAACAGTGACTGCATCCTCGTAATGGGGAGCAATGTGGCAGCCAATCATCCCATAGCGATGAAGTGGATACAAAAAGCCAAGGATAAAGGGTCCACACTTATTTCGGTAGATCCCAGGTTCACTCAGACTTCGGCTCGAGCAGACATATTCACATCACTGCGATCTGGAACCGACATCCCGTTTCTCGGTGGAATGATCAAGTATCTCATTGACAACGACAAAATATTTAAAGAATACGTCCTGAATTATACCAACGCATCGTTCATAGTCGGAGACAAATACGATTTCTCCGATGGTCTCTTCGCTGGTTACAGTCCTGAAAAACGCTCTTATGACAAATCTTTCTGGGCGTTCACCAAAGATGACAAGGGACTGGTGACTCGTGATATGACGCTCCAAAACCCGCGATGTGTTTACCAGTTGTTGAAGAGTCATTATTCCAGATACACACCTGAGTTGGTTTCCAGTATAACAGGAACCCCGAAAGAGGACCTTCTCAAGGTGTGGGAAACCTATGCAAAAACGGCGGCCAAGGACAAGGCAGGCACGATTCTTTACGCCATGGGTTGGACCCAGCACACGGTCGGTGTTCAAAACATCAGAACCATGGCAATAATCCAGTTGCTCTTGGGCAACATGGGAATAGCCGGCGGCGGAGTCAACGCTCTTCGCGGCGAATCCAATGTGCAGGGCTCCACAGACCAGGCCCTTCTGTTCCACATACTACCCGGCTACCTCAGATACCCGACTGCCGATCTGGCTGATCTTGAAGCTTACAAAAAAGCGATCGCCACCACCACGGCTGAACCGATGTCTGCAAACTGGCCACAAAACTCTCCGAAGTATGCTGTTAGCCTTCTGAAATCATTCTGGGGTGACAGCGCCACGCCGGAAAACGGTTTTGGATACGGTTGGCTGCCAAAGCTGGATGTTGGTCAGAACTGCTCATGGCTCAATCTCTTCGATGAAATGTACAATGGGAAGATCAAGGGATTCTTTGCCTGGGGTCAGAATCCAGCGTGTTCAAGCGCCAACGCTCACAAAGTCCGCCAAGCATTGGGCAAACTGGACTGGCTTGTGAATGTGAACATCTTCGATAACGAGACAGGCTCATTCTGGAAAGGTCCAGGCATGGATCCAAAGAAGATCAAGACAGAAGTCTTCATGCTTCCGTGCGCAGCCTCCGTTGAAAAGGAAGGTAGCATCAGCAACAGTGGACGCTGGGCACAATGGAGATACAAGGCGGGGGATGCTCCGGGAATGGCAAAACCAGATGGAGACATTCTCTTTGACCTCTTCCTGAAGATTCGAGATCTCTACAAAAAGGACAAGAAAGCAAAATTCGCCGAACCCATTCTGAACCTGAAATGGGATTATGCCGACAAGAAGGGGCATTTTGACACCCATCTGGTTGCCAAAGAAATCAATGGCTATTTCCAGAAGGACACCAAGGTCGGCGACAAGGAATTCAAGAAAGGTGATCCTGTTCCTGCGTTTGCCATGCTTCAGGCTGACGGAAGCACTTCTTCAGGAAACTGGATATATTGCCAGAGTTACAATGCCGATGGCAACAACATGGCGCGCCGCAAGAAGGATGACCCCACAGGCCTGGGATTGTATCCTCAGTGGGCATGGGCATGGCCGGTCAATCGCCGGGTCATTTACAACCGGGCGTCTGTTGATCTGAATGGTCAACCGTGGAATCCGGCAAAACCACTACTCAAGTGGGTAGACGGCAAATGGGTAGGAGATGTCCCTGACGGACCGTGGCCCCCAATGTCGGACAAGGAAAAGGGTAGACTGCCATTCATAATGAAGCCGGACGGTGTTGCATCCATATTTGGTCCGGGACTTAATGACGGGCCATTCCCGGAACATTATGAGCCTCTGGAATGCCCGGTTCCTGCAAACGCCCTTTCAAAGCAGTTTACGAATCCGACGATAAAGATATTCAAGGGAGAGAAGGATCAGCATCTGACATGTGATCCGAGATTTCCATTCGTTGGAACAACCTACAGGGTTACTGAACACTGGCAGACAGGCCTCATGACCAGATGGCAACCCTGGCTGATCGAAGCTGAACCTCAGATGTTCGTAGAGATGAGTGAAGAGCTTGCCAAACTTAGAGGAATCAAGAATGGTGAGACAGTCAAGGTTTCATCGGTCAGAGGGGAACTGGACGCTGTAGCCATTGTTACCACCCGTTTTAAACCCTTCAAGATCGGCGATTTGACGGTTCATGAAGTGGGCATGCCCTGGTGTTTCGGCTGGATCACACCGAAAGACGGAGGTGAAACGGTGAACCTTCTCACTCCCAATGTCGGTGATCCAAATACCATGATTCCCGAGTCCAAAGCATTCATGGTTAATGTGACTAAAATAGAGGGAGGATCAAAGAATGTCTGACGGATATTCAATTCTTGTTGACACCTCCAAGTGTACGGCGTGCCGGGGATGCCAGATAGCCTGCAAGCAATGGAATGGCTTGCCCGGGACAAAGACCAGAAATGAAGGAACTCATCAGAATCCTATGGATCTGAGCTATGAGACCTATAAGATCGTAAGGTTTGCTGAAGGGACTCTGCCTGACGGCAAGTTATACTGGAACTTTTTTTCTGAACAGTGCCGGCATTGTCTGAACCCGGGATGCATGGCTGAGGCTGAAAAGGGTGAGATCGTTCAGGATGAAAAGACTGGCGCAGTCCTTTTCACACCCCTGACCAAAAACCTTAATTTTGAGACAGCCAGAGAGGGTTGCCCATACGACATCCCCCGGCAGAACCCGAAGACAAAGGAAATGTTCAAATGCACCATGTGCTTTGACAGAATTACCAACAACATGATCCCGGCTTGCGTCAAGTCATGTCCTACAGGGGCAATGATTTTTGACGAGCGCGACAAGATACTGGCAACTGCCAAAAGTCGGGTTGATGTCCTCAAAAAGTCCTATCCCAAAGCTCAGGCTATCAATGCTGATGATGTCAGAGTCATCTACATTGTGACCGACGATCCAAAGAAATACTGGGAGTTTGCTGCAGGAAGATAGAACTTTTCCCATTGATGTTTAGTCATGGCCCCGTCTTTGTAAAAGAGGCGGGGCCTTTCATGTTTTGTAACAGGAATTGCTCTCTCTTTTTCAGCTCAATCAACATATCCGCAGGAGATCAGAAGTAGTTTCCAGGTAAGTCTGCATAGTCAATGCAGTGAAGACAAGCGCCAGAAAATGCCGGATTCATGATCGAATCGAATATGAGCAGGAACTCTCAGCAGTCTGGTATGTGCCACTAACGCTCTACGGTATGGAACCAGCTCATCCAAACCATGCCATCTTTAATTGCCGTTTCGTTCTGACATTATTTTAAAACTGTACATTGATCCCCTGGTTCTTGTCCCTCCAAGCGTGGCCACGCTTGCGATTTTGTCTCTCGTGTGGCATCTTTACGCAGGATTGGCTTCAAGAGTCATTACGATAAAATCCGTTCTTGTATTAGCCTGCTTTTGTAAGGAGCACTTTATGACACCCGGCGACGAATCATGCGCAACATCTAAAGAGATAAGAGATTCTTTTGCCAGACTCAGAACTGACATTCCAGATCTCAAAGTAATAGCTGACACTTTTGAGAAGCTTTTCCTGGAAATGGCCGAAGTCAGGGAAAAGCTTCCAGCAAGCGATCCGGAGCATTCTGAGATTGATCCGGTCCGTTTTGGTCAGGGCGTTCCGGTTCTCAAGGACCGCCAGATTGATGTGCCCAGGGAGTTGTTCCTTGTTTCTGCGGACTCTATTATTCCCGCCATGAAAAAGTGTTTTCCGAGCATTGAGGAGCTTCTGGACAAAGTTCTCAACTACCTTCACATCTGTGACACAGGACCATTTCAGTTTTCTGCGGAGGGACAACCAGTTTCGGACCGATGTTCTGATGAAACTGGAGATACTGATATTTTCAAAGACCCGGAATTATTGCAGTTTATAACTACACTCATTACAAAACCGTTCGCCGAAAAGATTTCGGATGCTTTGACTCCTCTGCCTTCCACCCTTAACTGGACAAAGGGGTATTGTCCTGTTTGTGGATCATGGCCAGAGATCAGTTTCATCAAGGGTAAGGACGGGAAAAGAAGCCTCAGATGTTCCTTCTGCGCCCATGAATGGAGCTTCCCGAGGTTGGTGTGTCCATTTTGCGAAAACGATGACCAAAAAAAGCTGGAACTGTTCTATTCGGAGGACCGCAGTTTCGAGAGAGCCGAGTTATGCCACAGTTGTAAAAAATACATTGTGGGGCTCGACACGCGAAACCTTATATTTCACCCCTCTGACGCAGTTGCCGCAATCGGTATGATCTATCTGGACATACTGGCCCAGGAAAAGGGGTTCACTCCCGGGGCTATATGCGCCTGGAACGTAATAGATTCTACCAGGCGCAACGAAAACTAGCGTTACCGACGGGGGTGAGGACCTGCCGTCAACAGGTCAGGGAGTCCGCCAGATTTCTAGCCTGAGACTTGCGTTCTTCAGTAATAGACTCCGCTGAAGAGCAAAACGGGATTACGAGATTGAGTGCGTTTGGGATTTTAATGTAATCCATAAGGTTATTATAGGCCGTTACCAGAAGATCGGCGTTGTTCTCAACAGGACCTCCACAGGTTACGATCAACGCCGATTTTTTGTTCTCCAGAAAACTCTTGTGATCAGGCGTCCCATAATTTTTTACCAGACAAAAATGACGATCAATCAGAGTCTTGATCTGTGCGCTCCACGACCAGCAATATAGCGGTGATGAATAAACTATGACGTCCGCCTTGATCATTTTTTTGAAGATTGCCAGAGCATCGTCTTTTAGAGAGCAAACAGGCTTTTCGGAAGGTTTCAGGCACTTGTAGCAGCTTATGCATCCTTTCACATCGAAATCTGTGATGTTGATTCTCTCAAGATCGTGACCGCCTGATTTAAACTGGTCTTCCATGGCTCTTAGCGTCAGGGCGGTGAAGCCTTTCTTGCGTGGGCTTCCCAAAATGGTTACTATTCGCATGCTGTACTCCGTTTGGATGAAATCTGTTCCACTCAATGCTGAAGATATAGGCAATTTATTCGGGAAACAAGCACAGACTGTTTGATGAATCGCAATAAAAAGAAACGCAATTCACTGGTGGTTCCATCAGTTTTGATAGCAATCGCTACGGGTGGGATGCTGATCGCCTATTTGAGGGGTGGCTCGGGATCTTTCAGTCCCGAGACGATAAGCAACAAGCTGATAGAGCCACTGATAAGACTGATAATCTTTTTGGGTATCGGGTTGCTGGTCGGCCAGATTCTGGAAACGACAGGATGGACCGGCAAACTGGCGCGCGTGGTCCGCCCTCTCACCAAGTGGGCCAACCTCAAGGACGAGAGCGCCGCCTCATTTATCACAAGCTTTGTATCAGGAATAGCATCCAACACATTGTTAATGACCTATTACCAGGAGGGTAAAATCTCCAGGGACGAACTCGTCCTCACGTATTTGCTCAACAATGGCGTTCCCATGTTTCTACTGCATCTTCCGACCACCTTTTTTCTGGTAATTTCACTGGCAGGCAAGGCCGGACTGGTTTATCTGGCTATAACCCTTATTGCGGCTCTGTTTAGAAGCGCAATGGTATTAGGAATATGCCGACTCAAACTCCCCAAAGCCTGTTGGCTGTGGAGTCCCATCATCGATGAAAGCAGAGTCCCATCGCGTAAAACCCTTTTTGCCATATGGGGCAAGTTCAAAGAACGTTTTTTCAGGGTGGCTCTCTACACTGCCCCTATATACGTGATAGTGTTCCTGCTGAATGAATTCGGTCTGTTCAAATGGATGAGAGTAGGCTTGGCAAACTCCATTTCCGGTCAGTTTTTGCCGGTAGAGGCGGCCGGAATGGTTGTTTTCTCACTGGCAGCCGAGTTTGGCGCCGGGATGGCCGCAGCAGGGGCTTTGATCTCTACAGGCGCACTGACAGAGAAGCAGGCTGCAGTATCCCTGATTATCGGAACAATAGTAGCAACACCCATCCGGACACTCCGGCATCAGTTGCCCACTCATCTTGGACTTTTCAACGTAGGTTTGGGAACCAGACTACTCATCTTAAGCCAGAGCCTGAGAATTTTTTCCCTCATTCTGGTGACCGGCCTTTATCTCTGGTTCTAACAATTGCCTTGTCATCGAAGGCATTAATGTTAGGGGACATTGCAAGAGAAGATCTAACATCGCCATTTCCTTTTCAACAAGCTCCTGACAATCAGCGCCATCATAATTATCGATGTGAGCATTTCCATCAAGCCAGGCTCAAGGCTGATTTGTCCAAGGCCTATATTTGAGGACGCCACTATGTTAAAATGGAGATAAATGAAATCGGTCAGGTAGGCAAATCCCAAAGAGCAAACTACTATGGAGAACAGGTAGACAGCGACGGTTCTTCTCCCCATCAGTCCCAGCAACATTGAAATTGTGGCCATGTTTGTAGCGGGTCCGGCAAGTAGAAAAACCAGCGCAGCCCCTGGGCTGAGCCCTTTGGCAATCATGGCTCCGGCAACAGGAGTTGAAAAGGTCGCGCAAACATATATGGGGAGCCCAAGCATCAACATGGCCATATAGGAAATTATTCCCTGGCTGTAAGCCCCGACAAACATGTCGTCAGGAATGATGTAGGTAATTGCCCCTGCCAAAATTACTCCCACTAAATACCATCCGGCTATGTCATCAAACAATGTTCCAAAAGCATATTTCTGTCCTTTAACCAGCTCACGAAAAAATAACCGCGGTTGCTTTATCATTCCAGAGAACGGAGTAATTCCAATCTCCGCCTGCCCCCTGGCTACATTTTGAACAGTGTTGTTGATTGCCCCGACCCTGGCAGAGTTACTTTCAAAGACATTTTCCAGAATCCCGGCCACACTCCCGCTCACGAAACCGGCCAGTGGTCTCATTAATGTCATAATAGGGTCCAGAAGAGAATATGTCAGAGCTATTGAATCGATGCCATTTTCTGGAGTCGAAACCATGAAAGCCAGACAGGCGCCGTTACTTGCTCCCTGTTTTTTGAGACCGGCTACCGCCGGCACAATTCCACAGCTTCAGATGGGTATCGGAACACCTATTAAGGACGCGTTAACAGCAGACTTCACAGTTCTGTTTCCAAAATATCTTGCCACAAATTCCGGTCTTAGCAGGACTCTGAACACCCCGGCCATCGATAGACCTGCCAGCATGAATATAGAGGATTCCAACAATATCCCGTAACTTTTAACGATCGTTCCCCAAACGGCTTCCATTTTTTCCGCCAAGTATGTAATTGAATAAAGACCTTTGATTATGTATATACTATTGGGCTGACGATGAAAATAATTGCAGGTCATTTTAGAGGAATTGGAATAGAGACGCCTAGAGGGCTGAAATTCAGACCTACTGCCAACATTGTCAGAGAAGCGGTTTTCAATGTCCTGGCCTCAACAATACAGGGAAGTGTTGTCCTGGATCTGTTTGCGGGGTCCGGAGCTTACGGTTTCGAAGCGTTGAGTAGAGGCGCATCCAGGGTGGTGTTTGTAGATCTGAACAGAGTAGCGTGTCACCATATACGACGACTGGGGAAAAAACTCGAACTGGGAGACCAGATTCAAACATTGAACATGTCAGCGGATCAGGCCTTGAAGACACTCTTGGCCACCGGCCAGAAGTTTTCTGTCATTTTTCTGGACCCTCCCTACTACTCAGACCTGATTTACAAACTCTTCAGGTTCGAAAGGTTTATGGATTTATTGACCGATGATGGATTGATCATATTTGAGGGACCTGGCCGTTGTGAACCACCCACTGGGCCATCCGGGTCCAGCCATTTATTCTCGCGTAAGTACGGCGAGACTGTGGTAAATATATACAGCCAAGCAGGCGCTCCTGAAAATGAAGTCTAGTGAGGGTTTGTAACGATGGTGAAAAAAATTGCTATTTATCCCGGAACGTTTGACCCAATTCATAATGGCCACGTTGAGATCATTCGAAGAGCGTTGGGAACCTTTGACACAATAATAGTGGCTCTAGGACTGAATCCTGAAAAACAGACCATCTTCAGCATTGAAGAGCGGATGGACATGATCAAGAACAGTGTAAACGGAGACCCAAGAATTGATTGTGATCATTTTGAGGGTTTACTGGTTCGATACGCTGAGAGGAAAAAGGCACGCGCCATAATCAGAGGTTTGCGGGCAGTTTCTGACTTTGAATATGAATTTCAGCTCGCGTTGATGAACCGAAAACTGTCACGCAGAATAGAGACATTTTTCTTAATGACGGCGCACAGGTATCTTTATGTAAGTTCAAGGATAGTGAAAGCGACGGTCATGGCTGGAGGGTCTCCAGAGGGACTGGTTCCTGACTACGTCCTGAAGGTTTTGAAAAAGAAATTTCCTCCTTTTAAATAAAGCATCAACTGAAAGGTAAGACAGGGGAACAGTATCATGAAAAACATTCTATCGCAGAGGGCAAGTGAACTCAAACCATCAGCGACGTTGGCCATTTCGGCCAAAGAGAAGGAACTGAGGAGCCAGGGAGTGGACGTCGTTGGGTTCGGGGCCGGTGAACCCGATTTTCCGACTCCTGGGCATATTCGTGAAGCAGCCAAGCGCTCTTTGGATAGAGGAGAGACCTTTTACACCCCTGTGGGCGGAACTGTAGATCTCAAGAAGGCCGTAATCAAGAGGTTTTCCGAAGATTACTCCCTGGATTACAAGGCAGAACACATCCTGGTTTCGTGCGGAGCCAAGCACAGTCTCTACAACATTTTCCAGGCAATTATCGGAGAAGGCGATGAGGTACTGATTCCAGCGCCTTATTGGGTTTCGTACCCCGAGATGGTAGGGCTTTCAGGCGGTAAGCCCGTTATAGTGCCCTCCAAGGAAAAAGAAAATTTCGAACCTGATCCCAAATTGATGGAGTCTCTGGTCACTCCCAGGACCAAGGCCATAGTGATAAATTCTCCATCCAACCCGACAGGCATAATGTATTCCAGAAAGGCGCTGGAGCAGATCGCCGAGGTCGCTCAGAAACATGATCTGATTGTAATTTCAGACGAGATATATGACAAACTCATTTATGACAACCTTGAATTCACGGCTTTTGCATCATTGCCCGGGATGTTTGACAGGACGATAACGGTCAACGGCGTCTCCAAATCTTACGCCATGACCGGCTTCAGGATAGGTTACCTGGCTACCCCTTTAACCACAATAGTCAAGGCAGCCACAGATATTCAGAGTCAGTCGACATCCAATCCGAGTAGCACGGCGCAGGCGGCGGCTGTTGAAGCTTTGAGCGGACCTCAGGACGAAGTTCTGAAGATGCGGAATATCTTTGAGAATCGCAGAAATCTGATGGTCAATCTCATCAGGGAGATTCCTGAACTGTCTATAATTAATCCTCAGGGAGCTTTTTACGCTTTCGTCAACACCGCAAAATTGAATGGGAAAGGCATTGTCAAAAATTCAACTGACTTTGCGCAACTACTACTCGACAAACACCATGTGGCCTGTGTCCCTGGTGGACCATTCGGGTCAGAGGATCACATAAGACTTTCCTTTGCTACTTCTGATTCCGTAATAAAAGAAGGAATGAAAAGAATCGCCGCCGCATGCGCGGAATTGAGATGAAATTATGACCGCTGGGCGTCCTCTCATACTACTGACCAACGATGACGGCATACATGCTGAAGGATTGGAATATCTGAAAAAGGCGGCAGAGCTTGTCGGAGAGGTTCAGATCGTGGCTCCGAACAGTGAGCAAAGCGCAGTCGGCCATTCAATAACCCTGTATGACCCGATAAAAGCTCACGAAGTTCGAAAAGACGGAGTTTTTTATGGCTATGGTATAGGGGGCACGCCTGCGGATTCAGTGAAACTGGCGATGCATTGCCTGCTGGAGCGTCTCCCTGATCTGGTAATTTCGGGGATTAACAACGGCGCCAACCTCGGCATCAATGTGTTATATTCCGGAACTGTGTCAGCCGCCACTGAAGCCGCTATACTGGGGGCGCCCTCAATGGCGGTCTCGATAGGCGAGAAGCGCAATCCACCCTATGAGTTTGCGATCGATCATGTGGTTGCCATAGCGTCATGGGTGTTGAAGAACGGCCTGCCCCGTGGGGTAGCTCTTAATGTTAACATTCCCGCAATTCCGCCGGCCAGAATAAAAGGTATCAAGAGGACTCGACAGGCTTTGTCAAAATTCAATGAGACCTTCGAAAGACGTGAAGACCCTCGTGGAGACAGATACTATTGGCTGTCCGGTGAAATGGTTCCGGATGAACGTGATGACGATGTCGATATTGTGGCCGTGAAAAACGGCTATGTATCGGTAACTCCTCTTTTCTACGACCTTACTGCACACAGTCACTTAAAGGACATTGAGAAATCGTTGACCAAGATATGATTGCTATGTCTGATACAATTGAACTCCAGGAAATCGAATCTAGACTGGACTACTCTTTCAGGGATCCAGGTTTATTGATAAGTGCGCTTACCAGAAGGAGTTTTTGGCACGAGAACCGCAGCACTTGCTCTGAGAACAATGAACGGATGGAATTTCTCGGCGATGCGGTTTTAGGTCTGATAATAGCCGATATTTTGTATGAAAAATATCCGGAGTCCAACGAGGGAGACCTTCAAAAGAAGCGTGCAAGCATTGTCAATAGAGGGGCTCTGGCTCGGTTGATGCGAAATCTTGGACTGGCACAGTTCATACGAATGGGCAAGGGCGATGAAATATCCGGCTGCAGAGACAGGGATTCAATCCTCGCTGACACCCTTGAAGCTATCCTGGCCTCAATCTACATCGATTCGGGTTTTACAAAAATTTACGAAGTCATTCAAAGACATTTTTTTGAACTTGTAGAAGACGCCAGTGACACCAACAGGATCGATGATTCCAAAAGTCGTTTGCAGGAATTGACTCAAGCTGAATTAGGACTGACTCCATCCTACGAAGTGTTGGAAGAGTGGGGAGAAGAACATAGAAAAACCTTTTGCGTAGCTGTTTACGTTGGGGAAAACCTTGCCGGTAAGGGCGAAGGTGGAAGCAAGCGCGAGGCGGCTCAAATGGCGGCGAGAAAAGCGCTTGGCTCCTACGGCGCGAAGTAACCGAATTGCATTGATCAATCAAGCCTCATTATTGACCAGTTAAACTTTAGGACACTTTTTATTGATGACAGATCATTTGATCAACCCAGTCTGTTTAACAAATATTGAGAAAGGATGTTACATGGGAAAGGAAATTACTCGTCGGGAAGCCCTTGCCGGAGCGGGCGTTGGCGCTGCTCTCGGTGTGTTGTCCACATTAATGCCCTCCGATGCCTATGCTGATTCCAAAACTGGAGGAAACTCGGTTGATTTGCTGCAGTTACCCGCCCTTCCCTTTGCTGAAGACGCCCTTGAGCCAATTATTGATAAGGAAACGGTAAAGATTCACCATGGCAAACATTTTGCCGCCTACGTGGCAGGACTGAACAAAAACCTGCAGTCCTTGGAAAAAGCCAGGCAGTCAGGAAACTTTGACGATGTCAAGTGCGTTTCGAAGGATCTTGCATTTAACGCCTCAGGAGTGGTTTTGCACTGGATTTATTTCAGCACATTGGGACCTGTGTCAACGCAGGGTCCAAAAGGTAAACTGGCAGAGTTGATAAACAGGGATTTCGGATCATATGACATTTTCTGGAAACAGTTTGCCGCAGCGTCCAAGAGCGTTGAAGCTTCTGGCTGGGGTGTCCTCGCCTGGGAGCCATTCTCAAAAAAACTGATTATCATGCAGGCCGAAAAGCACCAGAACCTCACCAGTTGGGGGGCCATGCCGCTAATGGTGTGTGATGTCTGGGAACACGCTTATTATCTTAAATACCAGAATAGACGAGCCGAATACGTTGATAATTTTCCAAAGATAATAGCCTGGGCAAACGTAGAAGAGCGATTGCTCAAATATTGTTCGGTCTAGTTTC
>CAYNZA010000060.1:0-17420 GCA_964401595.1 uncultured Desulfomonile sp.
CTGTCCGGCTGGATATCAAATCGTCGATCATCTGGAAAAATCAGGTTCCTTCAGCTCAGAGACGGAACCGGGACCATTCAGTGCGTTGTACTCAAGAATGAGACTACTCCAGAAGTCTTCGATTTGGCGGACAGGATCCCGTATGAGTCGTCAGTTCGGATTTCTGGTATTATCAAGAAAGAGCCGCGGTCGCCGATAGGTTATGAAATGCTGGTGAAGGATATGGAACTTGTTTCGGAGGCCATGCCCTACCCTATAAGCAACAAGGACCACGGTGTGGCTTTCCTTATGGATCATCGCCACCTTTGGCTTCGATCATCCCGGCAAACAGCCATTCTAAAGATAAGATCAGAATTGACCCGGTCTGCACGTTCTTTTTTTGATGAGCAGGATTTTGTCTCCATTGAAGCCCCAGTGCTTACCCCTACGGCCTGCGAAGGCACGACTTCACTTTTTCAAGTTGGCTACTTCGATCGATCTGCCTATCTGACTCAGTCCGGCCAGCTTTACGGCGAGGCCGCAGCAATGGCGTTGGGCAAAATTTATGTACATGGTCCCACATTTAGGGCGGAAAAGTCCAAAACAAGGCGCCACCTGACCGAATTCTGGATGATTGAGCCCGAAGTGGCATTTTACGAGTTGTCCAACGTCATTGACCTGGCGGAAGGTCTCATATGCCGTATTGTTGGCGATGTTCTGAAAAACTGTAGGGATCAGCTAGCTATCATTGAGCGTGATCTATCCTCCCTGGAGAAGATAAAACCCCCATTCCCACGAATCACTTATTCTCAGGCGGTTGACATACTTAACTCAAAGGGAATGGAATTCAGATGGGGGGATGACCTTGGGGCAGATGAAGAAACCCTTGTTTCCCAGGGATTCGACCGTCCGGTTTTCGTGACACATTATCCCTCTGAAATTAAGGCTTTTTACATGAAACGAGATCCAGTGGACCCAAAACTTGCACTGGCGGTTGACCTTCTGGCGCCTGAAGGATACGGCGAAATTATCGGTGGAGGGCAGAGAGAGGATTCCCTGACTGAACTCGAAAAGAGAATACAGGAACACAGCTTGCCCATAGAACCTCTGGAGTGGTACCTGGATTTAAGGAGATATGGCTCAGTCCCGCATGCCGGGTTTGGCATGGGAATCGAAAGGGCTCTTACATGGATTTGCGGCATCCATCATGTCAGAGAGACAATACCGTTCCCAAGACTCATGGACAGGCTCCACCCCTAAACGATCAAACTTTGAAAAATTTCCTGATTTGGTGACCAATATTCTGGAAGATTTGCCTGCAACGTCCTGAACGTTGCGGGCAAACCGGTATTTTAGTGAGACAAGGCTTTGTGGGGGAGCGCCAAACAATTGAGTTCCCTGTGAGTCCACAAAAGCAAATGCTGGTAAGCGCCGGGAATACTTATTTCGGTCCCAAAATCATGTTCATGGCCCTGCCTTCAAATTTTGGGTGCTGCTCTACAATAGCCTCTTCCTTGACCAATTCCAGCATCTTATCGAATAGCGCTTTTGCAAGATCCGGGTGCGTGATCTCTCGTCCCCTGAAGACTATTGAGACCTTGACTTTACAATCATCAGCTATGAATTTTCTTACTTGTTTCACCTTGTGAATCAGGTCGTGCTCTTCCGTTTTTGGACGAAGCTTGACTTCCTTGAGCACAACAACAGCCTGTTTCTTCTTTCGTTCATGTTCTTTCTTGCTCTCTTCGAACCTGAACTTTCCATAATCCATGATCTTGCAGACGGGTGGGTCACTATTAGGCGCTACCTCCACCAGATCCAGCCCAAATTCCTCAGCTTTTCTCAGGGCGGTGGCTACATCTATGATCCCGAGTTGTTCGCCTTCCGGCGCAATAACACGAACCTGTGGCGCGCGTATCTTCTGGTTAACCCTGACCTTGGGTTCCGAAACTGCGGAAGTCCTTGGTCTACCTTTCATGAAACAAGCCCCCTTAGGAAATGTTGGATGTGTTCTTGTATTTTAAACAACTTTAAGCCCTTGCCTTTACCTGTTCATCAAACTTAACCATAAAGTCATCCACCGACATCGTGACAGTGGCATCCTCACCACGCTTCCTGACTCCTATGGTGTTTTCCTCTACTTCCTTGTCACCGACGATGAGCATGTAAGGAATCTTCTGGTTCCTGGCTTCCCTTATCTTGAAACCGATCTTCTCATTTCGGTCGTCAATTTCAATGCGAACCCCTCTTTCGAGAAGTTTAGCTTTTACCTGACGCCCATAATCAATATGTCTGTCCGTTATAGTCATAACAACAGCCTGGACAGGAGAAAGCCACAATGGGAAAGCGCCCGCATAATGCTCAATCAACACACCGAGGAATCTTTCAATGGCCCCCAGCACTACTCTGTGAATCATCACCGGCCGTTTGCGTTCACCATCTTTGTCCACGTAGGTGAGGCCAAATCTTTCCGGTAACGTGAAATCACACTGAATGGTTGCGCACTGCCATGACCTGGACAACGCGTCCTTGAGCTTTATGTCAATTTTCGGACCGTAGAACGCCCCATCGCCCTCGTTGATCTCGTGATCTACTCCAAGGTCTTCCAGAGCCTTTTTCAGTGCGCTAGTCGCCCGTTCCCAATCCTCATCGGATCCTATCGACTTCTCCGGACGAGTTGAAAGCTCCATTGAGTATTCAAAACCGAAAATGGCCATCACGTCGCGTACAAAGTTTATAATATTGAGTATTTCATCATTAAGCTGATCTGGAGCGCATAAAATGTGAGCGTCATCCTGTGTGAACTGTCGGACTCTCAGCAGTCCGTGTAAAACACCACTTTTTTCGTGTCTGTGAACCACCCCAAGTTCAAAATATCTGATAGGGAGATCCCGATATGAATGAATTTTCGACTTGTAAATGAGCATGTGGGCAAGACAGTTCATTGGCTTGATACCATAGTCAACGTCGTCCACATGCGTAAAGTACATGTTCTCGCGGTAGTTATCAAAATGGCCGGACTTTTCCCACAATTCCCTCTTCAGTATTTGAGGTCCTACCACTAGTTGGTAACCGCGTTTGAGATGTTCCTTACGTTCGAAATCTTCAACCAGGTAGCGGAGCAGAGCGCCCTTGGGATGCCAAATCACCATACCTGGACCCGCCTCGTCCAAAATAGAGAACAAGTCCAATTCTTTACCAAGTTTTCTATGGTCTCTTTTCTTCGCCTCTTCTATTAATTCCAGATGTCTCTTGAGTTTTTCCTTGCTCGCAAAGGCCGTTCCATAAATCCTTTGCAGCATCCGGTTATGTTCGTCGCCTCTCCAGTAGGCTCCGGCCACTTTCATGAGCTTGAAAGCCTTGACAAAACCGGAATGAGGGATATGCGGTCCCCTACACAAGTCAGTAAACTCTCCCTGCGAATAAAGGCTTACTTCCTCTGAGCCCAGGTCGTTTATTATCTCTACCTTGTATGTTTCGCCAATTTCCTCGAAATACCTGACAGCCGCATCTTTAGAAAGAACTTTTCGATGGAAAGGCAGACGGCTTTTGACGATCTCCTTCATCCTGGTTTCTATCTTCTCTATGTCATCAGGAGTGAATGGTCTGAATGTGTCAAAATCGTAGTAAAAGCCAACATCTATTGATGGGCCAATGGTCACCTTGGCTTCCGGGAAAAGCTCTTTAACGGCCTGAGCCATTATATGAGCCGACGAATGCCTCAGAATGTCCAAGCCTTCCGGGGAGTCGAAAGTAACCAGTTCGAGAGTGCCTGACTCCGTGATTGGAGTAGACAGATCAATTAAACGACCGTTGATTTCGGCTGCGACTATGTCGGACCTGTTCTTCACAGATCCAGCTTCAATTATGTCATTGGGCGTCGCGCCTGCGGAATAACTGTTGATTTGATCCTGAAATCGGATCTCTATGGAAGGTTTCATGCTAAGATATTCTTACGATTCAGGAAGGTGACGGAGCATATCCGGCGACAAATCATAGATTGCGATTTCCTCCTCGAAGCTGGACTAATTGTCGAGAGTGAAACTAATGGTTGATGGTAGGCGCGTGGGGATTTGAACCCCAGACCCTCACCGCGTCAAGGTGATGCTCTCCCCCTGAGCTACGCGCCTTCATTTAATCCCTACGATTAAACGCAAAAGTTCACATTGTCAAGTAAAAAGGAACAGCCGCTCCTAGCGCATCGAATATCGCTGACCCTGCGGTTGAGCATTAGAGGCGCTGCAAGTCTTCTGGTCTACTAATAATTTCTGAATCATGGCCTGAGCGGATGCGTCATCCCACCTTGCTGCGCCGACAGTGAAACCGATGGCTGCCCCTCTGCAATCAAGAATATACGTGGTTGGAAAACCCGGGACTTCCAGAAGAGCTTCCTGTGAAGAATTCACGAGAAAAGCCGTTCTCTTTCCGGATAAATTCACGCCTTTCAGACTGTAGCCACGTCCGCCGTCAAAAACTACCGGAAAAGGAATCCTGTTAGAGGCGGCATAACGGGCAATGGCGTCAGGAGGATCAACCAGATTTACTCCAAGGATTTCAAGTCCGGAACCGCCATAGGTTTTCTTGAGTTGCTCAAGCAAAGGCTCCTCCATCCTGCAGGCCGGACACTGAATGGACCAGAAATGCAACAACACTACTTTCCCACGCAGATCATTGGTCGACAGAGGCTTTCCTGACGGAGTGGCAAAGGTCATCTCGCCGATTGGATGTGATTTGGGAAAAATGAAAATATTGGCCTTCGAAAGATTGTCGGCGCTGTACGAGTCGTTGGTGGTAGCTAGAATCATGACACTCAGAAAAATAATAAATGCTGTAAAGTGATGCCTGTTCATCCATCCTCCATGCCGCAATCGGCAGATATTTAAATATTTGTATTATAATATATTCTCCCGTTTGTCAATCCTTTTACAAGGAGAACCTCTCGGGAAATGTTTCTTATAAAGACAAACCATGCTACTATATGTTCATGATGGGTGCTCGTGTGATCCAGGCCTCTCTTGTAATAGTAGCCAGTACCGGTGTTTTGATTACCGGCAAATCTGGCGTGGGTAAATCCATGGCGACCCTGGAATTGGGACTTAGGGGACACCAGGTCGTTTGCGATGAGTTGGTCAAGGTTCACATATCGTGCAACGAGACAGTGGTCGGAGAACCTGTCGATCGCAACCCTATGATTGAGGTCAGGGGGTTGGGGGTTTTCAGTTTGCGCGATTTACTACCGGATGTCCTTCGTCAAAGTTCGGAGATCGCACTAGTGATTGAACTGGCAGAATTCGAAGAGGCTCGCGACCTCGGGCGAATTACCCCTGAGATGGATCAGCTTGAATTACTCGGAGTGACCCTTCCAAGATATCGGGTTCCTGTGGCGTCAGGGTTTTCGCCCTCTTTACTCGTCGAAATCCTGGTCAGCTTTCACAACAATTGCGACAGGGAGAAGAGTGAGCGCTAGAAAGATAATTGTGATAACGGGCCTGTCCGGCTCAGGCAAATCAACAGCGGCAAAAACGCTCGAGGATATAGGTTTTTTCTGCGTGGACAATTTGCCAATTGACCTGGTGCCCAAATTGATCGAACTGGTGGAAACCGGGGGATCTGAACTCAACAGACTGGCTCTGGTCATCGACTCGAGACAGAGAAAATTCTTTCCAAGATACAGCGCCATTTTGAATTCACTCGAACTTCATGACACGTCGTTTGAGATATTGTTTCTGGATGCGCGTGACGAGGTGCTGATAAGGCGCTACAGTGAAACACGGCGTCAACATCCGCTGGCTCCTTCCGGAAGCCTGATCGACGGTATCAGAAGCGAAAGAGAAGAGCTTCAGGATATCAAGAGACTGGCAGATTGTGTCATTGACACATCCGACATAACCGTTCACCAGTTGCGCGACGAAATCAAGAAGCTGTATTCCTTTCCGAAAGCAGACAGTTTAAAAATCGTCATCAATTCGTTTGGTTTTGGCAAGGGTCTGCCTTTGGAATCCGACATGGTCATTGATGTTCGATTTCTACCAAATCCTCATTTTGTGGAAACACTTAAATTTCACACGGGATTAGAGGAAGAAGTCAGGAACTGGGTTTTGTCCAAAGAAACTACAGTGAAATTTCTGAAACGGCTGGAAGATTTGCTGGCTTTTCTTTTACCCCTTTACATTAATGAGGGAAAGCAATATTTTACGCTCTCAATTGGTTGTACCGGAGGAAAGCACAGGTCTGTAGTTGTAACCGAGCACATATCGAAACGCCTTGAGGCCATGGGTTATTCGGGAGTTCAGGTCAAGCACAGGGAAATTTAGATTTTATAAAGGTTACAATCGCTACGGATCTGCCTGAGCTTTGTCTACAGACTTGATCAACGCAATCAGATTCGAAACTGATGAAATTATCAACGACATGGTTTATAAAAAATGGTCGGTATACTAATTTTAACTCATGGCGCCTTGGGACTGCAGTTTCTGGAAACAGCCAGACTCATAGGTCTAAAATCCGAAGATTCAACTTTGGCCTTGTCTGTTGACCCTAAAGCATCCCCCGAATCAGTCCGTGACCAGTTGGCCAAAACCATAACGAAATTGAACAAAGGCAGTGGGGTGCTCATCCTGACAGACCTGTTCGGAGGGACTCCGACAAATCTTTCGTTGTCGTTTCTGGAAGAGGGAAAAATAGAGGTGGTGACAGGCTTGAACCTGCCAATGGTTATAAAATCGATCAATTCCAGCCATGACCACGACCTGACATCATTGGCCAAGCTTGCCTGTGAAGCCGGCAAGGAAAACATTTTCAGAGCAGGTGAAATATTGAGAGCCAGACGTCCCAGAAGCGCTCCGATAGAAAAGAAATGAAAAGTGTCACCATGCTTGACTCCGGAAACCAGAAACAATGCCAATTGTATTGATCAGAGTGGACGACAGACTGGTTCACGGCCAGATAGTGGAAGGCTGGTTGCCTTCAACGCGCGCTCAGGAGGTGCTTATAGCAAATGACGCTCTGGCGGAAGATGAACTACAGAAGATGATCCTGGAATTGGCAATTCCCTTCTCTGTAAATTTGATAATCGACTCGGTAGAGAAAATAGCGGCCATGCTAATGAAGGACAGTTCCAGCGACATCAGACGAATGGTCATCGTAGACAAACCGATCGATGCGTTGCGCCTCAAAAAGGCCGGCGTCGATTTTAACTCCCTGAATCTGGGAAACCTTTCCGGAGCGGATTGCAAGAAATGCCTGAGCAGGTCAATCTGGGTTGGGGAAGAATGTCTGAACACTCTGAAAGAAATTATGGATGAGGGGATAAAAATTAATATTCAGAGCGTTCCCTTTGAAAAAGGGGTTGAATTGAATTCCCTGAGATGAACATCCGCTTCCTGGCTCTGATGTGGTTTTCGGGCTACAATTGAATTGAGACAAGTCACTTTGAGAAAAATTGCATATCTCGCAATGTGACTCTTGTATTTTGTTTACCAATCCTCTACAGGCTGGTTCGAGGCTGCCAAGTTGTTTGAAGCCCTTATTGCAGGCGCTATAGCAGGTCTTCTCTGGTTGGACAGATTCCAGCTTTGCCAGATATTTATCTGCCGCCCGATAGTTTCTGCGCCACTGACTGGAATGCTATTGGGCAACTTGTCTGTCGGATGCGTGGTAGGGCTGATGTACGAACTCATGTGGCTCAGACGCCCACCCGTTGGAGGATACATTGCCCCGGATTCGACACTGCCTTCGGTTTCAGCCACCGCCATTGCCGTTCCAATCGTGGCAAATTCTCCCTTAAACATCTTGTCAGTTGCATGTTTAGCCTTTTTCGCAACATATCCATTAACCATAATCGCTTCAAGATTTGACGGAATTTTCAGAGTGCTCCTGGGCAGACTGGCAGTCCTGGCTGAAACCGCCATATTGGAGGAGGGTGACAAATCAGTCATCCCGTATATGCTGGCCGGATTGGTCCTAAATTTTATCAGCGCCTTCTTCATTGCCTTTACCTACACTTTTGTCATGTCCGGAGCAGTTGTGCGGGCTATGCAATTGATCCCCGTTCATTTTTATTCCACTCTTTCAATCGGCTTCTATGCTGCGATGATCATCGGTGTCTCGGACCAGTTGGCTTCATTTTCCAAAGCCGGCCAGGCATATTTGTTCGTTTTTGGACTGATTCTGGCCTTAACCCTGTGTTACCTCTTCGGACTATGAGCAATTCCAACATACCCCATGATTTTGACATCAATTTACTCGTCGAGGAGCCCATGACCAAGGATGACATCGAGGGCATCATGAGTATCGAAACATTCAGTTTCAATCCACCGTGGTCAGCCTCCATGTTCCTGGAAGAACTCTCAAATCCGCATTCAGTTTGCCTCACATTCAAGCATTGTCAGGAAATCGCCTCATTCATTTGCTTCTGGATGATAATTGACGAGGCGCATCTGCTGAATGTAGCCGTCAAGCCGAGGTATAGAAGACGGAGAATCGCAACTCACATGCTGGACAGACTCGAACAGATATGCAGGGGCAAGGACATCAGAAGAATTATCCTTGACGTCGCCCGCGGGAATGACTCGGCAAGGGCTTTATACAAGAAATCAGGATTTAGCTCAATAGGATTTAGAAAAAGGTATTACCCGGCCATTGATGATGACGCTGTGGTAATGGAAAAATGGTTAGGAACCAATCTCGTCTGAATACAGTTTGTTATCACATTAAAGCCTGTTCATGCATCTGACCCTTTCGTTTACTTCCTACGAGAAATAGCTTCATATATACAATTTAACTCATATCTACCAAAAATATTAAGGCCATTAATATTAGTTAAAATATAAGTTTATATCTTAACTAGCGCTATATAAAATAGTTTTTATAAAAAGTTAAATTATTCTTGAATTTACAGTAAATAAACAATATAAGCTCATCCATCGATGGATATGTACCATCAACCTCCTGAGATGCAGGTGTTTATTATGAATTTGTTTGTCGCACGGTTTGCTGTTCTAATTATCATTGCAGTCCTGGGGTCTTCCTGTTCCACTTTGACTGCAAGTAGCGCCGTCAAGGCCAGTTTCGATTCTGAGGAAGACAGTTGGCTGGCTCGAAAAATACCAGCGGTCAAATCGCTGTCGAATATGATTCCTCCACCGTCAGAGGCTCGCCTAAAATGGGACCAATACAATCAGGGGAAACGAAACGAGAGTTCGAAAGCTGAGGACTTATAGGGAATAGAGAACGCCGGAGTCCTGGCATGCCCAAAATTGTGTCTCAGGACTCCGCAGTGCAGGAAATAAACGTTTATTGCTGCAAACCGTTCAGATCAGAACCGAAGCTAGCAGTAGAAACCCGTTAATCAAATAAAACAACCTTACTTTTCCTCCCTTGTCATGCAATTGAACCCAGTCGTTAGTCCCGCAAATCAATCTGTCAATTTTTCCAGCGATCAAAAGAGTGAAAACAGACAAACAAGCCACTGGGGAAACTATTTTGAAGCCGGCCAGAGTGACCATTGAAAGCACAGAGGCAGAATAGAAAACACGCACGCCCCATATTGCTCTTCCATGACCTAGCCGAACAGCCAGGGTGTTTTTACCTGCAGCCAGATCATCCTCAATATCGGATAGCGACTGGTAGAAAAGTATGAATGCGACCATAATGGCTATCGGGATTGACACCAGGAGGTCCCGCGCATTGAATGAGCCAGCCAGGGCCGCTGATGTGCCGGCAACCATTACCGGTCCCATATTAAGTCCCACGAACAATTCACCCAAGCCATGATATCCGTATCTAACAGGAGGCGCCGTGTAGAACAGACTGGAAAAAAACGCAAACAACATTACTGGAATTAACATACTGGAACCTGATACGGAAACGATCCATGATCCGCAAATCAGGGCAATTCCATAGAAGAGGATCATGGCGTTGCGAATTTGAACCGGTGTAATCTTTCCCTGCTGTATAACCCTGCTGCCACCAATTGACTTGCCCGAATCGGCTCCGGCATAATGATCAAAATAGTCGTTGGCCAGGTTTGTGCATAAATGGACCAGGAATGACGCCAGAACAACGACCAGCCATCTGAAAGGCTTCCATGAACTACGCTCCAATGCCAGCGCAAGGCCCAATGTCATCGGAATGAGTGTTGCGACAAAAAAAGGAGCGCGGCTTGCCTGAATCCACGCCTTCAGAGTGTCATTCTTCATGTGATCTGACCCTCGTGAACATAAGTCAGACCGAATGTTAGCGGAAATGTTTTTACCGAATGCAGACCCGCCTGTTGGAAGAGACCAGTGAGCTGGGCTGGACTCAAAAAATCCTGAATAGAATCAGGCAGGTATCTGTAGGCTTTCGGGTTTCCTGAAATCACGCCCCCGAGTATGGGTATCATCTTGTTGAGATACCAGGTAAAAAAGCGTCGCAATCTGAGATTTTCCGGAAAAGTCATCTCCAGGACTATGAGCTTACCTCCAGGTTTTACGACCCGGGCTATTTCCTTTATGGCCGCCAGTCTGTCAGGAATGTTCCTGAGCCCAAAAGCTATAGTGGCGCTGTCAAACTCGTTGTCGCCAAAAGGCAGCCTCGTGGCGTCACCCGCCACGTAGTTTATTCTAGTGTCAAGGCCTTTCTCTGCAGTCTTTGCTTCGGCGATCCTCATCATCTTTTCTACGAAATCGGCCCCTATGACCTCCACTTGAGGCCGCTGTGAAACGATCTCTATGGCGAGGTCTCCAGTTCCGGTTGCAACATCAAGGACCTTTTTAACTTCCATGGGCAGCCTGTTCACAGCAAATTTTCGCCAGTAGACGTCCCGTCTTGCGGACATTATCCTGTTGAGCAGGTCATAATGTGGAGTAATGGTGTTAAAAATGTTTTTGACGGCTGATATGCGCTCGTCAGGGCTCCATGCGTTGAGCGGCTTGTTTTTTATAACTGGTTCCATCTGCAGTAAACTCTCTCAAGAATATCGAATGTTTCGTAAAGGATCACTCCCATAAGGGCCATGATAATGATTCCTGCATAGATTTGGGGAATGTCGGCGCGACCCCATGCGTCCAGAATATAGAATCCGATTCCGTAACGCGCTCCAATCGATTCCACGAAAAACAGGACAGCGACTACAGTCCCGGTGGCTATTCTCAGAGCCGTAAAAACGGAAGGCAGGGTTGACGGCCAAATAACGTGAATAAACAGGTCCCAGCGATTGGCGCCGAGACTTTTAAGCGAGTACTTTGCTGAACGACTCACTGATCGAGCCGAATCCCTGGCAGTTATCAGGAGCTGAAAGAAGAGTATCAAGGACAACAGCATTATCTTGCTCAAGTCGCCTATGCCGAACAAAAGAAGCGCCAGGGGCAGGAAGACAATTTTTGGCACAGGATAGGTAAGATAGATCAAGGGTCTGGCAATTCGATCTGCCCGCCTGCTTGAGCCCAGATAGAGTCCCAGAGGTATGGCGGTCACAAATGAGATGACAAGGGCGCAAACAATCCTGAAAGATGAAGCCTCAACGTGCTTCCAGAACTTTATAGTCTGGGCTTCGTGAAATAGCTTTTCAATGGTCATAACCGGAGTGGCTACAATGTTGGGGCCGGAAATGGACGCGCCAATTTGCCATAGCGCCAACAGCGCAAGGATGGCCGGGAGATATCCGGATTTGTGATTCATGACGCACACTCAAGTTCGGCTCTGACCTCCGAACATCGTTCGTAAAATTCCGCCCTGCCAAAAAAACCTGATTCACAGGCTGATGGATTGTCGATTGTTTTTATTATTCTTCCGGGAACGCCCCCCATCAATATTATTTTCTGCCCCAACCGAACAGCTTCCTGAATGTTATGAGTCACCAGGGTCATGGCAAAACGTCGTTGACGCCATAGCGTCGTCGTCAGGTCCTGTAAACGTTCCCTGTTCAGCGTATCAAGGGCCGAAAAAGGCTCATCCAGGAGCAACAGCGTGGGATTGAGCACAAGGGCTCTGGCCAGCGCGACTCTCTGCTTCTGCCCGCCGGACAGTTGTTGCGGATGGACGTCAAGCTTATCCGATATGTCCAGTTCTTTCAGAAGAACCATTATGTCGCTCCAATTTACATGATCCCTTCTGATTCTGAGTCCCAGTTCAATGTTGGCTCTAACAGTTTTCCAAGGGAAAAGACCATAATCCTGAAGAACCAGGGCTATTTCCCTGGGCGGCCGCTCCAGAGGGGCCGACTTAAACAGCAACTCACCGGTATCAGTCTTTTCCAGTCCCGCCATCATGAGTAGGAGCGTAGACTTGCCACATCCGGAGGGACCGAGCAAAGCGACCGTTTCGGATTCGGCCAGCGCCATATCTACATGATCCAAAGCTCTTACCAGACCTTGGTCAGTGAAGTAGCTCTTGGAAACACCCCGGGCTCTGATCAATTCATGGGAGGAATTGGACATCGACGATTTTTTCATAGGGAATTTCTGACTTAAGGATTCCACGCTCATAGAGCCACTTGGAAATATTTTGAACTGACTCAACATCAGGAGCCTGAAGCGGCATGAATCGTGGAACATGGAAGGTGTCTTTGAGATTCGCCGGCAGCCTGTTTTTTTCTACCATTATAGACCTGACGCTGTCGGGATCGGAAGCGATCAGTTCATTAGCCTTGTTCACAGCAATGAGGAACCGCTTCACCGCCTCCGGCCTTGAACCCGCAAATTTATTTGAAAACACGATCACGGTCTGAGTCTCGCCCAACCCGGAATCGTCAGCCAAACTCCTGGCGCCCTTTTCCAGAGCGGCCGTCAACAGTGGTTCAGGAAGCGCCGCAGCCTCTAGCTGACCAGTGATGAGCATCTGAAATCGTAACCCAATATTTTTGGATTCAATTGTGTCGTATTTTTCTTTCGGCATTCCAGCCTGCCTCATCAAACGCTCACTCGCATAGTCCACAACTGAATTTGATGAAATGGCGATAGGGACGTTCGCCAGTTCGGCCAGACTATTATAAGTGGAGTTCGGTTTCGTCATGATTGCAAACATCCGTCGATCAGTTCGAGTATCATAGTTTTTTGCAACTATCGCTATTTCCTGTCCGTTCCCCTTCATGGCCATGGGTGTGACCAGGTCGGCAAAACATCCATCAATCCCTCCAGACGCCAATGCTATGTCCTTTTCAGCCGCTGTGTTGAACTGGAGGACATCAACATCAAGACCCTCCTTCTGAAAAAGACCTTTTTCTTCGGCCACAAATATCGGTAATGACTGAATAGCCGGAATGGATCCGAATTTCATCTTTAGGGGCTCAGCATGACTGCTTTCAATAGACAGAACCAGGTAAGGAACTGTCAGCATGATCAAAAAGTGTAACGTCTTACCTAAAATTCCCATTTTTCGGACTCCTTCGTCCTTTGATCACTTCCCGAAAAGCCACGGCCATTCCTGGATACGAATCAGCAGATCAACGGCGCCTTTACACTTGTGCTATAAAAACCGTCCGGCGCATCATTTCGGAGCGTCCAGGCCGTTCCTGACAAAATCCACGGTTGTTCTTATCCACTCATCAAGAGTCATTCGGTCTCCCCTGTAGAGGCCATGCCCAGCAGACAGATGATCCAGGTAATATGACCTAAGGAGGTTTTCCAAAACAGAATTCAGGATGAATGCCAATTTCTCAATATCCAGGTCTTTGCGCAACTCCCCGTTTCCCTGGGCTTCCAAAAGCAATTCAAAAAGGAAGCTCTCCCCTCTTCTTCTAAGATCCACAATCCTCTCAAGACCAAAAGGCGAATCACCCGATTGAAGTAAATGGAAATAAATTCTGGATAGAGCCGGGCGATTGTCTATAAATTCAAAGCCAGACCTGATGAGTCTGGCCAGACGATCAAAAAAGCCTAGTTCCCGAGTTTCTTCCCTGACCGATCTAAGATAAATCTTCACCTGATCAGAAGCCAGATCCACCAGTCCATCGAAAAGATTGCGTTTAGTAGAAAAATACTGGAACAGGCTGCCCTTGCTGATACCGGCCGTCTTCACTATGCTGTTCACAGACGCTTTCCTGTAGCCGTGCTCGGCAAATTCCTCTGCGGCCGCTGTAAATATTTTCTCCCGCTTTTCGGGACTAAGGCTTTGGAACAGCCTGGATGTACTGTCTTTGAACGGCATTGGGTAAATACTTTTGAGTCGGAAGAATTGAAAGGCCACCATTGACCATACGGTCATTATATGTGTCCGGCAAGCTTTTCGCAAATGATTTTAGCTCTGAGAGCCGTCCTTGATTTTATACCGGTTTCCTGTTAAAAATTGCCTGCAACGATTCAACTAATGTTCTGTTATGACTAATTCTTCTTT
Organism: uncultured Desulfomonile sp.; assembly: GCA_964401595.1. GTDB lineage: Bacteria > Desulfobacterota > Desulfomonilia > Desulfomonilales > Desulfomonilaceae > CAITZA01. The sequence continues at coordinate 14,293 of CAYNZA010000060.1, forward strand.
TTCTGGAGATTATATGATGCTGCGGCGTTTAATAGTAAAACCGGACCTACCGGAGGAACTGCAATCATTGAGAATTATTGGGATGAACATGTGGTTCACCTGGAATCCGGAGGTCAGCCGATTATTTCAGGCATTGGACCCGGAACTTTGGGAGAGTTGCTCACACAATCCAATCATTCTGCTGGCCAATCTGACTGAAGAGCGCAAAAAGGAAATTCTTGAAGATTCTGCGTTGATAGACCAGATACGAACTGTTGAAAGGTCTTTTGACGACTATGTTAGTAGCATAGAGAATTATTCGTTTAACATGGAGAGGCCTATAGACTACCGGATAGCGTATTTCAGCATGGAATTCGGCATCGGTGAGTGCCTTCCGATTTATTCTGGGGGTCTGGGAGTACTGGCTGGAGATCATCTTAAAAGCGCATCCAACCTCTGCTTTCCACTTATCGGCGTAGGCCTTCTTTATCAAAAGGGATATTTCAAACAATACCTCAATATAGACGGATGGCAGCAGGAATCCTATCCTGAGAACGATTTTTACAACATGCCTGTTTTGCCGGTTATGGATGGGTCGGGCAGACAGGCGTCTTTTGACATGGAAATTGATGGCGTGACGGCCAAGATACTCATATGGAAAGTCCAGGTCGGCAGAATTCCCCTGTATTTGCTGGATTCATCGGATCCATCCAATCCGGATCACGTAAAAAAGATTACCGCAGAGTTATATGGCGGTGATCTTGAGATGCGCATGCAGCAGGAGATAGTCCTGGGGACAGGCGGGGCCATGGCTTTGCATCTACTGGGATTGTGGCCGTTTGTCTATCACCTGAATGAAGGACATGCGGCGTTTGCCGCTCTTGAGCGTATCAGGCAGACGATGGCCACGTACAAGACCCCATTCGACGCGGCATTGGAATCGGTCGCTGCCAGCACGGTTTTCACTACCCACACCCCGGTTCCGGCCGGTATAGATCTGTTCCCGCCCGAACTGGTTGAAAAATATTTCAGACGTTATCTTGCGTCCATGGGATTAAGCGTGAAGGATTTACTGGACTTGGGGCGGTCAAATCCTGATGACAAATCTGAGCCCTTGTCGATGGCGGTTCTGGCTATGAGACTTTCTCGCGGGGTCAACGCCGTGAGCAAACTCCATAGTGAAGTCTCCAAAAAAATGTGGCGGTCACTTTGGCCGCATGTGGACGAAGAAGATATTCCAATCGGGTATGTGACCAATGGGGTCCATATACCATCTTACATTTCAAAGGAGTTGTCCGATCTTTTCGACAGGTATCTTGGTGAAGGTTGGGTTGAAGAACCAGACAACACCAAAATATGGTCCCGTGTTTACAATATCCCTCATGACCAGATATGGGGTGTGCATGAAACCAGGCGAGAAAGGCTGGTCGGTTTCTGCCGCAGACGACTGGTAAGACAAATGCGAACCAGTGGGGGCTCAACACTAGACAGAAAACGAGCCCGCGAGTTCCTGAACCCTGAAGCTCTCACCATAGGCTTTGCCAGACGATTTGCTCCATATAAACGGGCCTCACTCATATTGTCGGATCCCGATCGTCTGCTGCGAATGATGTCTGACAAACGTCGGCCCGTCCAGTTCATATTTGCTGGCAAAGCTCATCCCAAGGATATGCTGGGCAAAGAGATCATAAAGGATGTAGTTCATTTGTCCAGATCCGAGGGGTTCAGACGCAATCTGGTCTTCATCGAAGATTATGATATAAACGTTGCCAGATACCTCATTCAGGGATGTGACGTGTGGCTTAACAATCCTCGACGTTTGAGGGAGGCCTGCGGCACTTCGGGTATGAAGGCGGCCGCCAATGGAGTTCTCAACATGAGCATTCTCGATGGCTGGTGGCCAGAAGCCTTCGATGGAACCAATGGTTGGGCAATAGGATCGGAAGAAGATTATCATGACCATGATTATCAGGATCGCCTCGAAACTCAGGAAATTTACGAAATACTTGAGGAGAAGGTTGTTCCGACATTTTTTGATCGTGGCCCTGACGGCTTGCCCCATAAATGGATTGAAATGATGAAGAACAGCATGGCAAAAGTCTCGGGATTTTTTAACTCCCATCGCATGATCGAGCAGTACATGGAAGAGTATTATGTTCAGGCCGGCTTTGCGCATCAGATACTTGGTGAGAACAGACAGGCGCGGGCTATTGAACTCAGAGACTGGAAACACAGGATGAAATCCCTGTGGAGAGATGTCAGGGTCCTGGACGTCAGCCTTCCCAAGGGAGACAGGATTTCATTGGGAGACACCATTGAGGTCAGGGCCGATATAAATCTTGGCCCGATCAGAAATGAAGAGATTGTGGTAGATTTATGCTACGGAGTTGTAGGATCAGGACTGCAATCTGAAAAAATGGTAAGCCGAAATGTCACGGCAATGATGACTGACGGGACTGGACAAGACGGGGTGTGGAGGTTCAAGGCGACTGTGGAATGCGAAGAGACCGGAGTTTACGCCTACAAAGTTCGAGTCACGCCATTTCACCCCTATCTCTTTAATCCTCTCTCCATGGGCCTTGTGACATGGGGTTGATAACCGGGAGTTTAAACTCTTGAGGCGGGGCAATGACAATTCCAGTCAGAATATTGGGCAAGACAGGTGAAAAAGTCACAATTATCGGACTCGGAGGAGAAGGAATACTAAGAACCTTCGATTTCGAAGATCAAGCGTACCAGTTGGTAAACAGGGCCCTGGATCTGGGCGTCAATTATTTTGAGTCAGCCAGAGCTTATTCCGGTAGCGAGTATTATTATGGGTTAGCGTTAGGTGAAAGACGAAAAGACATTTTTCTGACGAGCAAATCGCATGCCAGAGACAGGGATGGCGCATTAACGCATCTGTCGGAAACACTCCAGAACATGAGGACAGATCATCTGGATCTCTGGCAGGTTCATGATGTCCGTACGGATCATGACATAGATTTGATATTCGGTCCTGGGGGCGCTATTGAAGCATTTGTCTGGGCAAAAGAAAGAGGCTTGACCCGATATCTCGGAGTTACGGGCCATCACGACCCCAACATTATAAAAAAATGTATTTCTCTTTTTGACTTTGATACCGTCTTGATGCCGGTTAACCCGGCTGA
>CAYNZA010000061.1:0-16872 GCA_964401595.1 uncultured Desulfomonile sp.
AAACCCATCAGCCTGAAGCGAACGGGAGCGAAAGATAAGTGGAAGGTAGACTGGGCGGATGAACTCAGTCAGTTGGAAAATTTTCTTGCGGCAAGGAAGACTCTAGATTCAATGCAGGAGCAAGCTGGAGAATTCGCTGCCACCTGGAAGGCCATGGACAACCAACTGGGCAAAAAAGTTGTTGGTGATGCCGAAAAAGAAACACGCGAGACGTCTAGAGACCAGAAAAAGCTTCAACCTAAAAAACCGGCGAAGGCCCTGAAAAAAGGGCCTTCCAGCAAAGACGAGTAAACTTTAATGCGGGAGTTCTCTAGCTTCTTGACAACCGGGACAACTCATCGGCCAGGATTTTGTTCAGCATTCCCGGATTTGCTTTTCCTTTGGAGGCTTTCATGGCCTGCCCTACAAAGAAACCCAACACCTGAGTTTTTCCCGCCAGGTATTTCTCCACTTCCTTGGGATTGTCAGCCAGGATTTTCAAAATTATGGATTCAAGTTCTGAGGTGTCAGAAACCTGAAGCAACCCTTTTTCTTTGACTATGCTTTGGGCCGAGTTCCCGGTGGACCACATTTCATCAAAGACCACCTTAGCTATTTTTCCAGATATTTTAGCGCCTTCTATCATGTTTAAAAGTTCAGCCAGGTCACAGGGCTTCACAGGGACGTATTCAATTGGTTGTTCATCCGCCTTGAGGGCTCTCATAAATTCTGTCATGATCCAGTTGCTCACAGATTTGGGATTATTGAATAGCGCTACAACTTGTTCAAAATAATCCGCCAGGTCTCTGGAAGCGGTCAGGACTCCGGCGTCATAAGTGGGAATGCCGAATTCGGCTATAAAGCGTTCCTTCTTTTCTGCCGGCAACTCTGGCAGACCATGTCTAATTTCATCTATCCACTCTTTACTGACACGTAGGGGTAATAAATCTGGATCAGGAAAATATCTGTAATCATGGGCTTGCTCTTTACTTCTCATCGAGACCGTAGTTCCGGAGCCTGGATCGAAAAGTCTGGTTTCCTGTACGATCTTTCCTCCCTCTCGCAGGACATCGACATGGCGTTCAATCTCGAATTGAAGTCCACGCTGAACATTTCTAAATGAATTCATATTCTTTAATTCAGTTTTGACTCCCAATTCTTTCGTTCCAATCGGCCGGACCGACACATTCGCGTCGCACCTGAAACTTCCCTCTTCCATGTTTCCATCGCAGATCCGAAGATAAACAAGGACCGAATGTAATGTCTTGAGATAACTGACTGCCTCTTCCGGAGTTCGCATGTCAGGTTCCGAGACAATTTCGATCAGAGGCACGCCGGTCCGGTTCAGATCTACATAAGAAACCGGTCTGCGTTCATCATGTATCAATTTTCCAGCATCTTCTTCCATGTGAATTCTGGTGATTCCAATTTTTTTCACGCCGCTGTCTGTTTCAACATTGACCCAACCATGTTCCGAGACAGGCAATTCATACTGTGAAATCTGGTAATTCTTTGGAAGGTCAGGGTAGTAATAGTTCTTTCGTGCAAATCTGCTCAACTCATTGATTGAACAATTGCATGCCAGGGCCATCTTTATAGTGAATTCAAGCGCTTTCCTATTAAAAACAGGTAAGGTTCCGGGCATTCCCTGACAGATCGGGCAAGTGTTCATATTAGGCTGTGCTCCAAATTTGGTTGAGCACGAACAGAAGGCTTTCGAATCAGTGAGAAGTTGAGCGTGTATTTCAAGTCCTATGACAGTTTCGTATTCCATGGTGTCCTCAATGACCTACAACTCAGGCTTTGATAAATGATGATTGGTTTGGCTCTGGAATGCGGATGATAGCTTAATGAGCTTTGCCTCCTGAAAATGGGACGCAATGAGTTGAACTCCTATCGGGTACCCGTCGGAAGACATGCCACCAGGAATAGAAACGCCTGGTAGACCCGCCATGTTAACAGGAATCGTGAAAACGTCCGTCAGGTACATCTGCATCGGGTCATCTATCTTCTCGCCTAATTTAAAAGCCGGCGCCGGAGCAGTTGGGCAAAAAATGGCATCGCACGACTCGAATGCCTTCTTAAAATCATTCGTGATCAGAGTGCGTATCTTGGCAGCCTTCAGGTAATAAGCGTCATAGTAACCTGATGACAGGGCATAAGTTCCGAGCATGATCCTGCGTTTAACTTCCTGGCCGAAGCCGGCGGCCCTAGATTTGCAGTACATGTCGATCATTCCTGTTGGGTTGTCCGACCTGTAGCCATACTTGACGCCATCATACCGGGCGAGATTTGATGAAGCCTCGCAGGGAGCTATGATGTAATAAGCTGCAATACCGTAATCCAGGTGGGGTAGGGAGAGTTCCACGAATTTTGCTCCCATGGACTCGAAAACTCTTCTCGCTTCAGACATTGCGCTCTCAACATCCTGGTTTTCAATCTTTTCGAAAAACTGGGAGGGGGCTCCTATCGTCATACCCTTGATAGATGTATCCAAATAATTGGTAAAGTCTGGATGTGAGACTGGGGCCGATGTGGAATCCATTGGATCATGACCGCTTATGAGGTTCAACAACAGGGCCACGTCCTTTATGTCATGCGCAAAAGGCCCAATCTGATCAAGGCTGGATGCATAGGCTACAAGCCCGAATCTTGAGACGGCGCCGTATGTTGGTTTCATGCCGGTGACGCCACAGAAGGAAGCCGGCAGTCTGATGGACCCCCCAGTATCAGAGCCAAGTGACACCGGCGTTTCGCAGGCCGCCACAGACGCAGCCGAACCACCACTGGAACCACCGGGTGTCAGATCGCTCCCCCAAGGATTTCGAGTCGCTCCCCAACACGAAGTCTCAGTCGAAGACCCCATTGCGAACTCATCCATGTTAGCGCTTCCCAGAATCACCATTCCGGCGCCCTGGATTTTCTCTACTACTGTTGCATTATATGGGGGCTTGAAGTTCTCCAGTATCCTTGATCCACAGCTGGTTCGCCTCCCCTTGAAACACATATTGTCCTTGATTGCTATGGGGATTCCAGTCAGAGGGCCGGAATCTCCTTTTTCCCGTAATTGGTCCGCAACTCTGGCCGATTCCAGAGCTGATTCCTCATCCATCGTGACGAACGCCCTTATTTCCGGTTCTACCTTTCTGATCCGATTCAAAAAAGACTCGGTTATTTCGGTAGAGGATGTTTTTCTCTGTTCCAGCAAATGAGACAGTTCGTAAGCTGTTTTATTGAAAAGATCAGACAAAGTAGCTCCCTTTCTGATGACATTTTCACGGATTTATAAAATATATTATTCTATTATCTTAGGCACTACGAATGCGGTTCCTTCAACTTGCGGCGCATTGGCCAAAGCCTCGTCAATGTTTAATGACGGCTTGACCACGTCGTCCCTTAAAGGGTTGAACAATTCTACCGGACTTGCCATCGGGATCACATTCTCTGTGTCCACGGCCTCTAAAGCATCCATGTACTTGAGAATGTCATCCAACTGATTCATATACTTGGATTTCTCTTCTGGCGTGAGGTGAAGCCTACTCAAAATAGCGACATAATCGACCTGCTCTGGAGTTATTTTCAACTTTTTCCCCTGGATAGATTATTCTTTCTCTGTTGATCACATGATTCAGACTTTATATTCGGTTGAACAAAACAGTCAAGCGAGTTTGCCAGTTCAAAAAGCGGTCGTCTCTACGCTTCATGGCTGTACATGCCTAATTCCAAAGGTGTTTAAACCATTCAGTTTTGTGTTCCGATGATGGATTAAGCAGGCCTTCAAGCAATTTCCGATTCAATGGTCCTGCAGGTGCGTCATAAACGCTGAATTGAAGAGGATTCCCTTTATGGTCAATAAAAGCGTCCCATCTGAAAACCCCGTTCGAAACCTGATCCTCCTCTCTGATGAGTGGACTGATTGTTGGTTTCTCAATTCCCTTTACCACCTCACCCATTCCAGCGGCCTTGAAGCTGCCGTGACAATCATGGCATCTCCTTCCCATTCTTGTGGTGGTGTGAGGAGTATATGGATTCACTATCAAAGAAGGGAAACCTGCCCCAGTTGTAGGCAAGTGACTATCCAGCATCAATCTTTCGTTCTTGTCGACATATGAAACTACATACTGATGCATTGGCCGCAAGACACTGACCTTACCCTGCGAATTCAGGCCTAGCGGAGGGTTGGACCATCGCCTTAAAGTCCATCCCCTGTACCAGATTCCGTTGCGGGAAGCGTTCGATAGCCAGTCAGTAGAACGAGGACTCTGCCATTCTTCCTCAGGAATTGCAGGAAGTCTTCCACCCTCAGGCGGAATTAGCTCGGCAAAGTCCCCAGTATACTTTCGGAGCAGTTGTTGAACCTGCGGGTCATTTTGAGATGAATTTATCGACCATTTCCAGAATTCGTTCCGTTCATCCAGCATCAGATTGAATCCGTAGTCCTGGAAAGACCATGCGGCGTGACATGATGAACACGTCAGGGAATCCCTGTGAGCTTTTATTTTATGGGCAAACGTTTCGGGGTTCCATTTTGTAATTGTTCGTGTTCGGTTCCTGGTCATCAGGATAAAGTTTCCTGACTCGTCTTTTTTCACGGAAGGGTGGTCCCCTGAAACATGGCAACCACTACAGGAAATCCGGACATTCTTTTCCCGTCCCGACAGTGGTTTTCCCGTGCCATGAATTTCATTCAAAGTATGACAATCAGCACAGGTCATGGAAGCGTTGAAGTGAGAGTCCGTGCGAAGCCTGTGCTGCTCCGAGCCATAAATGGTGGGAGCCTGATGTCCCGAAAGAATCGGGGACTTGAACCCTCTATTGTGGTCTTTTTCATAGAGTCCAACAAAATCCCCTCCCACATGATTGGAGTTATGACATTTCAGACAAGCAGTCACGCCGACATTTCTGATTATTGCGTGGAATGTGGGTTTCCCGTTGCTTCGGTTGGAGTATGCCACATGGCAGGCCGAGCAGCCGCTTCCTTTGCTTTCTCCGGCGCGTGTTGAACCTCTGGTGTGGAGGTGACACCTCAGGCATGATCTTCTCAACAGGTCGGCCCCAAGATTTCCGGACAAATTCCGCAGTTCTCTTTCCGGAATAGTCCCAGTGGCTTTCTCGCCATCAGACGCCAGTGAAAAGTTCTGAAAATACACGCCTGGATCGGGGAGTTCCAGCAAATTTAAAGCGCCGACTGTCGCGTAAACCTGTTTGGAAAACTCTGTGGCTCCGAAAGCAAACAGCGTTTGGTTTATCATTCTTGGAGACAAGGCCATAGCTGAGTTTTTTACTTTTAGCACAGCCTCGTGGTGACATTTTCCGCAGGTTTTATCGACAACTGCTAGTGAACCAGGGTCGGCGATCAAACCTTCATGAGCCTTTTTCCTGTCTTCAGATTCCATATTCCCACCGTGGCAATTGTTACACGCAATGGCATGCCGTGGGTCCATACTGGCATTTTCCTTGTGGCAGGCCACACACTTAGTGGAATCCTTGCATTCAGTCAATTGGCCCAAAGAAGGCGCGTCACCCCACCATTCGGGATAAATTTGAACTACTCCCGTCGAGTTTGCGTTTGACAGGGGCATGAGCCTGTATTCAGACCAGACGTTGTTGACTCTCAAGGCCGTCACAGTCACCAGGACTACAGCCATTAAAATCATCGGTGATTTGGCAGTTCTCATCACAAACAACTTGGGAAATTAGAGCGCACGGTTTATCTGAACTGACCGACCAGGCGCTCGAGCAGGGAAGTAGGTAATGCCCCACCGGTTGGATTGTTCCTACCGAAATCAATCAACACTTGCTCTACGGCGCGCATGGCCGCCGGGTAATTTGGGTGTCGCTGCCCAATTCCATTTAATGCCAGAATCTGACCTGCAGCCTCGAATTCACGTCCTGGAACGAGATTCAAAGGATTAGGCCAGACAAACTCTGCTCTTCTGGGTTGTGGTCGAACCGGCGGTTCCTGGTTCAGGGCCGGTGGCTGTTCCACAGGTTGAGTTCGTTGAGGTTTCTCTGTTGTTGGTTTGGCCTGAGGTCTGGCTACCGGTTCTTTTGCCGCAGTCTTCATGCAATGGTCAGGATTTCTAAAGCACTTTAGTCTGCACTGTTCAGTGTAGTATTCATCCAAGCCTGACCCGGCGCAGCACTCATAACATTGTTCCCTGTTTTGCTGTGCCTGTGTTTCAGACTGGTGGCCATCCAGCGCCACCAAAAACAGCGACAGCAACAATAGCGCCGCTAAATTTCCGGATTTATCCCTACCGACAAATACTTCGTTGTCGAAAGCAGTGTATTCGCTCATGACAAGAGCCTCCATAAATAGATATCATATTCTCATCTAGTGGGTCGTTAAAGCTCTTTATTGATTTTCTCACACCAAGGCAGAAAACTCGAGATTCAAAACCCGAAATTATCAGCGAGTCAAAGAAACAGACCTCATGATTATGTTTGCTGCGTCAAAACTGGTTTATTCCCTGTCGCTGCCTTTGAGTGAGATACATTTCTTCCCTGCCAAACTGAAAGATAAATGCTTCTTATAGCCCGTAACAGGTCGTTTTTCAGATTCAAAAGTTTCAGCCCAGTTGTTCTCTATAGGATCCCAAACGTATATACGAAAGTAATAATTTTTGGCCTGCACAAAATACAGGCTCAATGACCATTCTTCCGAGGTGTTATGTCTGCACATTCTCGCATAAACAGAATCAGGTTCCTTATTGACCATATCAATCGCCGAATTCTTTATGGTCGTGAGATATCTCGAATGATCATGTTTTTTGAAACTGGGGTTTCGCTCTTCAGTCTCAAGTCCGAGCATTTCGTCTTCATCTGAATCCTTTGTGTTTTTTAATGGCAAAGCCGGTTTGTCTCCTGGCTTTTGATCTTTTCCTTCGGGAAATTTTCCTTGCTCTGTTCCGGTCAATCTTTTGGGAGGTTTCGGAATTTCTTCTGAAGGCGCCTTAGGTAAAGGTTCCAGAACAATTTTGGCCGAATCGTTTGGCGGCTTGAGGTTTTCCAGGTTTCTATCGGAAACCTCCTGTTGGCCTTCGGTAATTTTAGCTACACCATCTGACGACTTTTGTTGGGAGTCATGACTAACAGGAGGTGAATCATCCATTTTCGGTTTGATCAATGTAGATTGAGGAGTGGACGTCTGATTTTTGCCATCCGGTTTAATGAGACCATATATTGAATTACTGCACCCGGACAAAAGAACGACCAGCATGATCAATGTTGCAGTCAGCTTTGAACAAGAAAGCAAACAATGAAAAATCACATGCAGATTTTTGGCGTTATCCATTCTAAAACAATTCTTGGCATCGGACATGTTCTTCTTTTCTTGATGCTGTCTCTCCGGACAGGTGAGAGATTGTGAGCGATCAAGCCCCGTTGAGGCTATTCCTATACTTTTTGAAATAAAAAGGCAACTGCAGAGGAGTTTCTGAAATAATGAACTGAAACTGCCCATGCCCTCGATGTAAATAAACAATTCGTGTTTTGTCAGCATTGTGATATAAAGGAGGACTGCTGTGTGAAATCCGAATCATTGATGAGCTGATTCAATTGTAAATCCTTGGATGTTAACAGCGCGAAAAAATTTTTAAGGCTTTTCCGGAGAAGATCTTGTCACAATCATCAATGGTCAGGCAGGCAGAAGGCATGCTTGGCAAATTTTCAGGAGGCGGTATGGCAACAGAGAGTGTTTTGGATCCAAAACAGACTAGTTCATTTCAGGCGATCATTAAAACGGTCTTTTACGGTAACAACGTCAAAAAGGTGGATTTGCATGAATGTTACGAATTGGCGCGTAAACAACCCGGAGTCATAGTTACTGACCATCCCATGTATAAAGCCAAAGAAATGGGTCTGCCCGCTGACGCCAAAGTACTGGTGGTTAATGATGGGTCAATATTGGGCAGGACAGCGAAAGCCAGGGTTTTGGTACCGAAAATGGGTGCAGACAAAGGCAAATACGAGACTATTCTTCGTGAAGCGGTTTACGACATGGGATCCAAACCTCTTATTTACGCAAACGCCTATATGGGCCTGGATCCTGACTGCATGGTGAAGGTCCATTACGCTACCACGGAACGACATGCAATTAATGCTCTTAACGTTTGCCTGAATTTTCAGCATGAAACACCTGAATACCTCGAAGCATATTCTAAATCTACCAAGCTCCAGGGAGAGACCGATGTCATAATGATTGCGGATCCGGACTGGAAACACCCGGATTTCCCCATTGGTCTGGTAATTATAGATTCGGAACATAACGCAGTGGCGGTGTTAGGGTTGAGATATTTCGGTGAGATGAAGAAAAACCTCCTGACATTCGCTTGGACCATCGGAGTCCGTGCGGGCATGGTTGCATGTCATGCAGGGATAAAGGAATTCCATTTGGCTGAGGGTAATTCTTCCATGGCAGTTTTTGGACTGTCGGGTTCCGGGAAATCATCTCTCACCAACTCAGCGTTCCACGAAGGCGCGATAAAAACAGATGAAGGTGAAAAAGTGACGGTCATTCACGATGATGCTTTCAACATTGATATGACCCACAACAAAAGTATAGTCCTGGAGCCCAATCTTTTCGACAAGACAGATGGAACGGAGGCCGGATCGAAAGACATAGATTTCTGGATGACTGGAATGAATCAGATGGTCACTCTGGACGCCATGGGGCAAAAAGTTATTTTCCCGACAGACATCAGAAATCGTAATGGAAGAGCCATCAAAAGTAGGGAATGGTTGTTGAATCTGGCTGATACCGGCCCGATGCCCAACTATGTGTGCTACCTTATGAAGGACACCACCCTACCGCCCATCACTTTTATTTCCAACCACAGACTTGCAGTGGCTATGGGAGCGTCCTTGGCCACGATGAGAACATCGGCGGAGAATGTCGCAGAGTCCGAAATGAACCGTTTGGTCTTTGAGCCCTTTGCCAACCCGTTTAGAGTATATCCACTGACCCTGGACTGTGAGCGCTTTGAGGAATTGTTCAAGAGAGGGGCTATCGGGATAATACTCAACACAAATAAATTTTACGGTTCACAAGGCAAGGAAATAGATATTCCCAAAGAATTGACTTTACCTATGGTTGTTCATCTGGCCAGGGGCAAGATGGATGCTGAGGACTGGGAAATATATCCGGGTTTGAGATTGCCCAGGAAGGGGAGTCTGACATTTCTTGATTCACTCTACGACGAAAAATACACACCCCCTGAAGACATCGAATATTTCAGACTTTTACAGAAGAGGACCCAACAAAGGACCGAGTTCCTGGCAAACCTCGCAAGGCAGGGTGAAATTCAGGAGAGATTCGTAGATTCTGTCAGATTGGCCATGATCACAATGGATGAGAGAATCAGGGAAATGGAAAAAAACCTGAAATAAATGAAGTAGGTATTCACCCTCACCACCTGTCATAAGGCTGAACAGGTTGAGGGAAGTCATATTGAAAACCAAAAAGAAAAGGCTCTTCTGATGAAGAGCCTTTTCTTAATAACAAGGGAGTGTAATAAATTCCCTGGATTGGTTAGATTTGAATTAATTGCCTTGATTCGGCGGATAAATGTCGGATTGGACCGTGCAAGAAGGTTTGCTTTCGCATTTGGCGCCTTTGAGGCCTATCTTGTTGAAAAGGGTGACGATGTAGCCTCCCAGTAATTTCTGGGGAAGTATCTTCTCAGTGAGCCAAACCATTATGAAAACTATTCCTGCTATGATACCGGCTCCAATCAGAAAGCTTATCAGGACTGCGAGTCCTGATAATAGAAGGCAGAAATAAATCGGAAAAAGAAAACCATAGATGAAGCCCCGTCCAACCCGGGTAGCTGCATCTTCGTCCTCATCTTTGCCAAGAATATCGTTGAAAAGGTTTACAAAATAGTTTTTCTTGTAGTAGCTCAGACCAGCGCTGATCAAACCTAAAGCGATCATCCCGATCAATTTCCAGAACATATTTTCCTCCTGTTATAGAACATGCCCGACTGTTGAAATTCAGGCTTTATAGAATAAAATTTTTTATCTGATCTAACAAGCAATACCATGCCTCTAAAAAAAATTATTCCCATTCGCCTTTTATACGGGAATCATTTCTTCGACTTCTTGCGCGCTTTGCGGGCTTCTTTATTTTTCTTCCTTTGCTTTTCAAGAGATTTTCTGGAAACAACCTTGTTCTGAGAAATCTCCGGAAGCGCAAAAGGATTCTCCGGGGTCGGCATCACAGGTTGGCCTGCGCCTGTCAATCCTGAAAAGCCATCACCCAGCATCTTTTTGAGCCCCTTGAGCCTTTTAAATCTGCCTTTGATTTTACCGCCGCCCATGGCGCTCATGAGGTCTCTCATGTCCTTGAACTTGGACAGCAGATCCTTTACTTCGGACTCTTTTCGACCTGATCCTTTAGCTATCCTGGTGATTCTGCTGTCATCAATTAAATCAGGATGCTTGCGCTCTTTCTGGGTCATTGAATTGATGATCGACTCTACTCTAACCAACTCATAATCGTCTATTGCAGATTGTTGAGGCATGGCGCCCTGAAAAAAAGGAAGTTTTTCCAGAACATCCTGCAGGGGTCCCATTTTCTTGATGGTCTTTACCTGGCTCAAAAAGTCGTTCAGGGAGAAATCACCCTGAAGCATGCGGATGGCGTCTTCTTCCGCTTTTTTCTCATCGACGACTTCCTCAAAATCTTTAACCAGGCCAACTACATCGCCAAAACCAAGAATCCTTGAAGCCAAACCGTCAGGACGGAACTCCTCGAGCCTGTCGAGACCTTCACCCATTCCGACAAACTTGATTGGAACCCCGGTGGCTTCTTTTATTGAAATGGCGGCACCGCCACGAGCGTCGCCGTCCAGTTTCGTGAGGATAAACCCAGTCAGCGGTATACGCTCATTAAATGAGCGCGCCACGTTTACCGATTCCTGGCCTATCATGGCGTCACACACCAGAAGGACATTTTGTGGAGCAGTCAACTGCTGGATCTGTCGCAACTCTTCCATCAGGGCTTCGTCTACAGTGATTCTTCCCGCTGTGTCAAATATTGCCACGTTGCATCCGAGGGCAGCAGCCTGGGATACCGATTTTGCGCAAATATCCGGAGGACTGGCGCCAGTGTCGCTATAAACCGGAATGTTTAGCGATGCTCCCAATGTCTTGAGCTGATCAATGGCCGCTGGACGGTATACGTCAGCAGCGACAAGCATAGGACGTTTTCCCGATTTAATGAGAAGTTTGGCCAGCTTGGCAGCAGTTGTGGTTTTTCCTGACCCCTGTAGCCCCACCATCATAATCAAACTAACCGGACTGCCTTTAAGATTGAGGCCAGTGTCGGCTGCTCCCATTAACTTGGTCAATTCATCGTGGCACAGTCTTATGAAGTGGTCACCCGGAGATACTTTTAGCTTCTTATCCTTGTGCTTTACCCTGACCTGGACTGTTTCACCCAGCGCCTGAGTTTTGACGTTTTCGAGAAAGGACTTGGTAATGTTAAACTCTACGTCGGCTTCCAGTAATGAGACTCTAACAATCTTGAGAGCTTCGGCGACATTCTCCTCGTTGAGAGTGCGCATACCCTGAAGGTATTGTTTTGCGTCACGGAATCCACGACTCAGAATTTCAAGCACTTGGATGCCTCCTGGTAAAATGGTCTTCTTAAACTTTTTTGTATAACATATTACCTCTTGGAATGTAACAGTTTTCTTTCCTTGCTCCTGTAAGGGTTTTCTGATATACGTGTGGCGTTTTTGCCTACAGAAAAAAGCTTGAGAGGTTCAAATGATAGAGCGGCTAAAAAATTTCCAGTTCAGAACGAGAATCCTGTCAGGAGTCGGGGCCATCTCAGCCTTGGGCGAGCTGGCAAAATCCATGGGGGCCAAAAAATATTTGTTAGTTGCAGATCCATCACTTGAGAGCCATGGAATACTGGAATCCGCTCGAAAAAGTTTGAGAGAGTCTGGGACAGACGGTGAGGTAAGCTTGAAGGTGGAGCCGGAGCCGTATCTGGACAACGCAGACTCGGCTGCGGATATTGGTCGAGATGTCAAGGCGGATATAGTTATCGGTATAGGTGGAGGTTCCGCCATGGATACCGCAAAGGCTGCCGCTGTTTTGATGACCAACCCCGGGAAGGCTGAGGATTACGTGGGCTTGAACCTTGTCAAGAACCCGGTCGCCCCGAACATAATGATTCCAACTACAGCGGGGACTGGAGCTGAAGTCACTTTTACGGCAGTTTTTACCAATAGGCAGACAAAAGCCAAAGGTGGGATAAACAGCGTCCACATGTTTCCGAACGCTGCTTTGCTGGACCCAGAACTGACTGTGTCACTGCCCCCCGATATCACAGCCTCAACCGGCATGGATGCGCTTACCCACGCTATTGAATCCGTCACAAGTCTTTCATCGACCATCTTTACAGAGAGTCTTTCTCTAACTTCGATCCGTCTGATCGCCGGTAGCTTGAGGAGGGCCGTTTACAAAGGTGATGACATAAAAGCTCGTGAGAATATGCTTCTCGGGAGCCTGTTTGGTGGCTTGGCCCTGGCTGATGCAGGAGTAGGGGCGGCGCATGCGTTGGCTTATCCTTTGGGCGGTAATTACAGAATCCCACACGGCCTGGCTAACGCCGTGCTGATTCCTCACGTCATGGAATTCAACCTTCCGGCAGCAGAGAGAACCATGGCTTTGACAGCCATGGCTATGGGTGAGAGTGTTGAGAGCCTTACTGAGAGGTGGGCGGCTGAAGCGGCTCTGGATGCGGTGCGCACACTATGCGATGATATCGGTATCCCTGCAGGGCTATCTGAGTTAGGGGTTCCGATGGAAGATATCCCCATGCTGGTGGAGGGAGCGCTGAAGGTTACCAGGCCGGTTGAAAACAACCCTCGAAAACTGGGCCCCGATGAAGCCGCATATATTTATGAAGCCGCATTTTAAACTATTGGGCTCAGGCGCAAGGCTTCGTGCTATCACAAGACATTTTTTTTAACTTGGTCAACGAACTATAGACTACAAATACAGGAGTTGTAGATGCCAGGCTATGAATGGATCGGCGATAAGGAGCGAAAACAGGTCAATGAGGTCTTCGACACCGGCATACTGTTCAGGTACGAATTCAAAGAAGAAAGAAAAGGCGTATACAAGGTTAGAGAGTTTGAGGATGCCTTTGCGAAGTTTAACGGAGTTCCTTACGCTCAAGCTGTAACGTCCGGCACTTCAGCTTTGAAGGTTGCTCTGGCAGCTCTGGGTGTCAAGCCTGGTGACGAGATTATTACTCAGGGTTTTACTTTTATCGCCACTTTTGAGGCCATCATAGAGGCGGGAGCCATTCCTGTTCCATGCGAGGTGGACAACACACTGAATCTGGACCCAAAAGATTTTGAATCAAAGATCACTCCCAGAACTAAAGCTGTCATACCGGTTCACATGCTCGGCTCTCCCGCAAGAATCAATGAAATAATTGAAATAGCCAAAAAACACGATATCAAAGTGCTTGAAGACACCGCCCAGGCACTCGGCGCAACTGTGGACGGCAGGAAAGTGGGCTCACTAGGGCATGCAGGCACTTTTTCATTTGATTTTTACAAGACCATTACCACCGGTGAAGGTGGAATGGTGATCACTAACGACCATGACACCTATGTTCGAGCATCAGAGTACGCCGACCACGGTCACGATCATAACCCTGCAGTAGGAAGAGCGCTCGAGGGAAGAAACTTTCTGGGTTTCAATTACCGCATGACCGAGATGCAGGGCGCTGTAGGCCTGGCTCAGCTAGAACGTCTTCCAGAAATACTGACCATACAAAAAAAGAACCAGGAAAAGATCAGATCCACGCTTTCCTCTATAAAAGGCATAGAATTGCGGGGCCTGCCGAAGGGTGGCGTGGACAGTCATACCCATGTTTGCTTCTTCCTGCCGAATTCAAACCTGGCTGGAGAGTTTCATAAAAAGCTCACATCTTCGGGAGTGAGCGCCATTTATTTCAAAAATAACCTCTGGCACTTCATTCACAACTGGGAGCATCTGATCAACAAGAAGACTGCCTGGCCCGGGTCCTTTCCTTTCTGTGAACCTTATTGCAAAACGGAAATCAGCTACACACCCGAAATGCTTCCGAAGACGGCGGATTACCTTACCAGAACAATTGTGTTGCCCGTCAGCCTTAAATCGACAGAGACCTCCATAGACAAGGCGTGTAAAGAAATAAACGCAATATCTGCCGAACTGTTGTAAGTCAGTGATCAGATGCGAAAGCAAAGTGTTGATATTGTAGGAATAATTCCGGCTAGGGCGGCGTCATCCAGGTTTCCGGGGAAGCCACTGGCAGATATTTGTGGAAAGCCCATGGTGGTCCGTGTCTATGAACGGGCTTTAGCCTGTGGGCTTCTTAAAGATGTTTATGTCGCCACAGATTCTGAGTTGATCAGGGACGCAGTTCAGGAACACGCAGCCAAGGTCGTAATGACTAGTGCCGACCATCCGAGTGGAACCGATAGAATAGCTGAGGCCGCTGCCATTCTATGTCTCAAGGATGACGATTTGGTAGTCAATATCCAGGGTGATCAACCTCTATTCGAACCAGAGATGATTAATGAGGTGGTAGCCCCATTGTTGGAAGATGGCTCCATTCCAATGAGCACTCTTATTTATGAAATAGTCAGAGAAGAGGAAATCCACCATCCGAATGCAGTGAAGACTGTCTTTGACAGAGAGGGTTTTGCTCTCTACTTTTCCAGAGCCACCATTCCTTATTGCAGAGAAGATGGCGCTTCATGTGATTTTTTCAAACACCACGGAGTTTATGCCTACAGAAAAGATTTTCTGGATCGTTTCCTGAAAATGCCCGTAGGCTATCTCGAGGACAAAGAAAGACTGGAGCAACTCAGAGCGCTGGAAAATGGATTCAGAATCAAAGTGGTCGTGACGCGATTCGATTCAATCGAGGTGGACACTCCAGAGGATCTGAGAAGAGTGAATGATATTTATCTAAAGATGGTTTGACAAGCAGATCATTATGGTGGTAAGTGTTAATGGTTTATCTAGGCTTATACAAGAGCCAGACGGTCAGTTTGAATGAATGCGCCGCATTTACCCAAGGGCCGTAATGTCAAACGAAAAGAGGTTAGCAAATAGGTGAGTAGGGATGACAATGTCAAAGTAGAAGGAACCGTTGTAAAGGTGCATTCTGGCGGCATGTATCAGGTAGAAACGGATGACGGTAAAAGCATACGAACCAAACTGTCCGGGCGAATGTCCAGGTTCCGTATAAAAGTGCTTCTAGGCGACAGAGTTACCGTGGCTCTTTCACCTTACGATTTAAGTCACGGTTTGATCGTCTATCGTGGCAAATGATTAACATCCTTCAATAGCTATCAGCTAGAATTCAATCCTCACATTTGGCTCCGGCTTGCAATTGAGTAAGCGCCGGGCCGCTGCACAAATTCATGAAATGAACTAACAAGAGATCCATTGGCTGGAATGTTTCTGAGAACAGGCGCCATTCAGCAATGACGGAAAATTGGAACAATCGCTGGCTGGCACAAAGGGCAAGGGGGGCTAATTGCATGGACGAAATGTTACTTTCATCTTTAAACGGGGTAATGAAAATTGGCGGAGATAATTTTTCTGGGCACTGGTAGCGCCTGGAGAGTACCGGAACACAATTGCGAGTGCCTCATTTGCCAAAAAATGAAGGAACTCAATGAAGAAAGAACCCGTTCCTCCCTATTTGTGAAATCCTCCCAGGGAATACTGATTGACTGTGGCCCGGACCTGTTAGACCAGATGAAGGCCCAAAAACTGGAGAGACCCGACGTAGTCCTGATCACTCATGAACACGGCGACCACTTTCTGGGACTTGATGATTTGTTCGCGTTCAAAAGAACTGTTCCTGCAAATTCCTGGAACACAATTCCAGTTTATGCCTCTGAACTGACCTGGAAGTCGATGGAAGTCCGATTTTCTTACCTGTTGGGCACGTTGATTGAAAAGAAAATCGCAGTTCCTGGTGAGCCGATAGACTATTTTCAGGATCGAATAACTCCTTTCAAGACCGACCATGGAGCATCGGCTCCAGGCTCCCTTGGTTACATGATCGAAACTTTCGAGAAAGGACAATCAAAGAAAATAGTTTACACTTCTGATTTTGTTGGTCTGCCTATAGAACCAGATTTCATCAAGAATGCCGATGTGCTTGTATTTCAGGCTCACTGGCTAAACGAACCAGATGAGAACAAGCCGTCTCATATGAGTTTTCAGCGAGGCCTGGACTTCATCAGAAGATGGACGCCCCGAGGAGAAGTCTACCTGACCCATATATCGGGATCTGATATTGCGGAAGGGGATCCGAAAAACAACATCTCCAAGAAACCAAAATGTTCAAACCCGCTTGTTCACCCTTTGACCGGCGTTTCGTACCATGTTCCACGTTGTCAATCAGAATGGGATGCTGTGGTTAAAGCCATCTCGACGGATTATGAACTCGGGTGCAACGTGTTAACGGCCTTTGACGGTTTAAAGGTAACGGTTTGAATCGGGATGACTCACATGTATCATTGAACCGTTTCATTTAAAATTATGTTTGCATCAAATAATCATGGTCCTCGACACAGGAGGTTTTATGTCTGACGATCTGAAAAGCAAGACGGCTGAAACAGCCAAATTATATTTTGAAAATTATATGGGTGAGCGTCCCTTTGACCTATGGAGATCTTTTGACAAAGGTTTGGCAAAAGACCTGTCCTTGTTTATCACGGGGCAGATGTACGCGCGACAGAGAATCCCTCACCCAACCAGACAACTGGTTACCGTGGCGGCTCTAACCGTCCTGGAGAGACTCGAAGAACTTAAACTGCATATATTCGCTGCCCTGAATGTGGGATGCAAGCCAGA
>CAYNZA010000062.1:0-8128 GCA_964401595.1 uncultured Desulfomonile sp.
TTGTGACCATAATATTCTACTATATGTCAATATTATATCATAAGTCTTCGAAAAAAGATATACTTAATGGACCGTTTATTATTAGCGATATTTTCAGGTAGTTAATGGATTAGGTGAAACCATGAATTGGAGTTGACGCCGACTGGCGGTTTTTTGGTAATTGGAGGGAAAAGCATGATCAAGGTCTGACTGGGTGGAGTGATGGGGCGCAGGTAGATTCCGGGCTGTCCTGCGCCTTCAGAGGCCTATCTCAGGCCGTCCTCTTTTTTAGCTTCCTCTATCTTTAGTCCGCCGATTCTGGGTAGCGGACGTCCGGAATCAGTAACAACAAGAGCTACCACTATTTCATCACCTTTTGGGGCATCCTGGACTCTGACGGGCATTGCGTCGAAATGAGACCTGACGAATGCAGCATCCTTGTAATGGACGGGAACATCTATTTCCGTTCCTGGAGTGCCCATCTTTTTGGCTGATGGTATTATGGCTTTCCCGCCGGCCAGAGCGTTCCGGAAGGGTGTTCCCAGTTTTGGATGCAAAATGGCCCCTGCATGCTCAAGTTCACCCATAGTCCCCACTATGGCTGCCTTCCCATAACTTTGAGCGTCTTCAGGTTTGATCCCCAGGGCTTTGACAGCTATACCGGCAAGCAGCCCACCAAGCTCTTCGCCGGTGTTTATGAGTTCTTCCAGATTCTCCTGGTAAACGCCGGCAAAAGGATTCTTTATGACCGCCACGGCGGCGGCCCTTCTGGTAGGCGGGTTGACGGGTTGTCCCATTTCAGTTCTGGTTTCTTCTACAACGGTTACAATTTTGCGGATGTTCATCGAATCGATCTCCTGAGTTTACTGAAAAGTTGCTGGACCGTCAGGCTCAATCCAAGCCCGAATGTGTTGTTGATTTGATGCAGAGGGCACTTTTACCGTTTTTATTTCATGACTTCATTCTGACATGTTCCAATCGGCTAAAAATGGAGCCACAAGTAACAATTCTGTCGCACACCTTCAAAAAGGCTCCCATAATTAACCCCTGTCGGGTCAATTGTTCGGCTCTGGCCATCCCCTTGTCGAGGGCTTCGTTGATTTCCCGTTCAGTTAATCCGTCAAAACCAATGGTGATTTCCAGATCCCTGATGTCACTCTCCGGATCCAGTTCTTTTGCCTGGATTCTTCGGATTCCAGAGCTTTCAATATAAGTGTGGTTGGCTATTTCCGTAGCTGCAGCGTCTGCAACCGAGCATCTGGAAGCTAAAACAACTGCTGAAGAAGCTATGCCACGAGTAAAGCTTCTTCCTCCCAAACCGCTGGAGCATACGCCTCCAACCTTATCTGACCCAAGAATAGGTATTTTGTAATCTACAACATGGGAACTGATGTCAGACCGTATACCCAGCCCAACAGGAGCGTCCTCGATCGTACGAAGGGCTATATCACCCCCGTTGTTTACTATGGACCTGGTAGCGCCCTCGCTGATCAGATAGTCTGCGACCGCGTCTGCAATCGATCCTGCGACTGCAGCCATTGGAGTCAAATCCGTTGACATTATCATGCGACAGGCCTTCCACATTTCTCTGACGACTGATGAATCAGGTTCCTGTTCAATTTTTATGGCGGGCAAATTCAGTTTATGTCGTTCGGCGGCGACCTGACTCAAAAACTCTATCGCCCGGAAAGCGGCAAGTCTTTCTAGTTCAGGATTTCGTTCTCCATGAATGGACGCATCTATAAACATCCTCATTGGTCCGCATTCTACGAGAACTGTTTTATCTCCAAGCAGAATTACATCTCTTTTCAATCTCTCACGCTTTAGGTCTTACCTGACAAATGGTTTTATCGCTTCCTCATGTCCACCCATTTCCAGATAGTCTTTCAGGGTCATGGTGTATTCGATCGGGCAGATTGTGGCCGGTGTAGGAACCCATGTGAAGGCCCCGAGCGCTATTTTTTCAACGTCTACCATAAAGTTTATGCCGCCACCGGGAAGAACGAATGTTGGAGCGCCGCCGACTGTCAGTCTGACTTTGTTTTGATGAACCGCTTTTGTTAGCTTGATGGGATATCGCGTGACTCCTGCGCGGGCGCTACCACCTGAGCCTCCGCAATAAATTCCAGAAACTCTGGATGCCTCACAGCTTTCAGAAAGGGCTTTGACGGCATCAGCCGCAGGTTGGGTCAATTCCATTTCCACGAGCTGCCCGTCTGGTCCTACTTCAAACATGGCTGCCTTACGACCGGTTGTTTCAGTAATGAGAATTTTAAATCCCGGTTTGGCAACGTTCATGTCAATGGAGGATATTATCTCCTGGGGTCTCCTGATAGAGGTGCCGCCCCAGCCATCCCCATGATCTCCAAAATAACGTCCTGGAGTGCTTTTGCGAAATTTCAGATTGACGCCGGTCGGAGATGCCCCGACATATTTGCCTGCGGCGTGTTCACTGAACAGTCCTGTAAGATGAGAATCCAGCACTATGGTTTCATCCGCCACTTCCTTGAAAATGGGGGCAAAAAGCCCCAAAGTGGCGCTTCCGCATCCCACACGCATGACACCATCGACCTGCCCGTCAATCAGCGGAGAGCTGCCTATCTGGGCCGTTATCTCGCTTCCCTTGTCAATCCTGAGTTTAGCGCTTTTCCCATTAGCCAGGTCGGTGATCAGCTTGGCTATTATCATGCCGTTAGGGCCTGTAAGAAGATTCACCCCTCCTAAAGACAATATCTTGGACCCGTATTCCTCTGTTGTGAGATGGCCAACCCGTTTTTTCTTGAAAAAAATTCCGGATCCTTCATGCCCGATCGTCAGGTCGGTGTCTATCTTGAGTTTCAATCCGGAATAGCTCAAAGGAGCCTCTGTGACCACTGTCACCACATCGATCCCTTCAACTTTTGATTGCACTATGTGCGGCGCCGGTTTACAGTCCGGATACGTTGTGCCCGAACCGATTGCGGTAATCAAAGGCTCCCTGATTTCAGAACTCCAGTCGTTGCCGACAATGGATCGAACATCATCATACGTCATCAGGGGTATGACACGCTCAAGTTGGGTCCCTGTGTTCCGGAAGCGTTGGCAGGCCCCGGTGAAACCTTCCTTGATTTTGCATCGCACAGGACAGGATTCACATGTGATGTAGGAATATTCAGGAGTTTCATCAGAGAAAAGAGCCGACTCATTGCATACTCTATAACATGCCCCACAGTCACAGCATGATTCCCAAATTGTGGCTTTGCGTTTCTTTATGGTAATGCTCCCCTGAGGGCACACTGAAACGCAGTGACCGCATCCCTTGCATTTTTCTTCAATAACTTTCATGTGAGCCGAATCTTTCCTTTGCTGAACTTGCTCTAGGCGGTTACGCCGGCTTTACGGCCGGCAGGAGGGGTGTTACGGCTGACTTTGACCTTAATCTCGCCGTCTATGATAACCATTGACACCCCGGGAACATCCCCTGCCTTAATCGCCTCTAAAGCCGTCTTGCCCACCGATCCCATCGGGTAATCCATTATCGTGAGATCGGCCGGATAACCCTCACGGATGAACCCACATTCAAGATTAAAAATCCTGGCTGTATTGCCCGTGGCCATACACAACGCTTTTTCGGGCTCCAGCGCGGTCAGGGAAGCCGCCGTGCTTATAACCCTGAGAATGCCTAATGGTATTATTCCTGTTCCTGATGGGGCGTCATTTCCGATGATAAAACGTTCCAGGGCGTTGTATTTGATGCCAAGATTCACGGCGTCCACCAGCGTTTTCATGTTCCCGCAATGCACCAGCTCCAGGGCATATCCGGTCTGCCTGACCAGTTTTTCAATTTCATCGACTGATACCGATGTTGGACCACCATTGATGTGGCAGGCCACGTCTGGGTCTACGGAAATTACCTGATCCGCCGTTACCGTGTCACTGCCCGGTATCGACGTGCCTCCTGTGTGCATCAGAATCTTCATTCCATTCTTCCTGGCCCAGAGCACCATAGGGACGGCATCCTCGGCAAATTTGACAGAGCCCAGACCAATTTCACCAACTATCTTGACCCCCTCACGACCCATTTCTTCAAAATCGGTTTCCTCGAGACCTTTTTCAAGAATCACCGCCCCACCAATGACCTTTGCCCCTCCGGGCCTGAAATTGTTGAAAGCCTTGGCTGCAAGAATAGCCAGAGCTTTCGTCCCGGCCGGATCTTTGGGACGCCCCTGGAGATGTACTTCTCCAGCGGAGATCATGGTTGTAACTCCACCGTGAGTCTCACTTTCAAGGAATCCTATCTGATTCTGGCGTGGTGAAAAATCCCCTAGCACCACATGACAATGTGAGTCGATAAGGCCCGGAGTTACCGTAGTCTGAGCAGCGTCTATCACCTGGTCGACGTTCTTGCCTGCAAAATCCAGGGAAGAACCGACAGCGGATATTTTCCCATCTTCTATGATTATGGCGTCAGCCTTGATTACGGGATTGTTGATATCGCCGGAAATCAGTGTGCCGATATTTTTGATAAGCTTGGTAGGCATTGTCTCTCCTTGTGCGCTATGTCACTCTATGTTCACTATATTTGCAAAGATCACAGGGTCAGGAATCTTTGGAAATGATGCTGGCGGCAAGGACCCGCTCAAGATTTGCAGGTAATTTGTAAATGCGTGAGCCCAAGGCGTTGGAGATGGCGTTCAGAATAGCGGGCGCGGTGGGTATGAGGGCCGGTTCGCCGACCCCTTTGGCGCCGAATGGCCCTGATGGCTCATAATCCTCGACAATGATGGGTATTATTTCCGGCACGTCGGCGCAAGTGGGTATGTGGTAATCCTTCAGGGATTCCGTTTTTCCCGGATTAAACTCTTCCATCAATGCAAAACCCAGCCCCATCACTACACCACCGTAAATCTGTCCCCTGACATTTTCAGGGTTGATAGCTTTTCCGACATCGTGAGCGGCGGTCACCCTTAACACCTGGACTTCACCGGTGAGGGTATCGACCACGACTTCGGCGACATGGCTGGCGTAAGCGAACGCGGCGTAAGGTTTACCCATTCCTGTGACGGGATCTAGCGGGGTGGTGTCAGGATCAAAAAATCCCTGCCATTTCAAAGGCGTTCCCGTTCGGCTAATTATTGAAGCAAGTTCCTCAAATTTAACCGATTTATTTGGGTCTTGCGGGTCCCTGATTTCACCGGATTGTAGTTTCAGCTTGCTCCTCGATGTTTTCAGCTTGTTGGCCGCATGGGTAAGGAGCACTTCTTTGAGTTTTCTGGTCGCGTCCAGAACAGCATTGCCTGAAATGTACGTCTGACGACTGGCCGAAGTGGCCCCAGCCGATGTTGTTTGTCCTGTGTCGGCTATCACCAGTTTGATCGCCATAGGATCCATGTCCAATTCCTGAGCCGCTATTTGGGACAAAACCGTTGAGGAACCCTGTCCTATATCTGCCGCGCCGGAAAAAAGAGTTATCGATCCATCCCTGTTCAACTCAATTTGTGCTGTGGACGGATTCTGAACACCAGTGTTGCCAATCCCGTACAACATGGAAGCAGTTCCTACACCGTATTTAAGATGCGGCTTCAGAACAGGTATGCTTTTCCCGGCATTTTCATAATATGGTTTAACGGCTTCAAGGGTTTTTGATATTCCAACACTTGCTTCGAGTTGCTGTCCGGTAGATGTTTGTGAACCGACCCTAAGTGAATTACGAAGCCTTATTTCAAGAGGGTTCAGACCCAGCGCCTCAGCCAGTAGATCCATCTGGGACTCGTGAGCAAACGCTATTTGCGGAACCCCGAATCCACGCATTGCTCCGGCCATCGGATTATTGGTGTAAGCGAAAGTAGACTCTATACTCAAGTTTGGAATCTCGTACGGCCCTGTTGCATGTACCGCGGCCCGAGAAACCACTGCCATGCCATAAGAAGCATATGCGCCTGTATCGCCTATGATTTTTACATTAGCCGCCAGTAATCTTCCGTCTCTTGATGCGCCACTTTTGTACCATATCTTCAAAGGATGACGTTTGGATGTGGAAAGAAATGCCTCTTCCCTGGAGTAAACCATCTTGACTGGTCTCTTCAAGAGCCATGCGGCCAATCCCAAAAAGCCTTGAGTATTCAAGTCAAGTTTGGACCCAAAACCACCGCCTGTAGGAGATTGTATTATTCTAACCTTGGATTCCTCCAAGTTTAAGAGATCACAAACATCTTTTAAATCGTAATGAGGATTCTGGGTCGAAGCAAAAATTGTCAGGACGCCATTGTCATCGATCAGAGACACACCAGCGTCCGGTTCTATATAGGCGTGTTCTACATGGCTGGTTTCGTAATAGCGCTCTATGACTACGTCAGAAGTCCGGAAAGCTTCTTCCGGATTACCCTTTTTGATGATTCTGGAGCCGAGAAGATTGCCTTTTTCATGAATCCGTGGAGCATCCGGTCTAAGGGCTTCTTCGGGATCAAAAATACCTGGCAAATCCTGATAGGAGACGCTGACCAGCCTGGCCGCTTTCTGAGCGACCTCAAGGGTTTCCCCGACGACTATTGCGATGGGATCGCCTATGCATCGGACCTTATCTACAGCAAGAAGTTGCTGGTCCTTGTTTATTATTCCAAATCTGTTTTTCCCAGGTATGTCCCCGCTTGTGAACACCCCAAGACAACCCGGGCAATCGAGAGCTTTTTGAGCATCCACCGATTTAATTAGAGCATGGTGTTTTTTGCTTCTGACGGCTACAACAAACGCCATTCCATCAAGCGTAATATCGGCGCAATAATGAGCCTTGCCGAGAAGCCTTTCCCAGGCCCCTACTCTCACAAAACTTTGCCCAACACTGTCAATCGGCTGATCGTTAGAGTTCTTGCCAGTCAAAAAAGATTTCCTCTAGGGTTTTTATTGTCAACCCAACTACTGCGGGCTTTTTGTATACAAACGATGGTCTTTCTCCACTGAGGCGGACCATTTCCTGAGCCACCAACTGGGCCGCTTCCGCTATTGAGCGGGCATCCGGAACCCGACCGATCAGTTGGTCCTCAACAACAGTCATGATGGATGGCTGAGGAGTTATCGATGAAAGTGACAGCCTCAGCTTTGTGGCTCTTCCACTCGGGTCAACCAGGGCCATTGCCGCCGCACCGGCGCGTGAAATAGCCAGAGACCGTCTCCTGGCTATGCGGTTATAGGACCACCTGAAATCTTCCGGCCATATTTCCAGTGAAAATCCCCTTATCAGTGATCCGGAATTCAGATTGGTCCTGTACGGACCAAGTATGAACGAACTTAACGGTTCGCTGAATTCAGACTCAGCGTTTTTCAGCAATACCCGTGCATCATGAACCATCATGGCCGGAACACTGTCCGCTGCTGGAGAGGCGTTACCGACATTGCCGCCCAGCGTTCCGGTGTTCCGGATTTGAAGACTTCCTACCTGAGAGCCGGCCTTGACCAATGCCGGTGAATATTTCTGTACGAGCGGATGTCTGACTATTTCAGAATAGGTTAGCGCCGATCCGATCTCCAGGCGTCCATTAGTGACTGAAACCTGCCTCAGTTCATCAAGTCGGGAAACGTCAAGAACGTACCTGGAAGTCATGGTTCCGTTTCTGATCGCTATGAGAAGGTCTGTGCCGCCTGAAATGACTCGTGACTCCGGCCCGTGCAGCAACAGGAAATCGGTCGCCTCCGCTAGATTCTGCGGCCTGAAGTATTTGAATTTTGATCTGATTTCATTCATGTCTTGAATCGTTGTCCAGTAGTATTCTGGAGGCTCTTTCAATAGCTTCAACAATCTGCACGTACCCCGTGCATCTGCAGAGGTTGCCTGAAATGGCCTCGACTATTTGGTCTCGGGAAGGTTCAGGATTTGAGGTAACAAGAGCATAAGACGACATCAACATCCCGGGAGTGCAGAATCCGCATTGTACTCCCCCTGTATCCGCAAAAGCCTTCTGAAGAGCTTGCCCTGACCGATTCCCTGACAATCCCTCCACGGTTATGACTTCTTTCCCGTCCAGTTGAGCCGCCAGTGTCAAACACGAGTTCACAGCCTTACCGTCAACCAATATTGTGCAGGCCCCACATTCTCCTATACCACAACCTTCTTTAGTTCCAATTCGCCCTAACCTGTCTCTAAGACACATCAGCGCACTTTCAGAAGGGTCAACCA
>CAYNZA010000062.1:8228-16825 GCA_964401595.1 uncultured Desulfomonile sp.
ATTCGCCCTAACCTGTCTCTAAGACACATCAGCGCACTTTCAGAAGGGTCAACCAGTAATGTCAATGTCTCTCCATTTAACCGAAAAGTTATGGATAAACATTCAACAGGATCTTCAAAATGTTCTGACATTGAGCTTTCCCAAGAATTGTTTTGGAATTGTGATTCTACTGCGCCGTCTCTACACGGTGTTTATTTAGCGCCAAAGACCGGCGCTCGACACGCTGCATGCCCCTGAGCGTTTGTCGTGAGGGCATACATCTTTGGCCGATCGATACGATCATAGTCCTGTATAAGTCGATCAGATCAAAAAGTCGGCGGACTGATAACCCAAACTACTACCGTTTCGGACTTGCCTGGATTCGTCCAGCCATGGGGGTCCGAGGAATTATAATAGAAACTCTCGAACTCCTTGACCAAATGAGTCAGTCCGTTGAGTTCTATCTCAAGTTCACCTTTCAACACTATTCCGAATTCTTCACCAACATGGCTGTAAAGACCATGAGAACCCCCTCCGGGCTGTATAGTGGTGAAGAACGGCTGCATGCGCTTGTTCTTGGTATTTCGGACCAGGGACTGCATTTTGGCATTCCATCGGTCCAGTGTCAGAGTCAGGCGTTGGTCCTCCTGCAAAACCACCGGATCATCGTCCTGAGCCTCTACGAAAAAATCGGTGATCTTGGCCTGCAACGCTTCCGCTATCTTCTTCAGGGTGGATATCGATGGAGATACCCGACCATTTTCTATCTGGGATAAATACGCGTCAGAGCAACCTGCCTTTTCGCCAAGTTGACGAAGTGTCAAGTGATTACTTTGACGCCGGGCTTTTATCCTCTGGCCTATGTCAATTTCAACACTCATGGTCTTGCACTAATTTGACTGAAATTAAGTATCATCTAATATTCTAAGTATGTTCAAATTTACTGTGGGTGTCAATGCCATTCTTTCAGCCGGAAAAAGAAAAGCCGTATGTTTAAATATTGGCAGTTAAACTCTTGCCGTGATGAGACAAAAAAAAAGCAATCCTGAAACTGGAGGATTGCTAAGAGGGTATGGTTAGGAGTCGTTGTTCGACAATCTAAGTAGCAAGCGGTATGCCAAAGTCAGTATTGCAAAACATTTCAATATGTTCTATTTGGATGGCCCATGCCAACGCCAATGGTATGGGAAAATTTTTTACACCTTAATTTCTCTTGTGTTTGCACGCGATGAAATTTTTCTCATATCTTGTTTGTCGTTTCATTCGCCAAATTTTAAGTGGCTAAATAACGGACATTTCTAGACGCGCGATTTGACTTTACGAAAACGCGCTGCGAAAAAACCATCCATCGGAAAATCAGGTGAGGGAGGAAAGGTCCAGAGAAATCCTTTTTGGTCTACATGAACCGGGGAATTGATTGACAGGGATTCGATCGGGTCGATAATGAAATCCGGATTGTTTGAGATAAATGAATTGGCTACATCCAGGGTCTCCTCAGTGGAATGCGAGCAAACCGAATAAAGGATTATTCCGTCTGCTCTCAACAAGTTTGAAACAGCCTGTAGTAATCGGTACTGTTTTGCTGAATGCTCCCTGAGATCAAGTTGGTTAATGCTGTATTTAACTTCCGGGTTGTGCCTCAGGACTCCGAGATTTGAACAGGGAGCGTCCAACAGGATTCTGTCGAAGCTTCCCAGAGTACGATTAAAAGATTCATCTGAACAGTCTCCGCAAATTGCCCTCACGTTCTGTGCGCCTAATCGATCCAGATTCTGTCTGGTTTGCAGAAGTCTTTGCGGACTAATGTCGCAAGCAATAATTTCTCCACGTGAAGCGATCCGGGAAGCGAGATGAAAAGTTTTGTTACCCGGAGCAGCGCACGAATCGAGAATTCTCTGACAGGTATCGATCTTCAATAGACCTGGAATGAGTTGTGAAGCGAAATCCTGAACCAGAAAAAGACCTTGCCTGAATCCATCGATTGATGACACAGGCTGTCCAAATCCGGCCAGCTCCACTGAATCCCAGTCCGGATAATCTTTGGTCCATCCTATGTTTTGCCTCTCCAGCAATGACAAAAAGTCGTGCAAAGATATTCTGGCGGTATTTACCCTAAACAAGAGTCTTGATCTGGAGTTGTTGAATCGTAAAATATTTTTGGCCCCCTCAACTCCATATTCATCTACCCATCTCTTAACAAGCCACTTTGGATGTGAGAAATAATTACTCAAGTCATTCAGATTGTCTCCAGGCTCTTCCAGGAGAGTTTCCCTGCTCTGTGAAACCTTCCTTAACAATCCGTTAACCAAACCTGCCATTGACGCATTAAGCATACGCCTCGCCTGAAGATTGGACTCGTTCACTGCAGCCCGAAGCGGGATTCGGTCCAGATAAAGCAGTTGATAGATCCCTATCCTGAGAATGAGTCTTAGCGTCGGGCTGATTTTTTTTTCTGGATTGTTTAAAAACTGGTGTAGTATGTGGTCTAGATGAGATTTATTGCGTGTCACCCCATACACTAGTTCGGTTATCAAGGCCCTATCTTTGGCTGTAACGTTGCTTCGTGACAATTCCCTGTCAATTGCGTTTTCAGCAAACGCCCCTTTTTCGACTGCCATGAGCGAGCTAAAGGCTATTTTTCTGGCAACGCTCTCATGTTGGTTCGGGTTTCTTGATGTAGAAGAATTCATTCGTTAATCGCCATGATGACACCAGTTCCAATCTGACATAAAAACAAGCGCCCATGTCCCGGATGCGATGACATGGACGCCTATGTGGATAAATAAAAGAATGTAAGGAAAGTCAGCTTAAACGCTCATTTTTCTCAAACGGGCTATTCTCTCTTCCATTGGGGGATGAGTGGAAAAAAGATTTGCCATGGTACTTCCGGATAGCGGGCTAACTATGAACATGTTTGCCGTTGATGGGTTGGCATCCATAGGAACTGCCTCGGCCCCTCTCTGTAACTTTGCCAAAGCGGAGGCCAACCAGTTGGGGTGACCGCATATTTCGGCCCCTGTTTCATCAGCTATGTATTCCCTGGACCTGGATATGGCCATCTGGATGATCATGGCAGCCATTGGAGCGAGTATCATCATAAGTATCGAACTGACAACAGAACCGCGTCCCTCTTCATCATCGGAGCGCCCACCAAAGAGAAAGCCAAACTGGGCGATGTAGGTTATGGCCGCCCCTATGGTTGCGGCAACCGACTGAATAAGGATGTCACGGTTCTTTACGTGACCGAGTTCATGTCCTATGACACCCGCCAATTCCTCCCACGTTAAAATCCTCATGATTCCGTCAGTGACCGCTACCGCCGCATGTTCGGGGTTGCGTCCCGTCGCAAAGGCGTTAGGAGACTCGTCCGGAATTATATAAACTTTAGGCATCGGCAACCCGGCCTTATGAGCAAGCTGTTGCACCATGCGATAAAGATCGGGAGCTTGCGATTCATTCACTTCCTGAGCATTGTACATCGACAGCACTATCCTGTCACTGAACCAGTAGCTTCCAAAATTGAGGGCAATGGCAATCACCAACGCTATGGTTGCGCCGTTTTTACCGCCCATGTAACCACCCAGGACAACCAGCAAACCACCTAAGGCAGCTAGAAGAATTAGTGTTTTAAATTGATTCATATTTCTTTCTCCACTTCAAAATATTCCATGTTCAAATTATCCCCTGGTTTTATGCCCTTGGATGAGGCCAGTTCAAAAGCCGCCACTTTCCTTTTTCCCGGAGCCTGTAACTGTCTGAGAACCAGCAAACCGGTTTTGGTTCCAACAGTCAATCCGTCTTTATTCACGTCCATGACTTGACCACTCAAGCCTTCTCCGCAAACGGGCTCGGATTCCCAAACTTTTATGGACTCTCCCTTTAGTTCAAAAAAAGCCACGGGCCATGGATTCATTGCCCTTATCAATCTGTCAATTTCAATTGCGGATCGGGTCCAGTCTATTTTGCCGTCACTTTTTTCCAGTAATCTGGTATTGGTGGCCTGTGAACCATCCTGACACGTTCGACAGAGAGAATTTTCCATAAGCCTCAAGATAGTTTTGACTACCAGGTCTGACCCTAGTTCCATGAGCTTTTCACTTAGAGAGTCCGTAGTCGCATTATCATCGATTTCCACACAGGCCTGAAGCAGAACATCCCCGGTATCCAAGCCCTTGTCCATCATCATGGTAGTCACGCCGGTAGTCTTGTCACCTTCAACTATCGCGCTGGAGATAGGAGAAGCGCCTCTGTGGCGAGGTAAAATGGAAGCGTGAACGTTTATACATCCCATTTTGGGGAATTCCAGCAACCATTCCGGCAAAATTTTTCCGTATGCGACAACAACTATTACATCAGGAGACCATTCCAGGAGTTTGGTTCGAAAGGAATTTTCACTAAGATTTTTTGGCTGAATACACGAAATGTTGAGATTGATAGCTTCCGTTTTTACCGCATTAGGCGTCAACCTGCGCCCTCGGCCCGTAGGCTTGTCAGGTTGGGTTATCACTCCTACAACATTGAAAGCAATGTTCAAGGCTTTCAATGTCGATACTGCAAATTCCGGAGAACCCATAAACACTACCTTGGGTTTCAAGGATCCCTCCGGTTTCTTTTTTTCATCTTTCGCTCGTACAAACTCCGTTTCAGGGCCGAGGCGTGATTCAGGAGGGTAGACCCTTTCAGATGGTCTATTTCATGCTGAAGCACCCGCGCCAACAATCCCTCCGCTTCCAGTTTCAGAGGTTTGCCCTTTAAATCGATTCCCTCAACCTGTACCTTTGTGTGTCTCTTCACTTCAAGCGAAAAATCTGGAACACTCAGACAACCCTCTTCTCTAAAGTCTTCCCCCTCGCTCATGACTATTATGGGGTTGACCACAACGATGGGAACTTTTTTTTTGTGCTGGGGCTCCGCATAGGCGTATTCCACGTCCATGACTATCAGGCTAAGCGGTTTACCCACCTGATTGGCCGCCAAACCAATGCCGGGGGCCTTGTACATGGTTTCGATCATATCCCTTGCCAATTTGCATATAGAGTCGTCGATGTCGGTAATATCTTCGGCATGACATCGTAATATTTCATTCGGCACTGTGACTATCGGTAGTACAGACATTTCTTTTCACTCCATAAACTAATATTTGCTATTAGAAGGACCCGGTGTCAAGCTGATCTTGTCCGGAATATCTTTTTCCGGATGACTGACCAATCGTTGAACCGGGAAACAGCGTTTCCGCGAATGATTGCGGTTTCATCGGGTTAGGTGGGAAGAACTGTGATATGCTCTACAATTGCTTTTATAAATGATTTTGGGAAGGACATTTTCCCGATACGGTGTACTCTTGGTAGATAAATCAACAAAAAATGCGGTTCTCCTCGTAGCTGTCATGGCCTCTTTTCTGACCCCGTTTATGGCGTCTTCTATCAACGTGGCTCTGCCAAACATTCAAAAAGATTTTGACGTGGACGCGATGATGTTGACCTGGGTGCCAACAACCTATCTGCTGTCATGTTGCATATTCATGATTCCTTTGGGCAAACTGGCGGATCTCGTTGGCCGAAAACTCATTTTCGTACTCGGTATATCAATTTTCACCGCTTCTTCAATCTTATGCGCAACCTCTCCCAACATGTGGGCATTTCTTGTGTTCAGAACATTCCAGGGACTTGGCACATCCATGATATTCGGCACGGCAATGGCCATGCTGGCTACCGTATACCCTCCAGGAGAGAGAGGCAAAGCCATCGGAATGAATGTTGCGGTTGTTTACATTGGTCTATCCAGCGGACCTTTCATAGGGGGACTGATAACCGAGTATTTTTCATGGCGAGGAATTTTCGGGGCAACCATTCCTCTTGGTTTGGTAACCATTTTTGTGTCGTTGCGAAAACTGACGTGGGTGTGGAGATACACCGGGGAAGAGAAGTTCGATATTCTTGGTTCATTCTTGTATGGTTTGTCCATACTGACTTTCATGTCAGGTCTGTCCCGCTTACCTGCTCTGTATGGGGCCGGTTTAATCGTTATGGGCGCAGGCCTGTTTTATTTCTTTTTGCGTTATGAACTCAGGCTGAAGTTTCCGGTGATAAATCTGCAACTTTTCAGAACCAACAGAGCCTTCACTTTCTCGAGTGTTGCTGCGTTGATCAACTATAGCGCCACTTTCGCGGTGACTTTTCTTCTGAGTCTTTATCTGCAATACATCAAGGGGCTTACACCCAAGGAGGCAGGACTCATATTGATGGCCCAACCCATAACGATGGCGGTGGTCGCTCCAATCAGCGGAAAACTTTCAGACGTGATCGAGCCCGGAAAACTGGCTTCTGTGGGAATGTTCATAACCTCCGCTGGCTTGTTCATGCTTTCTTTTCTTTCGGAAACTACCGGCATGAAAGCAGTCGTACTGAACCTGATCTTTTTGGGTGTAGGTTTTTCCGTTTTCTCGTCACCCAACATGAATGCAATAATGAATTCGGTGGAAAAAACTGACTATGGTTTCGCCTCGGGCGTTGCCGGTTCCATGCGATTGCTGGGGCAGACGCTGAGCATGGGGCTGGCTCAACTTGTTTTTGCGCTATTTCTGGGAGCTGTGCGGATAACCCCTGAAATCTACCCGCTTTTCATGCAAAGCATAAAAGTCTCGCTCGTGTTGTTTAGTGTAATATGCGCAATGGGAATTTTCCCCTCCATCGTGAGAGGGAATGTTTACACGAGGGAATAGTCGCCTGAATCAAAAAAAAGTATGAAAGCCGAGGTCAGCAACAGTAAGGTATCCCTGATTAAATACAACGGTCCTATTTTAGCGGAAGACTCTGTGGAAGCTGAAAAACAGCCACAATCAATGTCCAGGCCTACAGAATAGGCGTAAATGAGGGCCCCAAGGAAGACAGCCATCATTCCCGTAGTGAGAAGAGCTGATGGTCGGATTGACACCCCCAGAACAAGAAACAAACCTGACCCCAATTCCACCCAAGGCAATGTGATCGCTACAAGATTGGTCCATTCAACAGGTAGAATGGTATAATTTCTCACTGTGACCGCAAAATCGGCTGGATTTAAAACCTTGTACATGCTGGCGTAAATAAATAACCCGCCTATAATTAATCTAGCCACTAATACCACATGCTTTATCTGCATTTTTA
This sequence comes from uncultured Desulfomonile sp., assembly GCA_964401595.1. Lineage (GTDB taxonomy): Bacteria > Desulfobacterota > Desulfomonilia > Desulfomonilales > Desulfomonilaceae > CAITZA01. Next base: position 15,350 of record CAYNZA010000062.1, read on the forward strand.
TCAACGGGTTATCTCCTAACACTTTCTACCGGGTTCCCTGCCGTCTTCCAGGCTTGAAATCCAGTAGCCATGATCATAAATTTGTCATATCCCATCTGCGCAAGGAATTCCGCTGTCTTCTCCGCCATGTCACAATCCGGTCCATAACAGTACAAAATCAATGTGTCGTTTTCCTGGAGAAAGGGCTGAACCTCTATGAACCGGTCCTGCACATCATTGGGTGGTAAAAATACGGCCCCCTGAACATGCCCTTCGTTGAAATGTTCCAAGTGACGGGTGTCAACAAAAACATGCCCTGGTTCGTTAAGGTACTTCCGTGCCTGTTTTTCGTCGATCAAAGGAACCTTAAAGCCTGCTATCACTGTTTCGGGTGGCGCCTGATACCACCATGGAATGCCATGGGCCGAAAAGTGGTTGACCGAAATCCCCACAACCGACAGGCCAAGAAAAATGATCATTGACTTGAGGCATGTTTTCACGGCATACAACAATTTTGAACACTCCAGGTGATTATTTCACGAATTTTTTTATTAAGTCCTTGAGTTTTCTCTCAGAAAGGCTGGAACCCGACGTAACGATTTTCCCGTTAATCATTAAAGCCGGCGTTGAGAAAAGACCCATACCCGCTATCTTTTTGATGTCTGCAATGTGTTCCACTGAAGCCGGACAGTCCATTTCGCTGAGTACTTTAATCACTGTTTTTTCAAGAGTGTCGCACTGGTAACAACCTGGCCCAAGAATTTTTATCTGCATTGCTCCCGTGTCAATTTCGTCTACTTTGTCTCCACGCATTCGCTTGAATTCCATCAGAAAAGCTTCACTATACTTCTGTCTGGCGGATAAGGGGATGTAATTTTTGCGGGACAACGATTCCAGCAGTTCCATCGCAACGTCTTTATCTTCCTTTTTCAAACCACACGATAAAGCCTCGGTAATGGCGGATTTCAAACCTACGATCCCAACTTCATAATCGTCCACCCTGATTCTGGTCACTTCCGAGTCCGACAATTTTCTCACCCAACTTCAAGCATAGACTATAGACTTGTCCTTTTGACTTCTCAGGTTACTCCCGGATGTCACGTGTCAACGTATGACAGCGCCAGATTGTCATAAATGTGGCACACTTGCAAGCCATGAACCGTATGGCAAGACTTTTTGCATCTACTCATTTCAGAGGGTTCATGCGATTACAGAATTAATTCAGAAGATCCGAGCCCAGCAACTGAAGATCCTCGCGTGCTATTGATGACAGGCCGTTCTTTCTGTCCATCAAGAGCATGTCTATCGATTCCTTATCGCCCAGGTGAGCCGCAATTGAAAGAGCGTTTTTTCCACTCTTGTCACGAAAATTGGAGTTGGCACCACTATCCAGCAACACTTGAACAACAGCGCTGTGTCGGAAATTGACGGCGTTTATGAGGGCAGTCTCATTATTTTTATCCCTTGCGTCTACATCCGCTCCAAAAAATAAAAGCT
>CAYNZA010000063.1:0-16784 GCA_964401595.1 uncultured Desulfomonile sp.
GGCCGCTTTTGTAGGCATGAAGAGCCAGTGTTGAAGCCTGCATGGAGCATCAGTCAGGCCAGGGCGTTAAGTTCCTGTTGCCCATAACATGATATCTGGACTATCTTACGAAGTTATGCCACTCTAAATTCTGGAAATACAGAATCATGAGTTGCGTGAAACACAATAGCAATTGAGTGAAACCAAAGACGATTTTATGGATCTTTATGACTTTGATCCGATGGGATACATTTCAGTTGATCAAAGAGGGACCGTTCTCCAGACAAATCTCACTGCGTTGACTTTACTGGGTATAGACAGGGTCAGCCTTTTGGGCAGGCCATTGCCCCGGTTTGTTTTCATGGATGACTCTGACAAATTTTTTCTCAACCTGAAATAGAATCCTTGATTTTGAGCTTACCAAACATTGACTATCTCAAGATGCATTTGGTAAACCAACCTGCAACCATTGAGGCGGATTCAGACCAACTAGCAAATGTGATAATGAATCTGGCCACAAATGCTTCGGAGGCTATGCCAAACGGAGGACAACTCCGTATTTCAACCACCAAGGTCATGTTAGGCAAAGATTTCTGCAAGGGCCATATCGATGCAAGACCTGGACCCTGCGTATTGCTTACTCTCACGGATACTGGTCGTGGGATGGACGAGGCAATCCTCTCAAGGATGTTCGACCCATTTTTTACCACAAAAGAACGAGGGACCGCCAGAGGAACAGGGTTGGATTTATCGGTAGCAAGAGGCATAGTACGGCAGCCAGGTGGGTTTATTACCTGTGAAAGTGTGTTGGGGAAAGGGACTACATTCAAAGTCTATTTTCCTGAGGTCGGAACTCCTGCTGAGTCTAAAATGATAGAAAACAAAACGGAATCCTCAATGTCAACAAAGACTATTCTGATTGTCGAAGATAATACCCTCATCAGTGGGTTGGAAGAAACCGCTTTCAATGCCGCTGGACACAAGACCATTGTGGCTTCAACCGGGAAAGATGCAGTGATTACGTTTGGGGAGAGACACGATGAAATAAGCGTGGTCATTCTGGACATCATCATGCCAGGAATGAACGGCAAAGAGTGCCTGATGGAACTGCTGAAAATCGATCCACTGGTAAAGGTTGTTGTGTTGACCGGATGTGACCCGAAAGCTGAACTAAGCCTGGCTGTCAAACCCTATGTGAAAAGCTTTTTGCCCAAGCCATGTAAAATGAGACAGTTAGTTGATGTGATTCAGTCGGTGATGGAGGGTTAGCGCTACATTTGGAATGGGATGAATAGTTTACAGCATATCCAAGACTGACTGAAACAGTAAACTCAACACCTGTCCTGCAAATCCCTGTCCGGCCGCAGACTTGACTCCTGTCTTTCCGGATCAATTGGAGCAACATGAATTCTTCATGACCAAGGCGCGTGAACTTGCCAGGCTGGAGGGTCAACGGGGTAATCATCAAGTCGGTTCTGTACTGGTATAAGACGGTCGTCTGGCAGCCACTGCCCAGAATACCGTAATCACGGACGGGGATGTTGAAGAAGCCATGCAATCGTTTTGAAGATGGGACATGTTACAGGATTATAAACGTTTACATTCTCTCATACAACTGTCACGATGGGAACTGTCACGATAGGGTCGATTAAAATCCTCTCTCCGAGAAAGTCTTCTCATGACAAAGTCAAAATTTCACCTTTCCGAGAGCTTTCATTTGGTTGGTTCCGTAGGCAAATGTCATGAATTATGGTTGCTTACAGCCATTTTATGCTGCTTCATGCTGTCAAATCTTTTTCCGGAGACTGTTTCAGGAGCCACTTCCAGCGAACCGTTCACTGTGGTGATCCTTAATTCTTATCACCAGGGATATAACTGGTCCGATAAGGAGATTGCCGGATTTTTGAAACGGATGCGAGAAGTCTATCCACTTATTGATCCGCCCATAGAACACCTTGATTCGAAACGTCATCCGGGAGCGGACAATTTTGAAAGTTTCAGAGACAGGCTGCTACATAAGTATGGAAGACATCGGGTTGACCTGGTTGTGGCTTTCGACAACCCGGCCATGGAATTCCTCAAGCGATATAAAAATGAAGTGTTTCCTGGAACTCCAGTTGTTTTTGGAGGAATAAACGATTTCAACAAGTCCATGCTGGAAGGGATGCCAGAGACTTCGGGCGTGGCGGAAATCATGGACTTTGAGAAAACGCTGGAACTGGCGCTGAATATCCACCCCAACACCAGGGAAGTCCTTGTGATCCACGATTACACCGAAAGCGGAATCGCTGTCAGGAAGGAATTTGAGAAACTGTTGCCCACATTCTCAAGACGTCTCAGATTCCGTTTCTTACCCCCGACCACCATTGATGAAGCCGTCAAGGAGATTAGTTCTCTTTCACCAGACTCACTCGGTCTGATACTAACCTACAGCACTGATAGATCAGACCGTAGCCTGTCTCTGTCAGAGAGCACTCGAATACTCACCCAATCCAGCACAGCCCCCATATACTCTATGCATGAGACGAGACTGGGATACGGCATAGTCGGAGGCCAACTCATCGGAGGCGTAGGGCATGGTCAAAGAGTCGGTGATGTTGCGATACGGGTTCTTTCCGGAGAGGAGCCCGGATCAATTCCTGTGGACATGTCCGGTGGGTCCATTCCAATGTTCGATCATTCCCAGTTGGAGCGATTCCGAATCCCCAGGGATTCCCTGCCTCATGGCAGCATAATAATAAACCAGCCTGAGTCAATCTGGGATCGCTATCGAACCCTGATCATTGGTACCATTACAGTTGTCAGCCTGCTCCTGGTAATGGTGTTTTCATTGGCAACTTCGTTGCTTAGACTTAAGAAGGCTCAGAAAGAGGTTTCAAAAAGCGAGGCCAAATACCGGCGTTTTGTGGAAACAGCCAATGAAGGTGTATGGGCAATGGATGGCAATTTCGTGACCACTTTCGTGAACCAGCGAATGTCAGACATGTTGGGTTATCCGATTGAAGAGGTGTTAGGCAAGACTGTTGATTATTTCTTTTACCAGGAGGATTTGCCGGACCATAGGCATAACATGGATTTACGAAAACAAGGAAAGGATCAATCCTATGAAAGGCGATTCAGAAGGAAAGATGGGTCTACTCTTTGGACGATGGTTTCGGCCACCGCTCTAAATGATCCCAAGGGAAACTTCCTGGGATCATTCGCCATGTTCACGGACATTACCGAAAGTAAACAGGATGAAATACGGCGTTTCGAAATGCAGCAGCGTCTGGATATAGCCCTTGAAGGAGGGATCATAGGCATCTGGGATTGGCACATAGACACTGGAGAGTTGTATCAGGACAAATATTGGCTTAGCCAACTCGGTTATTCGGTGGGAGAGGTAGAGAACAGAATCGAATCCTGGTCTAATCGAATACACCCTGAAGACAACCCCAGGGTGATGGAAATCTTGAATGGATATTTGAGGGGTGATCTTCCGGCCTATGAGGCTGAACACAGGCTACTCACCAAGTCAGGCGAATGGAAATGGATTTTCACTAGCGGAAAAGTTCTGAGATTCGATGATTCCGGCAAACCTCTTCGCATGCTCGGAACCCATTTGGATATACACGATCGGAAAATCTTTGAAGAAAGGCTACGTGAGAGTGAGGAGCGTTATAGGACAGTCGTCGACTTTACATATGGTTGGGAATACTGGGTAGACTCAGATGGCAACTTCTTGTACTGCTCGCCTTCATGTGAACGCATAACCGGCTATTCAGCCCAGGAATTCCTCAACGATCCGGACTTGATGAATCGAATTGTCCATCCGGATGACCGACGAGACATGTTGGACCATTATCATGACATGAGAAAAGTTTGTCCCGATTCCGCAGGTGGGAGGGATTTCCGTATCATTTGCCGTGATGGTCAAGTGCGCTGGATTGGTCATGTTTGCCAGCCGGTCCGCAAGGACAATGGAGAATTAGCAGGCAGGAGAGGCAGCAACCGGGACATCACTGAACGCAAATATGCACAAGAGAGTCTGGAAGCCGAGAAAGACAAACTCAGAGGAATACTCCACTCCATGAAGGACGGAGTCTACATAGCCAGTGCTTCCAACGACATAGAATATATCAATCCGGTCATAGAGGCCAGTTTTGGGGAGGTAGGTGACAGAAAATGCTACGAATATTTCCATGATCGTACGGAGCAGTGCCCGTGGTGTAAAAATAAACAGGTTTTCGCTGGAGAGTCTGTCACATGGGAGTGGTACTCTGAAAAAACGGGAAAGACCTACGAACTTTTTGACACACCGCTCAAAAACAATGACGGTTCCGTTTCCAAGCTGGAAATTTTTCACGACATCACCGAGCGGAATAAAGCTGAAGATGCTGTTCGGAGGAGTGAAGATTTTCTTAATCAGATACTTGAAAACATACCGAACATGATTTTTGTTAAAGATAGCTCGGAACTCCGCTTTCTTCGCTTCAACAAGGCCGGAGAGGATCTGTTAGGCTATTCTCGGGATGAACTGCTGGGCAGGAATGATTATGACTTTTTCCCGAAAGATCAGGCCGACTTTTTTGTCTCCAGGGACAGAGCGGTGCTGAACGGCGGAAAGTTGCTGGAGATTCCTGAAGAGGAGATATTGACCCGACATAAAGGCAAACGAATACTGCGTACGAAAAAGATTCCAGTCATTGATGTAGATGGTTCTGCGAGGTTCCTGCTGGGGATTTCTGAAGATATTACTGAAGTTAAACTCTCGGAAGAAAAAAATTTGAGATTTGCGGCAATCGTCGATTCTTCGGATGACGCAATAATAGGGAAAACACTGGACGGCGTCATATCGAGCTGGAATAAAGGCGCAGAGAAGATATACGGGTATAAGGAACACGAGGTTCTTGGAAAGCCGGTCATGATTTTGGTTCCGGATGACCATGAAGACGAGCTGTTAAGGTTGTTTGATCAACTCAGAAATGGGAAAATGTTGCAGAACGTTGAAACTGTTCGAAGAAGAAAGAATGGTGAAGAATTTCCAGTATCACTGACTCTTTCCACCATTATCGACAGTAATGGAAAGATTATTGGATATTCGACCATAGCCCGCGATATCTCGGATCGTGTAAAAGAAGTCGAGCAAAGAGAGACCCTCCAGAAACAACTTTTCCAGGCGCAGAAGATGGAAGCGGTCGGAACTCTTGCAGGCGGTATAGCTCACGACTTCAACAACATCCTTCAAATTGTGCTTGGATTCTCCGATATAGGTCTTTCGGACAGGAGTTCCTCAGATACCAACAGGGAGCATTTTCGAAAAATCACTGAGGCCGCTCTACGCGGGGCAGAACTGGTACGTGGACTCATGATTTTTAGCAGAAAAAGTGAATACAATCCTCAACCTTTGGATATGAACCAGCATATCACCAGCATGCGAAAAATGCTGGAGCGTACGATACCTAAGGACATAAACATTGAATTGATATTGGGAGAAAAGCTACAAGTAATCCACGCTGATCCAACCGGAGTAGATCAAGTCCTCATAAATCTTGCGGTCAACGCCAGAGACGCCATGCCGGGTCGAGGAAATCTTACATTTGAGACAGAAAATGTCACATTGGACAATCCTGTTGCTACTGAGCATGTTCACATCAAACCTGGGAATTACATTCTTTTGACAGTTTCTGATACAGGAACTGGCATGGATCGAGCTACCATGGAACACATTTTTGAACCTTTCTTCACGACAAAGATGGTGGGTAAAGGCACAGGTCTTGGACTTGCGGTAGTCCACGGCATAGTAAATCGGCATCAGGGCCACATCGTATGTGAAAGTGAACCTGAAAAGGGAACCAGGTTCAAGATATATCTTCCTGTACTGGAGTCTGAGACAAAATCAAGCCGACCGACTGACCATGAGGAACTATCTTCAGGAGGAACTGAAACTATTCTCATTGTCGACGATGAAGTGATGATCCGGGAATTCATGAGTAGCATGCTCACCAAGGCTGGCTACAAAGTGATCCAGGCTTGTGATGGCAAAGATGCTCTCGAAATTTATCAGTCAAAACATCATGAAATAGATATGGTACTGCTGGACCTGATGATGCCCATGATGGGCGGCCAGGAATGCCTGCAGGGACTCTTGAAGATCAAACAATGCGCCAAAGTAATAATTGCAAGCGGATTCAAGACCGATGGGCCCATAGCAGACACTATGTATACTGGAGCAAAGGGTTCGATCAACAAGCCCTTTAGCATGACAGAGGCTCTGAAACAGATCCGAAAGGTTCTGGACGCCGACTGAATTGAAGGCTTCAGGAAATGATTAGGCTTTGCCGCAAACCGGATGTTCCGTCACACAGTTTGAATTCAACATGTGCGCCGGCGTGGTGTCCCGGGACGTGTCCGGTTTCAAGCTCAATTTGTACTTCCGGAACCTGCAGCACGCCATGATCAAGTAATTACTCGAGGAAATTCAGTAGCATATCAAAAATGAGAGAACACAACAACACAGGAATTCAAACAAGCGCATTCCGGGAACAATGATTTTTTCTGAGTTCCGGATCGGCGGCACACCCTGAGATGTTGATCCTGATCGAAGACAATTGCTCTGACACCTTTTTATCCTGATACCGAGGTTTTTCATGAAAATCAGCCTGATAAATGGAAGCCCCAAATCCTCGGGATTTACCCACGAGATTCTGGAGATGGCCGGCAATCGTCTCATAGAAAAAGATGTTCAGGTGAACTCCATAAAATTGGGAGAAAAAAACATCCGTGATTGCATAGGGTGTTTCAACTGTCTGAAAACAGGCCAGTGCGTGATGGACGATGACCTGGTGACCATCATGGACGTCATGTTGGATTCAGACGGCTTTGTGGTTGGATCTCCCGTACGAAATGGATTGATAACAGCATGTTATAAACGTTTTGTCGAAAGGATTACCTACATCCTGGGGTTCACACTGGCATTGGAAAACAAATACACGATGGGCATAGCGTCTGTAGGTTTTTTGGGTGGTAAGTCAGTAAGTAAGAAGTTCTGCTGCCTTCAGGGTATCTTTCACACACATCTTTCCAGCTTCATATTTTCATCCGTAGGCATACCGGCCACAAAAAGTATGAAAAAAATGGAATCAAGGGTTCTGGGCGGAGTCGACAAACTGGTTGCCGACGTATCATCAGGCAAGGAAAGGCCACTGATCGACAAACTGTCTTTCTCGATTGAGAGAACAATTTTGCGCAAGTTCATGTTCGAGAAAAATCCTGATATTTACAGAAATGTGATAAAAAACTGGAAATTCAAGGGATATATGTAATTAAAATAGCATGCCTTTTTCGGGCGTGTCCCTCGTGACGACTGTCCGAACCCTTAATCCTGCGCCGTTTTCTGTCATTTTTTTTGCGGCAGATCTGCCATAATTGACTCCTCAGAACGGATTTTTACCGGTCTTGATAGAAATCCCAACCACGAACTGGTTTTTCATGTAAGGCAGGGATCACCTGTTTGAGGTTTTTGATTGACGCCTTACTTCATCTGATGATGCCCTGCCAGGAACTTAAATTCTTTGTGGGTTTACAGGTCCCGCAAACAGGACAAATTGAGCGTTCCCATTCCAAGTCTGAATCATGATATATTCAGGTGACTTTGTTGTTTTCTGAATTGCAGATCGAGAATTTCTCCTTTGATGGGAAGGCAGCACATGGCTTTAGACATGAATCCCTCGAATACAGTTAGAATTCTTGTGGTAGATGATGAAGTAAACATTCGCAAGACCCTCTCACTTTGTCTGGAAACGGAAGGATATGAAGTTGTTTCCGTAAGTAATGCTCGTGACGCTGAGTCCGAGAATTCCCGACGATCTTTCGACATAGCGTTCCTGGATCTGCGCCTGGGTGTCGATGATGGAATGGACCTGGTTCCAACTTTGCTGTCTGTTTCTCCGTGGCTGAAGATAATAGTAATCACCGCTTATTCTTCAGTTGAGACAGCTGTTGAAGCCATTCATAGGGGATGTGCGGACTACATTCCCAAGCCATTCACTCCCTCTCAAGTAAAAATCGCAGTTGAGAAAATAGTCAAAATTCTTGAACTGGAACACCGTGTTGCCAACATGCAGGAAGAACTGGAAGGCTATCGAGCCGATACGGGATTTCTGAGTGTGGATCCTGTCATGCAAAGGGCAGTCTTCATCGCCCGTCAGGTTGCAGCCACTGAAGCCACTGTTCTGTTACTGGGTGAAAGTGGAACGGGAAAGACTGCGTTGGCTAAACAAATCCATTACTGGAGTCCCAGGGCTAAAAGAGCCTTGGGTGTCATTTCCTGCCCTTCACTAACCGCCGAACTTTTGGAAAGTGAGTTATTTGGTCACGTAAAGGGGGCTTTCACCGGAGCGGTCCGGGACAACCCGGGCCGTATCGCCGCTTGTGACGGTGGAACACTGTTACTGGATGAAATCGGCGAGCTTCCTCTTTCCATTCAACCCAAACTATTGCGCTTTCTTCAGGATAGAGAGTATGAGCGAGTTGGTGACAACAAAACGAAGAAAGCGGATGTGCGTCTGATAGCTGCCACCAACGTCGATTTGGAGAAGGCCGTCGAGCGTGGTAAATTCAGGGAAGATTTGCATTACCGTTTGAATGTGATCCAGATTGAGATTCCACCTCTGCGTGAACGGCCGGAGGACATAGTTCCTTTGAGTGAAATGTTTCTGGTCCTTTTTGGAGTAAAATACCGCCGAAAATTCCTGGGCTTCAGCCCGGAAGCACAAACATGCCTACAAAAATATCCATGGCCGGGCAACATCAGGGAGCTGAAAAACGCCGTGGAGCGAGCGGCCATCCTCTGCCCTACTGAACTGGTTGGTCCCGAATTTATTCCCGGGAAGAAAAAAGCGTCTTCGGTTCACATCAAGTTGGGTGATTCTGTATCCCTGTCTCAGGTAGAGGAAGAGCATATCAGAAGGGTGCTGGCTTCAAGCAAATCACTGGCAAATGCAGCAGAGATTCTGGGCATCGACCAGGCGACTCTCTGGCGACGACGCAAACACTACGGGATTTAGGTTCTGACCAAATTTGCCCACGATTTACCGGCCCTACTTTTTTCTGCATTGCAACTTGCAATCCCACGGGCTGACCATGATTGTGATCTGCAATTCTACAATAAAATCTGCGTATCAAATGTCTAAACAATATAGATAGTTTTGTTTTTATTAATTTGGCACAATTAATGCTCAGTTACAGACTGAGGGCAAAACAATGCTTGGAATCAGAACAAAACTTTCTCTGGGTTTCTTGGGATTGCTCGTGATCCTGATGTTGGTCGGAGTCCGAAACATACTGCTTTTAAATGAACTGGGGGGCTCTATAGATCTTATTCTCAGAGAGAATTACCGGAGCGTGATTGCCTGCCAGGACATGAAAGAAGCTCTGGAGCGTATAGACAGCGGTTTGTTGCACTCATTGTTAGGCCACCATCGGGAGGGACAGACTCTGGTGAACAGCAATCTGGAAGTTTTTGCAGAGGCTTTGCATGTCCAATTAAATAACATAACACTCCCTGAGGAAGGCAAGAAATCCGGTCGCATAAAAAATCTATTCAACGATTACGTTTTAGTAACGAAGACCGTTCTGGACCAAGACTCAGATCTTGATAAAAGGCAAAAAATCTACTTTGAAAATAGCATTTCACTATTTCAGGAAATCAAGTTCACAGCCGATCAAATTTTGCACATGAATCAGGCCAATATGAACAAATCTAGTCAAGACGCCGGCATGAAAGTGACTGAAGCCAGAAATACCATGGTCGGGTTGATCGGATTGGGATCGTTGGTGGCAACAGGTTTCATGTTCCTTGTCGGCAAATGGATATTACGACCAATATCTTCTCTAACTAACGCTGCAAACGAGATAAAATCCGGAAACCTGGACATTGTCATCCACTCCGGTTCAAACGATGAGATAGGCCAACTTGCAAAAACTTTAGATGGAATGGCCATAAGTCTCAGAGAATTCAAGCGAACTGATCAGGCCCATCTCCTGAGGGTCCGACGATCAACCGAGCAAGCTTTCAATGTTCTGCCGGACGCCATCGTGCTATTGGATGCAGCCGGAAAAATAGAACTGGTCAACAAGGCAGCCTCGGAATTGTTTGGTTTGCATGCGAATCAGGAATTGCCCATCCAGTCGGCGCCGTTCTTTACCCGGTTATGTTACCAGGCGCTGAATGGTCAACCATACTCTGAGCCCTATTCAACTTCCAAAATCATTCAACGATTTGTTCATGGGGAAGAGAGGTTTTTCAATCCCAGGGCAATACCCATTCTTGACCACGAAAAACGAACCACTGGAGTCATACTGCTTTTGTCCGATATCACTCAGGAACACCATCAGAATGAGTTGAAGAAAAGTGTTGTTGCAACTGCCGCTCACCAGTTGAGGACCCCGCTCACTTCTGTGCGAATGGCCCTGCATCTGTTGCTCGAAGAAAAAGTCGGACCCCTCACTCAAAAGCAGTTGGAACTCAGTCTTGCGGCAAAAGAGGATAGCGATCGACTATATTTGATAATAGAGCGACTTCTCAGCATAGGCAGAATAGAGTCCGGAAAAGCTGAGTTGGAAAGGAGAACGGTTTGTTCCAACGAATTGGTGTTTGATTCCTCAGAGCCATTTCGGAAGAAGGCCATGGATGAAGGGATAAGCCTTAGTGTCGAGCTGCCGCCCGATTTACCTGCCGTGGATGCCGACCCACTTCTTGTTTCACAGGTATTTGCAAATCTTTTGTCCAATTCCCTCAAATATACCAACCCTGGCGGATCCATAAAAATTTCAGCCAGTTTTGATGAGGAATCCGTAACCTTTTCCGTATCCGATTCCGGAAAAGGAATACCTCAGCGATACTTGAAGAAAATACTGGATCAGTTTTTTAGAGTTCCTGGTCAGATGGGTGAAACGGGCGTGGGCCTGGGCCTTTCAATCGTTCAGGAAATTGTCGCTGCTCATGGGGGAACTTTAGATGTTGAGAGTATTGAGGGGCAGGGGAGCAAACTCACTTTCTCTCTCAGAAGATCCGGCGCTATTTGAGCCGGGAGAAGATATGATGATGGACCTGATTTTCATTCTACTGGTTGTCGCGTTTTTCTCGGTTAGCGTTTTTTACATCCATTTCTGCGAAAGGATTTAAATGATGTTTGAGGGTCTACTGGCGCTAACAGGTTTTGCCCTGATAATCTACTTACTAGCCGTCATAGTGAAGCCTGAGAGATTCTGAGGAGCAAGAGGCCAATTCAGATGAAAAAATACGAGATGTTACAATTATGCCTGTTCATTTTTGGCCTGGTTGCCGTGACAAAACCAGTTGGCCTGTACCTGCACAGGGTTCTGAGCGCTGATGGAAAGACCTTTTTGGACTCTTGCATCGGTCCTGTCGAGCGGTTCCTGTACAGGGTGTTCGGAATTGATCCGTGCAGGGAACAGAGCTGGCGGCAATACAGTGTTTCCCTGTTTTGTTTCAGTCTGATAGGGACTCTTTTTACTTACACCGTGCTTCGTCTTCAGCATGTTCTTCCCCTGAATCCTCAGGGCTTCGGTCCATTGTCGGAACATCTGGGTTTCAATACGGCAGTGAGTTTCACCACGAACACCAACTGGCAGAGTTACGCTGGCGAAAACACTCTGTCCTATTTTTCCCAGATGGTGGCCCTCACATGCCAGAATTTCACTTCTGCCGCTTCTGGGATTGCTGTTGCAGCCGCACTTGTCCGAGGCATAGCCCGCCATTCAGTGAAGACAATCGGGAATTTCTGGGTGGATCTGGTCAGGATCAACCTGTACCTCCTGATCCCATTGAGCCTTATAATAGCCGTTTTTATGATCTCACAAGGGGTCATTCAGAATTTCAAACCCTATGTTGTGGCTCAGACTGTGGATCAATCAGCAATAAAAACCACTGAAGATAGCTCGTCAGGGGGCAAAATTCCAGATGAGAATTTCAGGGGTAGCCGTGCCGCTCATGACCAAAATCTTCAGATCATTGCCCAGGGACCGGTAGCGTCACAGGTTGCAATAAAACTGTTGGGAACCAACGGTGGAGGCTTCATGAATGCCAATGCCGCCCATCCCTATGAGAACCCTACGCCCTTATCGAATTTTATTCAGATGCTGGTCATCCTGATGATCCCGAGCGGACTGACATACTATTTTGGAATAATGGTCGGCAACCGGAAACATGGGTGGTCCATATGGAGCGCCATGCTGATCATATTCCTTGTGGGGGTCATAATTTGCGCATGGAGTGAATCTTCGGGAAATCCTCGAATGGTAGCTTTGGGTGCAGATCCGGCTCTTGGTAACATGGAAGGCAAGGAAATGCGATTCGGGTCATTTGCCTCGGCCATGTACGCCGTTGTAACTACGGCAGCTTCATGCGGCGCAGTAAATTCAATGCACGATTCATTCACTCCATTAGGAGGTATGACGGCATTACTGAACATTCAGTTGGGTGAAGTTGTTTTTGGCGGTGTTGGGGCAGGCCTATACGGCATGTTGATGTTTGTGGTCCTTACTGTTTTTCTGTCGGGGCTTATGATCGGTCGCACACCGGAATATCTTGGGAAAAAGATTGAGTCGCATGATGTCAAGATGGGAGTTATTTTCATAATAGTTCCCGTAATAACCATTCTCGGTTTTTCTGCCTGGGTGGTTATAACCCCTTGGGGACTGAACGCTCTGACAAATACCGGTCCACATGGCTTGACGGAGATTCTCTACGCATATTCTTCCGCAACCGGTAATAACGGAAGCGCTTTTGCGGGTTTGAATTCAAATACGGCCTGGTTTAACTCAACCTTGGGCATTGCAATGCTTGTGGGCCGTTTCCTGATGATTGTTCCGGTGATGGCTCTGGCAGGGAACATGGCCGGTAAAAAGCTGGTTTCTCCTGGTCCAGGGTCGTTTCCTGTATCCGGAGCAACGTTCACATGCCTTTTGGTCGTGACCGTGTTTGTCGTGGGGGCCCTGACTTTTTTCCCGGTGTTATCGTTAGGCCCGATACTGGAACATTTTATTCTAATGCAGGGTAATAAACTGTTTTAGGGGTAAGGATTGTCATGGCGAGGAAAAAAATAGTTGTTTCCGATTCCAGGATTCTGGCCCAGGCATTAATGGGTTCTTTACGAAAACTGAACCCTTTTAGCCTGGTCAAAAACCCGGTGATCTTTGTCACAGAGACAGGAGCGTTTTTCACAACTTTGGGCCTATTCCTTTCGCCGGGACAGGATTCTTTGTGGTTTGAAATCAATATTGCATTCTGGCTGTGGCTAACGGTTCTTTTTGCCAATTTTGCAGAGGCCCTGGCGGAGGGGAAAGGCAAGGCCCAGGCTAATGCCCTTCGGTCAACCAGAGCGAGAACTATGGCCAGAAGACTGTCTCCAGTTGATAGATCGGTAGCATTTGTGCCTGCCGATGAACTGCGAAAAGATGACATTGTTGAGGTCCCGGCAGGCGACATCATACCCGCGGATGGTGATGTCATAGAAGGCGCAGCCTCGGTTGACGAGTCAGCCATAACCGGGGAATCAGCCCCTGTCATCAGGGAAGCCGGCGGAGACAGGAGCGGAGTAACGGGCGGGACAAGAGTCCTGTCGGATCGAATCATCGTAAGAGTGACAGCGAACCCTGGCGAAAGTTTTCTTGACCACATGATAAGGATTGTCGAGGGGTCCAGACGCCAGAAGACCCCGAACGAAATAGCGCTCACAATACTTCTTTCAGCTCTCACACTAATTTTTCTGATTGTCGTTATATCTCTGAAATTCTTTGGACTTTATTCCGGCGTGTCTCTGTCCAATGCAGTGTTGATAGCATTGTTGGTGTGCCTGGCCCCTACAACTATAGGTGGATTGATAAGCGCAATCGGAATTGCCGGAATTGACAGGCTCCTTGCCAGAAATGTCCTGGCAACCAGCGGCAGGGCAGTGGAAGCTGCTGGAGACGTGGATGTTCTATTGCTGGACAAGACCGGCACCATCACTCTCGGGGACCGTCAGGCGACGGAGTTCATCCCCGCAGATGGTGTCACGGTCGAGGAGCTTGCCGACAGCGCTCAATGGGCTTCTCTGGCTGACGAAACCCCAGAGGGCAGGAGTATCGTCATCCTCTCAAAAAAATACGGCGTACGTGAGCGAACTCTTGCTGACAACATGGACGCCTCATTCATACCTTTTTCCGCTCAGACTCGCATGAGCGGAGTTGACATGAATGGGGGTCAGATCCGCAAAGGCGCTGTTGACGCCATGAAAAAATACGTGGGTGGCGTTTTTCCTCCGGAAGTTGAAGCTGCTGTCCAGACTGTTTCCCGACGTGGAGGGACGCCCATCATAGTTACGGAATTCATGAAAATAATGGGAGTTGTTTACTTGAAAGATATCGTGAAGGGAGGACTGAAAGATCGTTTCGAACGCTTGAAGGTGATGGGCATCAAGGTTATCATGGTCACAGGGGACAACCCGCTGACTGCTGCAGCCATATCGAAAGAGGCCGGGATAGATTTTTGGCTAGCCGAGGCCAGACCCGAAGATAAAATGAACCTGATACGCAGGGAACAGGCCCAGGGCCTTCTGGTGGCCATGACAGGCGACGGCACAAATGATGCCCCCGCGCTTGCTCAGGCTGATGTTGGCGTGGCCATGAATACTGGCACGCAAGCCGCCAAAGAAGCGTCAAACATGGTTGACCTGGATTCGAATCCTACCAAGCTGATTGAAATTGTCGAGATCGGTAAACAGTTGTTGATGACTCGAGGCGCTCTTACAACTTTCAGTATTGCCAATGATGTTGCCAAGTATTTTGCCATCATACCGGCGCTGCTCATCGGAGTCTTCCCCGTAATAACCCCCTTGAACATAATGAATTTACATTCAGCGCACAGCGCAATACTGAGCGCAGTCATATTCAATGCGCTGATAATTGTAGCCCTGATTCCCCTGGCTCTCAGAGGCGTTCGCTTCAGACCTTCAGGCGCCGCTAACCTGCTCCGGCGAAATCTTCTGGTCTATGGTCTCACGGGTATTTCAGTTCCGTTTTTTGGGATCAAGCTGGTTGATCTTTTTCTGGTGAGCACAGGAATTTTCCGGCCATGAATGAAACAGCCAAAAGCCTTCTGGTGGAAATCCGGACATCAATACTCGCATTGGTGTCTCTTGTAATTCTTACCGGCGCAATTTACCCTCTCCTGGTGTGGGCTATAGGGCAAATTTCGTTTCAGCGTCAGGCCAACGGTTCCATAATCACGAAAAATGAAAGGCCCGTTGGGTCTGTTCTGATTGCACAGAAATTCAACGATCCGGGATATTTCTTTCCCCGACCTTCCTCAGCCGGTGATGGCTATGATGCTTCAAACTCGTCCGGCAGCAACCTTGGCCCAACATCCCAAAAACTGATGAACCTGGTTTCGGCCAGGGCCGATTCCTATCGGAGGGAAAATGGGCTCGGCCCCGGATTTGCGATACCGATAGACGCCGTTACGGCATCTGGAAGTGGTCTGGACCCCGACATAAGCCTCGAGAACGCTTTGATCCAGGCTAAACGGGTGGCCAGGAGCCGCTCGATAGACGAAGAAAAGGTGGTTGATCTGGTGAAGAAATTGTCGGTCGGGCCGGACATGTGGTTATTAGGACAACAGCGGGTAAATGTGCTGGAAATTAACCTGACTATGGATGGAATGCAGTGGCGTTGAACAATTTTCCACAGACCAGGGCAGATTCATTTCTGCGAATGATCCGCCAAGCCAGCCGGGGGCGCCTGAAGGTTTTTCTCGGATATGGGGCAGGGGTGGGGAAAACTTATCGGATGCTCCAGGAGGGACATAATTTAAAATCAGAAGGAATTGATGTGGCAATAGGCCTGCTGGAATCCCATGGACGAACAGATGTGGAAAATCTGGCTAAAGGCCTGGAGATAATCCCTCGTAAAACCCACGAATATAAGGGCATAATCATCGAAGAGATGGACGTCGAGGCTGTAATTTTACGAAAACCTCAAGTTGTCCTGATCGATGAGCTGGCGCATACGAACGCCCCGGGAAGCCGCAATTCCAAACGATATGAAGACATTTACGACGTCCTGGCAAGGGGCATTCATGTAGTGACCACGATGAACATTCAGCACCTTGAAAGCCTTTACGACACTGTGGAAAAGGAACTGGGGGTGAAGGTAAGGGAACGGGTTCCTGATTCCGTTCTGTTGGAAGCCGATGAGATAGTGAACGTTGATTTGACAACAAAAGATCTGCGTAAACGACTGATGGAAGGGAAAATTTATCCTCCGAACCGGATTCAGATAGCCCTGGAAAATTTCTTCAGGGAATCCAATCTTGAAATTCTGAGGGAGCTTACTCTACGCGAACTTGCAGCCCAGATTGATCTGAAGCTGCGCGAAAATCTAACCGAAGAGGAAACGGCCTCACCGGATCAAGTCATGGTTTGCCTCAGCTCCCGAGGACCAAATAGTGAAATGCTGCTTCGTCATTCTTCACGTCTGGCAGGTCGTTTTAACAGAAACTGGTACGCCGTATATGTGCAGACACCTTCTGAGGAGCCAACCGTAACTGATAGCCGGACACTGCATGAATTGTCCAGCACACTTACACTTGCAAAACAACTGGGCGCCCTGGTGTTCACTTTCAAGGGCGAGGACGTTGTCAGCACGATTCTGAGTTTCGCAAGGGAATACAGGGTGGGCCACATTGTAATAGGGAGTCCGGGGAAAATACCGATCTGGAAAAAAATTACGAGAGGTAAAAACCTTGTTGAACGACTCATAGA
>CAYNZA010000064.1:0-16757 GCA_964401595.1 uncultured Desulfomonile sp.
ATCATTTCTCTTCTGGATATGTTCATCAAACTTCCTCCAAGGCTTCTTCAGTATTTGGGCAAATTAAAATCCAGGCACATTGAAACGATCTGCCCGGCCAGGAGAGAATTTTTCGTATTGCTGAATCTTGTGCGCAGTGAACCAATGGGCCTTGTGACAGAAAGAGCAGTTGGTTACCAATGCTGCTGGTGGCAAGTTGTGAACCTGCTCGGAATGGCAACCGATACATACCGATTTATCCGGCCTGGCGCGATAATTCAGAGCGTCGCCATGGCATATTCCGCACTTCATGCTATTTATCCCGTGCTTGGACGCCAGCCACTGGTTATAACTGGCCGGAGTCTCCTTTTTATGACATTCCATGCAGTCCTGTTTTCCGAACTGGACTCTATGAGCGTCCGGTTTTTCCCCGGGAGCTAGCGGCGGGGCTGTGAACTCCTTCCATTTTGGGTCCACCGAGCCCGGTTTGTTCAATGTCTGTGGCCCACCGGCCGGGGCCATGTCAGCTGCTCTGAGCGATACTGATACGCAGCAAATCATCCCCACTATGATAAAGAAGTAGACGGCGCTTTTCATCTTCCGTTCCTCTCACCCATGAATTTTATATTGATTTAAAAAATGAAACTTCTTCTCACATTACTATCATTTACGTTCGCTCAACGCCTCAATCAAGGCCGGTATGGCCGGAGTTCCTATTGCCGCCAGAGTGTCACCGGCCCTCTTGGAAATGACCGGGTTGGGGTCTTTTAGCAGCACAATGAGTGGAGCCACCGACGCCTTGCCTATTGCGGCAAGTGCGAGAGAAGCGCTTTCCGAACCCATTCCGCCTTTTTTGAGTGAAATCACCAGTTGATCCACCGCCGGGGCCCCAATTCTGGCCAACGCTTCACCAGCCGCAACGGAAACTCTCGTGTTTCCGCTTTCCAAGGCTTTTATCAAAGACGGAACGCTTTCAATGCCGAAAGTGGACAAGGCAGTGACAGCAGCTTCCCTAGTCTTTTTGCTGTCATCGTTGAGCAAATTTGCAAGTTCTGGAATGGATCCCTTTGCCGAAGGGCCGATTCCCAAGATAGCCAGGGCGGCCGCCTCCCGAACTAAGGCATCCTTGTCCCTGAGGGCTCCCAACAAACCATTCAGCGCCGGAGATGCCTCCAAACCAAATTCCGCCATGGCATTCACAGCTCCTAAACGCACGAATTCCGACTGGTTCTTCAAGGCTGAAATCAGGGCTGGTAGAGCCTCCTTGGGCGTTATTTTCATCCCTTTGAGTTCCACTACGGCGTTGGATGCTACGGATGGATTGGAGCTATTCAGATCAACAAGAAGTTCCGCCGCCGATTTTGGAGGCGCAGGAGGCCTGGCTTCTCCCGAACCTGACGGCTGTGCAAATGCCGAACTGAACGATGCCACAAAAAGCAGAAATGAAATGAAAAGAAGGCGCAGGCCACGATAAACGGTAATGCCGAATAGTGCTAGGCGGTCCATTTTCAAGCCCTCCCTGTCGCGAGGGATCGGTTCATGGACGAGTTTCTGGTGAATTCTCCAGTTTCAATAGGAAGCACTATTTTAAGATTGATTGTAAGGATCAATAAACCGATGGACCAGATTCCCAGACTTACGAGAATTTCAAGGGTGGTCGGAGCATATTCCCAGACTTCCCCCAAAGTAGCAGGGATAAAGCCGGGAATTATAAGCCCCATGCCTTTTTCAATCCAGATTCCGATTATTATCAAAACGCAACCAAGGTTGAGAGTGGGAAACCATTTCCGGGTGTAAGGAATCAAAAAGATGATGAAAGCTGTAACGTTGAAGGCGAAGGCGGTCCAAATCCACGGAACGAGCCTGCCTTTGCCGTCCATTCCTAAGTACAGATATTTCAGCGGAGAAAGATGATGGGTGTCAGAATACAATTCCTTAAAAAACTCGGCGCCCAGGAGAAACAGATTTATGGCCATGGCCACGCAAATCATTTCGGCTATCTTGTGCAGAGCCTCATCCTTAACGTGAAATTTGGAAAAATGTCTCACGATCTGGAATAGCAGAATGATGAGCGCCGGACCTGAGCAGAAAGCCGAGGCAAGAAAACGGGGGGCCAGAATGGATGCGTTCCAGAAAGGTCTGGCAGCCAATCCGTTGTAAATGAAGGCTGTAACAGTGTGAATACTCACTGCCCAAGGTATGGACAAAAGGATGAACGGCAGCAGAAAGTGGTAATTCACAGGCTTTTCGTTGTACGCCTTGTAAATGATGTATCCGGGGATCAAGAGATTCAGGAACAAATAGCCGTTGAGCACTACAATGTCCCAACCGAGGAGTGAGGATGGAAGGTTAAGTATGCCAATTCCCGGCAATATGTGCCAGACTCTGTCCGGCCGCCCCAAATCGGCAGTAACGAACATCATGCACATGAGAAGAGCGCTGATGGCGAGAACCTCACCAACGATCACAATGTCCTTGATTGGGCCGAAATCATAAAGATAAGCGGGAATTATGAGCAAAACGGCTGCCGCCGCCACTCCGACCAGAAAAGTAAAGTTACCCAGGTAAAAGCCCCAGGAAACATAATTGGTCATGCCGGTGGCGATGAGCCCTTCCTGTAACTGCCTGACATACGCCGCTATTCCAACTGCCGCCAGAACCAAGAGGATAGAGACCCATGCATAGTATATCGGTGGACCTATCAGGATTCTCTTAACGGCTTGGACTATGAAGTTTTTCATCTTGGCCCTCACCAGTTATGTCGCAAAGAAGTAATAGAACTTCGGTTGAGTGTTCAATTCTGACTTCAGGCGGAAAACTCTCTTGTTCCTGATGATCTTGCTGATCTCACTCTCAGGATCAAGCAGGTTGCCGAATTTACGCGCGCCTACCGGACATATTTCAACACAGGCAGGATATTTTCCCAACCTCACGCGTTGAATGCAGAATGTGCATTTTTCGACTACGTTTTTCATTCTGGGTCTGTTACCCAGATAATGGGTGACTGTGTTGATGCTCTCCGGAGGGATGACCGGAGCCGCAAAATTGAACCACCGCCCCATGTAAGGGCAAGCTGCCATGCAGTACCTGCATCCAATGCACCAGTTGTAATCAACCACCACTATACCGTCTGGCTCAGTCCACGTAGCCTTGACCGGACAAACCTTGGTGCATGGAGCATTTGCACAGTGCTGGCATTGCACCGGCATATAGTAGTATCCGTCCTGGGGGACCTCCTCCGGGTCGTAATATATGGTGGAGTGCTCCAAATCCATGTCACCATCCTTGAATCGCAAAACCCTGATGTACTGAATCTGGGGGTCCCTGGACTGATTATTTTCATCCACGCACGCGTAGACGCATTTTCTGCAACCGATACATCTTTGAATGTCTAGCGCATATCCGAAGAGAGTGGCGTCGATTGGTCCTTCGGCGCCGACCACAAAATCCTTGCCAAACTTCTCCTTGTATTCTCTTCGGAGGCGTTCCAGAGTTTGTTCAATTTCCTCTTTGGTCATCCTCTGAAAATTCTTTTGAGCAAACTCCTCCCACGAACAGGAACTTACCGCCAGCATACCCAGGACACTCGCTGCTCCCGCAAGGAAAGTCCTCCGGTTGGGAAGCTCGTGATTGGTCACGACCGCATTTGAGTTCCCCTGACCGGCCGGAGGTCTATCCCCTGTTGATGAGTCTGGCTCTGATGATTTTATATATCTCATCGTAGCAACCCTTAATGCTTGGCTCTCCCGTCAGTTGGAGTCCAAGGTTTTTTTGGTGGAGGCATAGGGGCCATTGGTTTAAATTTTGGGTTATGTGGATCATGGCAGGTAATGCACAGATAGTAATTTTTTGCTCCATTCCATGAGCCTGTGCGCTTGCCATGGATACCGTCACGCCAATCCCTGTAAATGGTGCCGTGGCATTTACCGCATAAAAGATAGGACTGCTCGAATTCTATGACCTTCCCATCACTCAGCGGCAGTAAATAATTTCGGTTATCGGGGTGATGGCAATCCAGACACCACAACCTGATACCCCCATGATTCAGACGTATATTAGTATGGACTAAAATATCCTCTCGACGCTTGAAGTTGACCGGAAAATCTTTTTCCGGTCCGTGACACGCCCGACAGGGCGTTATAGTCTTGGGCAGCGGCCTGAGCGGCACAGGGAATTCCTGTTCGGAAGTCGGGGCCTGTATTTCCTTCATAGCTTCGGCATCCTCTTGAGATTGTCCGAAAGCTGTTCCTGAAAGAAGGTCAATACAGGCTACTCCAACTCCCAACGTCAATGCCATGACTAGAGGTATGAACATTTTTGGTTTCATGACTCAGCCCTTGTTTGACTTACACAAGACGGTCGATGATCATTTAACCTCTTTACCGCCATATCTTTGCTGGTAGTAAGCCTCAATCTTCTGAAGCTCTTCCTTACTCATGCCGTCCTTGTACCATTTATGCATCGGATCCTTGTAGACCAACTCATTAAGGATAGGAGCTGCTTGCTCTTTTCCACCCATAATTCTCTCAACTTCAGGAATGAAATTGTTGTAAAAATGTTTGGCTACCTCATACATGCCGTGCCACCACGCATAGTCCGGTCCCATCATGGAAGCTCCGTGACGGGCCCGTCTACCTTCATGATGCCACAATTCGTAGTAAATCCAGTCCAGCTTGTCATCGAAGTCAGCTTTGGTAAGTTTGCCCATGTCCATAAGCTTCTGACGGACATTGGTGGCCGGGATGGCAAATTTATTGTTGTATAGGTCTACGAGATCATCAAACTGTGTGTAGAAGCTGTTCACCATTAAATCGCCGTGACACTGTTTGCAGACGTCCTGCATGCGGTCTCTGCGCTCTTTCCACTGCGTGAGCTTTTTCGAAACCGCTGGCCTGAGCGTCCAGGATATTCTGGCGCCGACTTCGTGAGTCGCAGGCTGATTCGGAGTGGCGCTCATGTGACAGGTTGCGCAGGTTGCAGTGTCCTGATAGTCAACGCCGACTACCCATTCACTCCGATCCATATTCATTTTATCGCGGAAAGCCTGGTAGAGAATACCATGTTTGGATTCCTGATATACTTCCATTTGAGGATGGTCAGGCCCAAGATGGCATTTTCCGCACGCGTCGGGTCTTCGCGCCTGTTCAACGGAGAATCTGTGCCGAGTGTGACATGCGGCGCAGCTTCCTTTACTTCCGTCGGGGTTGATACGGCCAATGCCGGTATTGGGCCATGTTGTGGGATCCAGCCTGCCATTGGCAAGAACCTTCACATTCGAACCGTGGCACTGTCTACAACCCGTTGATACTGCGGCCGGCCCTCCAACTACCGATCCAAGGTAGTTGTCCTGGGTGTTCAGGATGTCCGCAGCTTTGGCGTGATGTGAAGCCTGCTGCTGCTCAAATTGCTCCTTGTGGCATTTTGAACAGTCCTTGGGAGAAACAATTGTGGCTATCCAGAAACCTCTGTGGTCAAATCCGTCCGGATCTCCGGCCACCTTGTCGGCCTTCTTCTCTGCCCTGTGACAATCGTAGCAGTTAACACCCGCCTGTCCCATGCGGCCCATACGCCAGAGCTTGTGAAGACCCGGTGTCTTAAGCTCATGACACTTAATGCACACCTGTCCTTCCGGCGAACCGTAAAGCTTGGGATCAACCTTTACGGCGGCGTCTGCCCACCAAGAACTCATCATTACCGCCAATGCGACCATCAAAAGAATTCTTCGCATGACTCAAACTCCCTATGGCTCAAGTTTTAGCAGTTTATGGCTTGGGTTCCCCCGAGACTAAATCTCCAAAAAAGTAATCCTACGCGTCTAACAGAAGTAAAAATCGATTTCGGATAAAGCGAACCTAGAAACTGAATCTCTTATTTTGAGTATGCTTCATATACGTGTAAATGTGTTGTAAAAGTGTGTAAAGAAATTGTAATTTTTTTATGTTTGGTCTCACTCTGATGTTTTTTCAGGAACTGAAAAGCGATGTGGATTCTTTAAATGACGGTTTTGGGGCGGTCAAACACTCCGGATTGTTCATATATCTGTAGCTGGAAATAGCCAGCGCACGTTTCCGGATTCCCGTTTAACTTGCGACCGGCTCTCAATGACAGGGCTTTGCGCGTTTGAACATCGTAATCTGGTGGTCTCAGGGCGGATGTGATTGTATTTTCCCCGGGATGGAACAGCCCGGCACAAAATGATGTGATGGGTGTGATGGATTGACGACACTTACTTTAGCTGTTACATTTTTGTAAGTCCAAGGGGGCTTGAGACTCTTGCAGGGAAAACTTGATGTTTAGCAGAAAGCCATTTTCAGGCGCCGGAATATCTCTAAAATTCCTGGTGGTCAGCGCTACTGCCATAACAACGATATTTGCGGTCCTGCTTTCATGGTTCTGGAACCTACAGAACGAGCACATCATGGAGCAGGTCCGTAAGCAGGCAATAATTCTAAACAAACAGATCATACTTACCCGTCAGTGGTGTTCGGAAACCAACGGAATTCTCATGGAGAAATCAGCCGGCGTTGATTCCAATCCCTACCTGGAGAATCCGGATGTAACCGCTGATGACGGCAAACTTTTCACACGAATTACTCCATCCATCCTGACTACGCTTCTCTCGGACAAAGCCAGAAACAGTGAGTTATACTGGTTCAAGCTGACAAACGATTTTTTTCTGAATCCCAGGAATGCGCCAGACGAATTAGAAAAAAAAGCTCTGAAAGTGTTCAGGGAAAACGGCTCGGAAGGTTTTTTCCAGACGGACCTGGTCAACGGTAGAACTACGTTGAGATATCTGGCCCCTGTTTACGTTACAGGAGACTGCATTCAATGTCATTTGGAACAGAGCGCCCGTGTTGGAAACATTGGGGGGTGCCTCAGTGTTTTCATTCCGATTGACGAGGCTCAGGCCGCCATCAGGAAGAATTCTGTGCTGGTATTTGGAGGAGGGGTTGGATTGGCTTTGTCCCTGGTGGGGCTATTATATCTCATAACCTCATCTTTGGTTTTCAACAGGATAAAAGAAATAAGGGAGTCCATAAGCAGTCTGGGGCTGACGCATGGTGAGCATTCGGCAAAACAGGAAGGCGATGAACTAAAGGAAATTTCGGATTTCTGCTACATGTTGGATAGAAGATTGCGAATCGAGCACGATGAACTTGAAAACCGGATGAAAGACGCCACCCGTGACCTGTCTCTCACAAAGGACCGGCTTGAAAAAGCCAACAGGGAACTTGAAGCGCTCAACAGGGCAAAAACCGAATTTTTCTCGGACATTTCTCATGAACTGCGAACACCGTTGACAGCCATCAAAGGGGCCGCAGACATTATTTCCAGGAAGTCTCCAAACCAGTCTCCGCAATATCT
Organism: uncultured Desulfomonile sp.; assembly: GCA_964401595.1. Lineage (GTDB taxonomy): Bacteria > Desulfobacterota > Desulfomonilia > Desulfomonilales > Desulfomonilaceae > CAITZA01. The sequence goes on from CAYNZA010000064.1 coordinate 7,348, forward strand.
CGAGATTATAAAAAGAAACACTGATCATCTCACCAAGCTTGTGGTGGATTTTCTGGATTTTTCAAAAATTGAAGATGGACAAATAGAACTGGATGTTAAGGAATCCTCGTTCAGGGAGATTGTAGAGGCTGCGATAAAGTCATTTGAGTCTGAATCATCAGCCAAATCATTGTCTGTCATTTGTGACATGGACGATACGAGGTTCAGTTTTGATTCTACCCGAATGTTTCAGGTGATGACAAATCTTCTGTCCAACGCGATCAGATTCTCTCCCCATGGAGGCGTTATAAATGTCACTGGGGGGAAATTGAACGATGGCATCTATAGAGTGTCTGTACAAGATCAGGGCCCGGGAATTCCGGAGAAGTTTCAAAAAGATATATTCAGGAAATTTTATCAGGTCAAGGAAGGTGTTAGCGCTTCCCTGCAGAAAGGTTCTTCCGGAATAGGGCTGGCAATATGTAAAGGACTGGTGGAGGCGCACGGCGGTCGAATCTTGATGGAGAATGTTTCAGGCGCCGGAGCGAGATTTTTATTTGAGATTCCCATGAGGCCATTTCATGAACCCGAAGAAAATACTGATTGTTGATGATGACGCCGACATAGCTCTGATAATTAAGGACAATATGGAATTGGATGGTTACCTGGTGGAAGTTTCGTCAAACGGCAAAAGGGCGTTGGCTATACTCAACGGAGACAGGTTTGACCTGGTCATGCTCGATTTGTCTCTTCCGGACGTCGATGGCATCCAGGTTTGCAGAAAGATAAGAGAAAAATCCGAGGTTCCAATAATAATGCTGACAGCCAGAGACAGGATTACAGACAAGGTTCTTGGATTTGAATGCGGGGCTGATGATTATGTCGTCAAACCTTTCGATTATCTGGAACTCGCAGCGCGCGTCAAGGCATGTCTCAGACGGACAAGCCGGTCAAACTCATGCAATCACCTGATCCAGGCAGGAAACCTGAAAATTGATGTTACCGGAAACAAGGTCTGGAAGACCGGAATGTTAGTTAATCTAACCAAAACAGAGTTTGGCATTCTGGTTCTTTTAGCGTCCAATCCCGGTACGGTTTTTGACAGAAGCACCATACGTGAGAGAGTATGGTCTTCGTCAGACCTTTATGCCGACAGCCGTGCCATAGATGTTCACGTTCAGCATCTCAGGTCGAAGCTGGAAGACAAAGCATCCAATCCAAAATATATTCGGACTGTTCAGGGTGTCGGATACATCTTTGGCGTCGATGGAGAGTAATTGATGATCCACATCAAAGAGGGCTGTTTTTGTCATGAGTGAACACGAAGAGTTTAAATTTCACGCGTTGAACCTTGGCCTGGACATCCTGATGAGTGATTTTGAGGATTATCTGAGGGACGAGTCCAGGTTCACCGGCTCAGCCTGTGGGCTGATCCGGGCGCAGACCGACAAAGATGTGGCCAACTCCCTGATGCTGGCAAATAGACACAATGTTCCCCTCACAGTTGTTTCGGGAAAAACCTCCATAACCGGCGCTTCCGCTCCTCAGAGTGGGTTTATACTCAGTGTAAGGGGACTCGACGCTCTTGACGAAAAGAATGTGAACAGTGTCGGGGTCGGGGTCATTCTGAAGGAATATAAAAAGGTTGTTGAACAAAAGGGACACTTTTATCCCCCTGACCCAACCTCGGAGGACTCCTGCACCCTGGGGGGAACAATAGCCTGTAACGCATCCGGATCTCTAAGCTATTTGTATGGTCCGACAAGGGACTACATCAACGGACTGACAGTTGTGCTACCCAATGGAACATTTCTGGACATAGAACGGGGGGGACACTTTAGTGATCGTGGCGGATTCAGAGTCAGCCCCAGAGAGTTGAACGGAAATCTGTCGGAAGAACTGTTCATTCCGGCGCCCAGAATCCCACAATGTCCATGGGATGAAGTAAAAAACGCAGCGGGACTGTTTTCAAATGAGCCAATGGACCTTATAGATCTTTTCATAGGCGGAGAGGGTATACTGGGAGTCGTAGTCAGCGCCAGGACCAGAGTAATAAAGAAAAGACCCCCCTATTTTGCCCTGATGATCTTCGTGTCCTCAAGATACGCCACAGTCAGGCTGGTGCAAACACTTGATAAAATTAGAAGGCTATTCCATTCTGAAACCGTTGATGGATTTAGGGGGAGCGGGCAAAAAGCCGCCGTCTCGAAAGAACCTTACAGCAATGGGTTAGAAAAGTTCTCTATAATATGTCCGTCATGCATGGAATGGTTTGGCTCTTCGACATCGGGTCTGCTGGATGGAGTTCATTCAGAAAAGCTGACAAAATTTTACGGAGCTTTGTACATCGAACAGGATTACCGTGATTCGGATGACATGTTTGACAAGCTCCAGAAATGGTCCGACATGCTTGACTATTTAAAATCAGGAAATAATTTCGGAGCGGTTGACATAGAGGCTGCTACAGATGAGAAGCATCTTAGGGCCTTGAGGCGCGAGCGAATTCAGGTTCCTGAACGGTTAAATGAGCGGATCAAACCCGGACTCCGGAAAATCGGAACAGATTTAGCAGTTCCCATGGAAAAACTTGACCTGCTGTTGTCCCTCTACGATGAAAAACTGCCCAGGGAATTGTCATGCATATTTGGACACATAGGTAACGCTCATCTGCATGCCAATATTCTGGCAGGAGACTCGGCCCAAACAGAACAGTTCAATGAACTCCATCTTCAAATGGCAAAGTATGTCTGCTCCATCGGAGGAAGTGTTTCAGGTGAACATGGGATTGGTAAACTCAAGAAAAAATTACTTAAGGCCATGATAGGTGAATCAGGATTGGAAGAGATCAGAAAAGTCAAATCGGCCCTGGATCCTAACTGGATATTGAACCCTGGAAACATCATAGATCCTTACTGATTATTTCTCGTGCCACGTCAAACGGTAAGTTTATGAAAAAGGTGATTAATATGACGCAAGGTCTTTTGATCGTAAATACCGGAGATGGAAAAGGAAAGACGACAGCTGCCTTGGGCCAGGTTTTTAGAGCGTTGGGGCACGGATTTCATATTTGCGTCATTCAGTTCATTAAAGGGTCGTGGAAATATGGTGAGCTGGAATCCGCCAGGAAATTCGAAGGCCAGCTTGAATTGCATGTGAAGGGACGCGGCTTCACCTGGAAATCCGAAAATATTGATGAAGACATTAGAATTGCAAGAGAGGCATGGGATTTTGCCAAGGAAAAAATATTGTCAGAAAATTACAGAATGATTGTCCTGGATGAACTGACCTATTTGATGACTTACGGAATGGTTGATGAGAATGAGGTGGTCAATTTCCTCAAAAATCGTCCCCCGGGCATTCACGTGGTAGTTACCGGCAGAGGCGCTCCACAGTCGCTTATGGACGCCGCCGATCTAGTTACCGAAATGAAGGAAATAAAACATCCTTATGTGTTAGGTGTAAAAGCTCAACGAGGAATTGAATTTTAGTGTGCCCCACAAAAAAGTAGCCCGTTCGGAAACGGGCCAAAGGAAGGATTAGGTTTGGTTTGTCGCTGGAAATGGAATCAATCATTTTATAAGTATGTTGTCAAGCTTTTTTAATGCAGTTTATATTTTTATTATTATGCTGATTGTAGTATTTATTTATAACTAATTGATAATAGTGACATATGCTTGGGTGTAAACAGGATAGAAAAATCGATCGAATCGTGACTAGAGCCAAAAGTATACGCGTATGAGCTAAAAATAGTTTGTTATCAAGTGCACAAGGCTCTCTTGTTGGATGCTGTCCGGTTTTGCCCCGTCGTTTGCCGAATGCGGATTTGAGGTTCTGCGCCGGACTCCTCCCTCACATAGACTCAAGATTTCAATTATTTTGATTTTATTTGAATTAGAGTTTTGATATACCATTCCTATGAAGTTATGAACGTTTGCCAGGAGTTCTTTTATGAACAAGGTACTTTGCATCATAGCCGGATTAGTGATTTTCTGCGCTTTTAACGCTTACGCCAAAAGCTCGTCCGATGTGCTTGGCGGTTCCGCAACCAAAAGCAAAAACACTGTGGGAGTGACAGGCAAGAGTTCGGGTTCCAGATCAGGGGCTGGATTAAATAATTCTGCAACGGGTTCCAAAGCCCAGTCAAAAACTCAGAAGGCCAAAACAAATTCACCAGGGTCGTCAAAAAAAGGTCCTGTGGACCCATTGACGGGCAAATCCGGATCCAAGACTCGTTAGATAGCCGGAATATTCCCCGGAGAGTCCTGAAAGAGATTGCTTCTCCCAAGGGGAATCATGTAATTCGGGTTCCATAACCTCAAACAGTCACTTGCCGCATTGTTTGATGATCAGGTTTCCATTTTTGTTGAGCCATTGATACTCAGTCGATCGAGTTCAACATAAATGTGCCGCTACGGCACGGCGAATCCTTGCAGCGTTGACAGAATTTCATAGCAACTTCTAAATTGAGAAAAGGCATTGATAAATGGTGGATAATTTATTCTGCCATACAGATCCTGCAGACCCATGGTTGTTCGAACTTGTAGACTCCCTCGGATTTATGTTGATGGAGCCAGCGGGAGATCTCCGTTACAGGGCTGTTGGCAAGATACCGAATTGGTTCACGAATATTTTTGGTTCGGAATCGTTGTCACATGGTGGGCTGAGCCTTGAAAGGCTTTCCCCCTTTGCAGAGCACTTTGGACCTGTTGCAGAGCAGTTCTGGTCTGAAACTCCAGTATCGTCCCTGAAATCAGGTCCGTGGACGGAAACTGATGGCACTGGTCAGGAATTCAGCCTGGAACTTATAGCGCTTTCAGTGGCCGGTAAGCCATTACTGCTGCTGCAGTTGCTGGGCCGTGACCATGCTGAAAAAAGGGAGATTCTGCAGCATCTTCGAGAAAAAGGCCTGGATTATGAGGTCTTATCCAAAACCCAGAGGGCTCTGCGGATTGCCCATGACCTGCTGCTGGTCAAACAGAGAAAACTGAAAGAGGACCTTGCGGCGGCCGCCGAGATCCAGAGGCGTTTTCTTCCTACCGATATGCCCAACGTCAGAAATGTAAGCACTGCTTTTAAATTCAGGCCTTGTTCTTCGATTGCCGGTGACATGTTCAATGTGCTTGAGCTTGACGATGACCACATCGCAATTTTCCTGTTCGACGTCAGTGGACATGGCGCTCCGGCCGCAATGATGGCTGTGTCGGTCTGTCAGATGTTGCAGCCACATTCGGGTTTTGTCGTCCAATGCCGGGTTGACGCGCCTGACGGCAGATCAATAACACCTCCACGTCAGGTTCTGGACAACCTTGATCTGGAATTTCCGCTGGAGCGGTTTGACAAATATTTTACGATCTTCTACGGAATCCTTGATCGTCGTAACAACTTGCTAACCTACAGCAACGCCGGCCACCCAATGCCTCTGGTGATCCATCGGGACGGCAGCATAGAATCATTGGATGAGGGCGGCACAATAATAGGATTGGGTGGAATAGTTCCATTCGAGCAAGGGCAAATCTTCCTGAAAACAGGGGACAAACTGGTTCTGTTTAGCGATGGTTTGACCGAATTTGAAAATGAGACCCTTGGTTGCTATGGAATGGAGCGTCTCATGGAAACACTTGTGATGCATCACAAAGAGCCCATAGGTCAACTTCTGGAATCAGTTCAGGATTCTCTTACGGTTTTTGCGGGGTCCAGCAAACCCCAGGATGACATAAGTCTTCTTGGTCTGGAAATCACCGGTGAGTAGAAAGCCGGATTCTCGGCCATTGTAAGATTTGCCCCGGAATATTATCGAATTTGTGAGCTATTGCAGATTGAATTCACGAAACAGGTCGGTGATTCAAGTTGTGGCACAACTACCAAATAACAATGGAGACTTAAAAATGGAAGAGACCAAAAAAGTGACTGTAGACCAAACAGTCCACAAGAACAAACCGGGGCTGGGTGATATCGCAGGATCGTCAGCCGCTCAGGCTTCGGTGCTGGCTGGAGCCGGAAATGTGGAAAAGATCAGAGACATTTTATTTGGAACACAAATGCGCGAATACGAGAAAAGGTTCAATCGTCTTGAAGATCGCATGCAAAAAGAGGTAAACAGCATCAAGGATGAATTATTAAAGAGTTTCGACTCATTAGAGAAGTATATGAAAAAAGAATTCGAGTTGCTCAATGAACGACTCGAAAAAGAACAGGATGACCGGGCTTCATCTATCAACAAGTTGACTGAAAACCTGAAGGATTCCTCGTCGAGTTTTGAGAAGAAGCTGATTCAAACTGAGGACAAACTCAACAAGAGGTCCCGAGAACTGCACGAACAGATTCTTACTCAATCCAAAACGCTATCAGACGAAATCCGCCAGAAACACGAGGCCATATCTGAGTTATTGGATAAAGAAGCGCAGGAGTTGCGAACCGATAAGGTCGAGCGAGCCGATCTTTCAGAACTCATGATGGAAATGGCCATGCGTTTAAGCAATAAGGTCGAGGTCAATTTCAACCTGTCAGCAAACGATCTGATGAATGATTGAAGATTCCGGCAAAAACGTTTCTGATGAATGTCCTGGGACTGAACAACACTCAGTTGAGGATGAGACCCTCGTCGAGTTACGTCATTTATTGATCAGCCCGGTTGAAGATCAGGTCGATAAAATTCAAGTCAGGCTGGATGATCCTCAACTTCGATCGGCAGAAATTGCAATTATTCTGCCTGACGCTGTCCGGGTTCGCTCCGCTCAGGATGATGCTTTGGTATCATCTTTGAGTCCGACCATCGAGCAGGCCCTGCGACTTTCAATCCGAAATAATCTCAAGTCATTTGCAGACGCTTTGTTTCCGGTGATAGGCCCGGCTATAAGGAAGGCCATTTCCGAAGCGTTGCGCGGGATGGTCCAGTCTCTGAACGAGGCCATGGACAAGAGTTTCTCTCTTAAAGGGTTAAAGTGGCGTTTTGAGGCTTACAGGGCAAAAAAGTCATTTTCGGAAATTGTAATTCTTCACAGCATAATTTACCGAGTGGAACAGGTATTTCTTATACACAAAAAAACAGGCCTGCTTCTCAAACATTTAGTTAAGGATGATCTCGAATTTCAGGATGCCGACATGGTTTCCGGGATGCTGACAGCCATACGGGATTTTGTGGCTGATTCTTTCAGTGTTGAAGAGGGGGAAGGTCTTGAGAGCATCCTCGTCGGTGAACTCAACGTATGGATTGAGCATGGTCCGGAGGCAATTCTGGCCGTGGTGATAAGGGGGAATGCTCCAGCGACCCTACGCTCTGCGATGAAAGAGGCGTTGGAGAGAATTCATGTCGAGTTCGGCGCAGAGTTACAGAACTTTGATGGGGACACAGCCCAGTTCGAATCTACCTCCCCAATTCTGGAAACCTGCCTGGTTTCACGTTACGTGGAAGACAAGAAAAAGACCTCTCCAATTCTCCTGGCCACTGTCGCCACTCTGACATGCATCGTGGCAGGTTGGACATGGGTCAATCTCAAAGAGCATTTTAGATGGCAGGATCTTCTGGTCCGTTTGAACGTTCTGGAAGGGATTGTCATCACCCAGGCTCAGAAGGAAGATGGCAATTATGTCATACGGGGACTGAGAGACGGACTGTCATTCGATCCTGACCAAATAGTGACAGAAGTCGGTATAAATCCGCAACGGGTCGCATTTCATTGGACACCGTATCAGGCTCTCACCGACGGGATTGTTCTAAAGAGGGCTTATAAAATGCTGACTCCGGGAGAAACCGTGACCCTTACTCTGAACCGGGGTGTCCTGTCCGCTCATGGAAAAGCAAACCTGCAATGGCTGTTGCAAGCCCGGAACTCTGTAAAAAATGTTCCCGGGGTTGACACCTTCGACACCAGTTCTCTGATCATCCAGGACAAGTCCCTACACGACTCATTCAAGGAATTTCTGAGAAAACTCAGAGAAGAGAAAGGCGTCGTCATCACCTCTCACAGTCAGGAGAACGGCAAGTTTTCGGTTTCCGGACTGCTTGATCCATTCGCGGCGAATCCGAAAGAATTGTTGCGCTCAAGCGGGCTCGATGAGTCGCATGTGACTCTAAGCTGGGAGCCATATCAGTCAGGTGACATTCATATATTGTTGAAGCGGGTCAAGAAACTGCTCAACCCACCTGAAACTGTGAACCTCGCCGTTTCTGACAATTGTATTCAGGTCTCAGGGGCTGCGTCTACTGATTGGCTCTCGGAACTCAGGGGTTGGACAAAAACTGTACCGGTATCGCCGTGTCTGAAGTATAAGGATTTCACAAATCTTGACTATGTTGAAATGGAAGAGCTTAAACGGGAAATACAGGCTCAGAGCATACTGTTCAAATCTGACACTAATGTTCCCACAAAAGGTCAGTTTGAGAAAATGGAAGTATTGGCCGGTCAGATGCGCCGGCTCGTAGATCTTTCAAAAATACTCAAGGTTCAGGTAAAGATATCCATCCACGGACACACTGACCAATCCGGGACCGCAGAAAGGAATAAAAACCTTAGTCAACAACGGGCCGAACGGATCATGGAATTTCTCGTTTCCCGAGGTGTGCCGATAGATTTGTTCTCGCTGGAAGCCCTTGGCGCTACCAAGCCTGTGTCATTCGAAAATACCGACCCGGGCCTGGAACTTAATCGAAGAGTGGCTTTCGACGTTGTTATTTCCCAAAAGTGACTTCAAAAAACAGGTTCCTCGACCCTAAGCCATTGAATAGTGATCAAATCACTTCCTGACCATCGTCACCCAACGGTTTCAGGTGAATGTAACCTTCCTTCGTCCTTGTTGATTCAAACCCTCAATTCGGCGACCGGATATTGACTTGTGAGAGTAGCTATTGTAGACAGCAACGTCGGCTTTTTGCCCAAAAACAAGTTGAAAGAGGCTTTTTCCTGTTATGCGGGTTATTTTCAGCACTGTGTTTCTACTAATGCTATCAAACATATTCATGACTTTCGCCTGGTATGCCCATCTTAGGAACCTGAACGACAGCAAATGGTATATTGCCGCCCTGTTGAGCTGGGGAATAGCGCTGTTTGAATACCTTATCCAGGTTCCAGCCAACAGCATTGGTTACACCGAGTTATCTCTGCCTGAACTAAAGATAATCCAGGAAGTGGTTACTGCCTAAGACAATTGAGTTCTTCAACCTCAGGCGCAAGCGCCGCTGAACGCCATTTCATTAAGTTCCCGCTGGTATTGCCTCCATCCAGGCATGAAGCCATCCATGAGAGTTTTAAATCGGGCGTTGTGGAAGCGCTCCCGAATATGCGTAAGTTCATGGACGACTATGTATTCCAGGCAATGTGGAGGCATCTTGGCCAATTCCAGGTTGAAGCATATCCTTCGAGAAATCACAAAACATGACCCCCAGCGGGTTTTCATTTTCTTGACGGTCCAGGAGTCTACTTCTACACCAATGA
>CAYNZA010000065.1:0-16640 GCA_964401595.1 uncultured Desulfomonile sp.
ACAAAAAAATTCGCATCCTGTTCCTATGCACGGGAAATTCATGCAGAAGCCAGATGGCTGAAGGATGGGTCAGGCATTTACATCCCGACACAATTGAGGCGTCATCGGCGGGGATCGAGAAACATGGCATGGATCCGCTGGCCATACAGGCGATGTCCGAAGCGAGCGCCGACATAGGTCTCCAGAGGTCAAAATTGCTGGATGACCTGGAGTCAATGGATTTCGACTACGTGATCACTTTGTGTGATCATGCCAGGGAAAGTTGCCCTCTTTTCCCGGGGAACGCAAAAATGATACATCACGGTTTTGATGACCCGAGATCCATGACAGACGTTGAGGAACCGGACTATGTAAGGATTGAGCCTTACAGGCGGGTCAGAGATGAGATCAAATCATTTGTTGAAAGACTCCCGGATATTATTGCAGATAACTGATTTCACGGGTTGTTCCTGAATCGTGATGAGAAGGTAAAATGTCCAAAGAAAAAATATTGGTCGTCGATGACGAGGAAGACATTCTCGAACTGGTTCGCTACAATCTGTTCAAAAATGGTTACCAGGTGACTTGCGTAACGTCAGGTGAACTGGCGATGCAGAAACTAAAAGAAGAAACTCCGCACATGATCCTGCTGGATCTGATGCTCCCGGGGATGGACGGTCTTGATGTTTGCCGCAGCTTGAGAAGTAATCCTGCCACTGTGAACATCCCTATAATCATGATCACGGCCAAGGGGGAAGACGCCGACATTGTTACAGGTCTGGAGTTAGGAGCCGATGACTACCTCACCAAGCCTTTCAGCCCACGGGTTTTACTGGCAAGAATAAGAGCCATCCTGCGCAGGAACAAACAGGATGAACTGGATGAAAGCAGTGTGCTCAAAACTCATGACATCGTTGTCAATCCCGCAAGACATGAAGTTTTGGTAAAGGGCGAACAATTGATGCTCACCGCCACGGAATTTGGTATATTGCACTTTCTGGCGCGACGTCCGGGGTGGGTTTTTAGTAGAGAACAAATTATCAGCGCTGTCAAGGGCGACGATTACCCTGTGACAGAGAGATCTGTAGACGTTCAGGTTGTAGGCCTGCGCAAGAAATTGGGCGATTCAGGCGACCTCATCGAGACGGTTAGAGGAGTCGGCTACCGATTCAAGGAGTAACCCATGGCCCGGATCAAGCAAAAACTGACTCGCTTTCTTTTCCCATCCTTCACGCTCATAATTGCGCTTTCCGTGGCCTTCATGACATGGTTTACGGCTTCTTCGCTAACCGACGCATGGAAACAGAACGCAGTCAGAAGCATCCAGACTCAGGCTTCTGTCCTGGCAAACCTTTGCGCTCCCATAATTGAATCCGGTCAAACAGAAATTCTTCAGCCTCTGTTGAAACCCGTTGGGGTCTCCACTGCGAACCGGCTGACCATATTCAATGACAAGGGACGTGTGATTGCCGATTCCTGGGATGAGCCTTCCAGAATGGAACTCAACGCCAAACGCCAGGAGGTCGACAAGGCCCTCTCGGGAGAACTCTCCGTAATGACCAGGGAGAGTTACTCGAGAAACGCGAAGATGATCTTTGTGGCGGCGCCGATTGTTTCAAATGGAAAGGTTCTGGGCGCAGCTCGAGTCTCCATGACCGCCTCATCAATTACCCGATGGGCGTCATCCGCCTACTGGCAAATCATGGCCGCAGGAATAGTAGTAGTGATTCTCGCCTCAGCCGCCGCTTTCATGGTAGGCCGCAGGATAAGCGCTCCAGTTGCTGAACTCTTGACCGGGGCCAAAAAATTTGCTTCCGGTGACCTGCAACACCGCCTCTCCACCTCTGAAACTCATGAATGCGCAGCGCTGGCTGGGGTTATGAACCAGATGGCGGGCCTGCTTGAAGCAAGGATCAACAAACTCACTGAACAACGTAATGAACTTGAAGCTGTACTGTATGGGATGAGCGAGGCGGTGCTGGCCTTTGACAAAGATGAGAGGATTATTCGCATCAACCAGGCTGCGGAAAAACTCTTCGATAAAGACGCGTCAAAAATCAAGGGATCTACCCTGCAGGAAGTTATAAGAAACTCACAGTTACAAAGATTCGTGAGACATACACTGCTTCAGAACAAGGTTACCGAAGGTCAAATAGTTTTTATAGGGGACAAGGAGAAATTTCTCCAGGCCCATGGATCTCCGCTACTTGACTCTAAAGGAGACAAAATAGGCGTATTGATCGTCCTGAATGATGTCACTCGCATGAAGAAACTGGAAGTAATCAGAAGAGATTTTGTGGCAAACGTCTCTCATGAACTAAAAACTCCCATAACCTCCATAAAAGGTTTCCTGGAAACCCTTAAAGAGGGGGCAATCTCGGATCAGGAAAACGCAGTCCGTTTCCTGGATATTGCCATCAAGCATACAGACAGGCTTATAGCCATAATTGAGGACCTCCTGAGTCTCTCTCGGGTAGAGCAGGATGACGAAAAAGGGATCATATCCCTGGAACCGGTTAAGCTGGCTGACATTTTCGGATCGGTTGACAGGGCTTTCAATCAGAAAGCCGCCATCTCGGGTATGACCACGAAGTACGAGGCGGATGAATCTTTAACAGCTCTCGGAAATGCCACACTATTGGAACAGGCACTGGGCAACCTGGTCGATAATGCCATAAAATACAGCCCTGCCAATGGCGCTGTTCTGGTAAAAGCCATCCAGAGAGGCAACCAGGTGGTCATAACAGTCGCGGATCATGGAGCGGGCATAGCAAAGGAGCATCTGGGCAGAATATTTGAGAGATTTTACCGGGTAGACAAGTCTCGGAGTCGTAAAGAAGGAGGAACCGGACTGGGATTGTCAATAGTCAAACACATCGTCACCGCCCACAATGGAACGGTCAGCGTCACAAGCTCACCAGGAGCCGGGAGTGTTTTCACTGTCATCATACCGGCGTACCAGGACGCTTCGGCGGTTGAGACTGCATAGCAGAGAAAAGACCCGCCCCAATATGTTTGCAGTTTTGATGCATCTCAGATCAGGCCGAATCCGGATTTAACCATAGAGCAGATATGCCTGCCTCTCTTTTTCAAATTGGCACAGTTCCTTTGCCCAATCGCTTTCCAGTTCCCTTATGGAAACTCCGGACAGAACTGCGTCCGTAATTCGCCTGTCTCCGATGATTACATCGATGGGTCGCCTGTCAAACACGTACTCATACGGGCCTTCGAACAGTTCGAATTCCGGTCCATGAGTCCTGGCGATGGCCGCGATCATGGCCAGGGAAGCCCGATAAGGCTTGAACTTATTACGGTCAGTCACATGGACTTGAAAACCACTACACGTCTTTTGGGCAAATTTATTGAAAGTCGGGGTAAATGTTATTTCCCGGAGGGCCATCCCTGTGAGACAATTCCGATCGAGGCTGTTCACGATGGATTCAGCATCGAAATAAGGGGCCCCAAAAATCTCAAACGGGCGTGTGGTTCCCCTGCCCTCAGACAATTTTGTCCCCTCCAGCAACACCTGCCCCGGATAAACAATGGCCGTGTCAAGTGTGGGCATGTTCGGTGAGGGCATCGCCCAAGGTAATCCTGTCTCATCAAAATAAGTGTGTCTTGACCATCCTGCAGCGCGAATAACTTCCAGATTGCAGCCGAGGTCATATTCTCCGTTATAGTAGAGCATGAGTTCACCGAGGGTCATGCCATGCCTCATGGGTATCGGATGAGGCCCCACAAAAGACTCATAACCGGGTTTTATGACATTACCCTCAACATCTCGTCCGTTTATTGGGTTCGGACGATCCAGAATCACGACTGATTTTCCCTGACCGGAACATACCTCCATCAAATACAGGACGGTAGTAGCGAAAGTGTAGACCCTGGCGCCAATGTCCTGAATATCGACCAGGACTGTATCTACCTCTTTCAACATTTCCGGGGATGGCCTTCTCGATGCCTCGTACAGGCTGTAGACTGGAATCCCATGTTTCGGATGGACCTCATGAGCCGACTCAATCATGTTGTCCTGCTCTGTTAGACCGACCCCGTGCTGTGGACCGAAAAGAGCTTTAAGCCGTCCTGGAAATAGAGAGCTAATAACATCGACAGCCGGGGTCAAGTCTGAACTGATTGACGCCTGATTGTAGAGCAGGCCCAGGTTCGCCCCGCCACTCAATAGTTGAGGGGACTCCCGCAGAACATCCAATCCCGATTTTACCATGGGAATCCAACCTCACCCGACACTGCTATTCCCATTTGTTGCCCCGGCCGCGCCTCAGTTCGTACGTGTTGTTTCCCCAGCGACTCACTATAACAGTCCGCTCACCCGGGCCGCCGGTTACCATGTTGCTAACTATCCATGAAATCAGGCTGACAACTATTGAAGCGATAAACGCCCACCAGAAGGAATCAACATGAAAACCAGGCACTATGGAACCTACGAACATGAACAGAAGGGCATTGATTACCAGCACAAAAAATCCCAGAGTTACCAGAGTCAGGGGAAGTGTAAGCAATATGAGCAATGGTCGTACTAGAGCGTTTAGAATGCCCAGTATTGCAGCAGCCAGAAGAGCTGATCCGACGTCATCGACTCTTACGCCAGAAAAAAGTTTGGGCAATATCAGAACAGCCACCGTAATGGTCAACCATCTAATTAAAAGGCCGGGCATTTTTTATCCTCTCTGTCGAATCACTAAACAGGTTTCAACTCTTTTCAGATTCCTTCATCCTCTTTACAAAGGGTTCCAGCAAATCAATAGGCACAGGGAATATCGTGGTGGAATTCTTTTCTGCGGCCACCTCGACCAGTGTCTGAAGAAAGCGCAGTTGAAGGGCCGTCGGCTCCTTGGCAATGATAGCGGCTGCCTCGGAAAGTTTTGCAGCGGCCTGAAATTCACCTTCGGCGTTAATGACTTTTGCCCGTCTTTCCCTCTCAGCTTCGGCCTGTCTGGCTATGGCTCTCTGCATCTCACTCGGCAAGTCAATGTGCTTGACCTCGACCATCGAGACCTTGACCCCCCATGGACCGGTATGCCTATCGAGTATCTCCTGGATTTCAAGATTTACCTTTTCTCTCTCCGCAAGCAGATCATCAAGCTCAGACTGGCCGCAAACACTTCTAAGAGTTGTCTGGGCAAGTTGCGATGTGGCATATAGGTAGTTTTCAACTTCTATGACCGCCTTTGTGGGGTCCATGACCCTGAAGTATATGACGGCGCTTACCTTAACCGAAACGTTGTCCCTCGTGATCACGTCTTGGGAAGGGACATCCATGGCCACTGTCCGCAGGCTCACCCTGACCATTCTATCAATGACCGGCACCAGTATTATAAGACCCGGCCCCTTGTGATCTATTACCCGCCCTAGCCTGAATATTACCCCGCGCTCATATTCGTTGAGCACCTTGATAGCCATAAAAAGGAAAACTACCACCAGGATTATTATTATTCCCAAAGCATACATCATTATACCTCCTTGATTAACGGCCATTTATGAGCAAGCGAATCCGAAAAATAAACTGCTTTCATTCCACAGGGGTCTTTACAGTGGATCGTTGGTCACGAAAACATGTAGCTCATCCACACTGAGCACCCTCACCCTGGATCCTCTAGGAATGAAGGAATCGGAATGAGCGTCCCAATACTCTCCATGAAGCGCTATCTTACCCGTTTTGTCCAGGTCTGTGAGCGCCACGCCGTGCTCACCCACCAATCCGTGTTCTCCAGTCCGGGGTTTCTTCATTAAAGCCTTGACCACCAGACCAAGCGCAAAAATGAAAAATGACGACACTGCGGCCACCGTAGGTATTATTACCGCCCAAGAGACCCTCATCGCCATCTCTCCCGACTCAAACAGCATGACGGAACCCAGGGTGAGGCTTATCACAGCTCCGACTGTGAGCATACCAAATGATTGAATCTTCAATTCCAGAATGAAAAGAACCACCGACAGCAGGATGAGTAGAATTCCGACATAATTTACCGGCAGAACCTGAAGCGCAAAGAATGAAAGCAATAGGCAGATTCCTCCGGCTACTCCCGGAAAAATCATTCCCGGGTTGTAAAGCTCCATCATTATGCCGATGCCGCCTATCATCATCAGAATGTAGGCCACGTTGGGGTTGGCGATGGCGTCCAGGATCCGGAATCTCATCCCCGGGGTGACCCGTTCCACACGAGCGCCCTCAGTTTTCAGAGTAAATTCCCTGTTCTCTTTCGTAACTTTTCGCCCGTCCAACTGTTTGAGAAGATCCGGTATGGAATCGGCGACAATGTCGATCACTTTTATTTCAAGGGCTTCCTTCGAAGTGATGGAAACACTCTCCCTTATAGCCTTTTCAACCCAGTCGGCGTTACGGCCCTTGCGGACAACTATTCCCCTGATATACGCCGTCAGGTCGTTGATGATCTTTTCCGACATGGATGGATCTATTTCCTGCCCACCGCCACCGACAGGATGCGCAGCCCCGATGTTAGTCCCGGGGGCCATGGCCGCCACATCCGCGCATACCGTAATCAGGGCCCCCGCCGATGACGCCGATGAGCCGCTCGGCGCCACGTAAACAACCACCGGTACACGGGCATTGATCATTTCCTTAATTATGGTTTTGGTGGTGGTCACCATTCCACCGGGAGTGTCCATCCTTATGATCACTGCCGAGGCGTGCTTGCTGTCGGCAAGCTCGATGCCCTTGATGATGTAGTCAAGCAAAGCAGGATTGATGGTTCCATCAATCTCAAGTTGATATACCAACGGTAAGGCCGGGGCGCCCTGGGCCGATAACTGGGAAACACCCGAAGAAACGCCCCAAATTGTCCCGACAATCAGTAAACAGAGATAGAATAGTAATCTGAGTCTTTTCATGTTTTATTCCCCTGCCTTATGTATTGGCAGATTCAGCAGGGACATGACCTGCTTCAGATCATCCCATGCCAGTCCCTTGTATTTTCTGTCGTTGGGCCCCTGTCGTAGCAGGAATGATGGATGGAAGGTCGGCATGACCGGCACACCGTCCTTGTCTATAAACTTGCCCCTGTAAGCGCTCATGGGCCCCTGAAGACCGAACATAGATTTCAACGCTACCCTGCCAAGGGTCACTATCGCTTCAGGTTCAATAACTGAAATCTGAGCATCAAGAAATCCTATGCAATTGCGAACCTCATCCTCCTCAGGATCGCGATTCTTGGGAGGACGGCATTTGACAATGTTTGCGATATAGACTTCAGAGCGATCCAGTCCCATGGCTGCAATCATCTTTGTCAGCAACTGCCCCGCTCTTCCTACAAAAGGTCGACCGGCGGCGTCTTCATCCCTGCCGGGGCCTTCACCGATGAACATCAGGCGGGCATCGGGATTGCCTTCACCGAAAACGATGTTGGTCCTGGTTTCGTGCAACTTGCATCGCCGACAGTCGCCCATTTCATTGCGAATCTCTCCTAGGCCGTCCATTTCTGTTTCCAGTTTCTCCTCCGGAACGAACGCATACCTTAAACCCGAGTCTATCTGTAACTGGAGATAGCCCTTCAATGCGCTCAATGTGTCTTCAAATTCACTGGACATCGTATCCCGTCTACAAGCTCAGTTTGACGAGCATTGTGACCGTCAGGCGCTTGATTCATCGGCCAGGGCCAAACTTTCATCAAGTATTCTATCAGCCACCTGCTCTTTTGTCATGAGGTCCAGTCCGATTTGACGCCCCGTCCTGAATATAAGTTTAACTATGTTCGTGTCGCAGTCAAAACCGGCGCCCGGCTGAGTTACGTCGTTCAGGACTATCAGGTCGAGGTTCTTGGAGGCCAGTTTGGACATTGCATTCTCAACCGGGTCCGAAGTTTCGGCGGCAAATCCTACCAGAACCTGCCCCTTCCTTTTTTGCTTCCCTAGCTCCTTAAGTATGTCGGGATTGCGTTTAAGTCTTATTATACCATCGAAACCGTCTTTCTTGATCTTGGAATGGGGCACGTTTTCGGAGCAGAAATCCGCCACTGCGGCCGCCTTGATTATGATGTCGCATGACGGCGCCAGCTCCATAACCTTTTCCATCATCTCTGCCGCCGTTTTGACCGGAAAATGGTCCACGCCGAGGGGAACCGGCGTATTCATGGGTCCTGCGACCAGGCTGACCCTGGCTCCGCGTAAATGGGCCCGACGCGCCAGCGCCACCCCCATCTTGCCCGATGACTTGTTGGTCATGTAACGCACCGGGTCCAGAGGCTCCTGAGTAGGGCCCGCTGTCACCAGCAGGCTCAAGCCGCTCAAATCCTTGGGGGCCAGAGTATGCTCCATCCGCGAGAAAATAATCTCCGGCTCGGGCATCCTCCCCGGGCCACTCCACCCGCAGGCCAGAAATCCTGAATCCGGAGTCATTAAATGGTATCCCAGTGATTCCAGCTTGTGCAGGTTCTCCGTCACAACACGGTTCTCAAACATGTTCACGTTCATGGATGGACAAACGATTACCGGACATTTCAGGGCCAGAATTACCGTGGTGAGCAAATCATCGGCTATGCCATTGGCCATTTTCCCCAGAAAGTTTGCCGTTGCCGGCGCTATCACAGCTATGTCGGCTTCATCGGCCAGTTCTATGTGCTCAACCGACGGCTCACACGGGCTATCCCACATTCCGGTGTGAACCTTGTTTCCGCTCAGGGTCGCCAGAGTCAGTGGTGTGACGAAATTGGCGGCGTTCCGTGTCATAACGACATTCACATTCATTTCGGCCGTCGTTAGCAGTCTCACCAGCATCGGGATCTTATAAGCGGCTATCCCACCGGTTACCCCAAGTAAAACGGAATTACCCATCAAGTTATCCTCCGATTATCGGCTCATCCAATTTCCCAACCATAAAACCAGATTGTCGAAAAGGAAGGCAACATACTTTCATGTTAAGTAATTCTCTTATATCAACAGGGTCAAACCCTGTCAATCGAGGGACATCTTTCCACGGTCCGCCGGGTTTCACAAACAACAAGCCACACCTTGATCTTGAAGTTCCGGCAAGTTAGGGCAGAAAAACGATCCGTCTTGATAAAAACTCCTTTAAATGTTAGGGAATTCGGGTATCGGGCAATTGACACGAGACACTATGCAATCCTCAGTCAAATACATATTTACCCTGATCCTCATTTGGGCGTTGTCCATAACGGTTGTGAACCCGTTGGGAGAATTCATGGTCAATGATGACCATGCCTTCATAAAGAACCTGGAAACCCTCAGTCAGGATGGTCAATTGGGTCCCACAGGATGGGGTCCTGAGCATGCGTCCGGGGGGCCTTCCCTGATCACACACCTGGCATGGGGTTTCCTGTTTACGAAATTGTTCGGCTATTCAATCACAGCATTGCGTTTCTCGATACTGTTGCTGGGGATACTTGGATCAGTGGGAATCTTTCTCATAGTCCGTTCTCTCAGGCTTCCGGAGAGGCTCGCCTTCATCGCTGCGCTAAGCCTGATGTTCAACCCCTTGTATTTTTCCCAATCCTTCTCTTTCATGAGTGACATAACATTTACCAGCGTAATTATATTCGCTGTCCATTTTCTCAACCTCGGCGTGAAGCGCTCCAATGCCGGCCTGCTGGTGGTCGGCATGCTCTTTTGCCTGGCTGGAATGCTTACGAGGCAGCTTGCCATAGCCCTGCCGACAGCCTTCATTCTGACATCTTTACTGGGTTTCAACGGACGTGAATTGTCCAGGACCAGGGCCGTTGTTCTGGCCTTGGCGCTTGTCATCATTCCCTGGCTGGGATTTGAAGTCCTTATGTCCTGGCTTGGAAGCTCACCGATTACCAAACATCAGAAGTTGTATGATCTGTTGAACTACCCTGTTATGAAAGGTTTTCCGGACTACCCTCTGTTTGTCGCAGGACAGTTCGCCCAGAGCGTGCTGGGATACACCGCTTTTCTCGTTTCTCCGCTGTTGGTCATCCGGTTTGATGAATTTCGCAGCAGCAAACCATTCAGAGTTTTCTTTGTGGCGACTACCCTGGTATTCGCCATTCTTGAGATTGCCATAGTAAACGGAGTCCTGACTCCGCCCATCCTGTTCTCGCGAAACGTGATTTACAACATCGGAATTGGACCGGTTTTACTCAAGGACGTTTACATTCTTGGCATTCCGAGAACCTCGGCTTTGACGCCTGCTCTCTTTTACATTCTTGCCTGGTGGACAGTTATCTGTGTAGGCGCACTCACATCCATAATCTTCAGGTTCGTGATAAATATCTTCAGGACTTGGAATTCTGAAAAACAGAACCCGGACGGTTTTATTTCAGTGCTGACCCTAATGACCGCAGGCATGTATGCCGCAATAATTTCTCTGACCGATTTGCACGATCGCTACATAATACCATTGTGCGCACTCATGGTGATCTGGCTTTGTTCTTCAGCCGGATATTCATCAATCCGGAACATATCGACAAGGCTCGCACTGGCTGCCTGCGCGCCTTTGCTCCTGATGGCCGTTTTCTCTGTCGCAGCAACCCGGGATTTCATGGAGATCAGACGAACAGTGGAGCAGGCCAACCATTTCATCGTGACTGATCTGAAAGTAAAACCGTGTGAATTTGATGGCGGTTTTGAGTTCAACGGCTACCATTGTTACAACATCAATCGCCCGGTCAAGGAAGGTTATAGCTGGTGGTGGGTCCACAACGAGAATTACGTTGTCACGCTGGGGGATTTGGCTGGTTATACAACGGTAAAGGTGTTTCCTTTCAAAAGAACGCTCGGACCGGATGGAAATGTTCATGTGCTAAAGCCGCTTTAACCGTCCGTCTACCAGTAAAACCCTCTAATCTGATCGACACCTGTCCGGTCCAGTCCCAATTCATGAATCACGTCGCAGAGCCTTGCTCATAATTGATGAAACTCAGGCCGATGAGTATGTGAAAGAACCAGCTCACATGTGGGTGATAGATGGAATCCAGTACCATTGATTGCATCATTATTGCCAGTATGGGCAACAACAGCGCCAGAGGATTGGGGTACAGATTTGCCGGTTTCTTCCACGCGGACCGGACAAGTGACAGCGTTAGCCACATGACGGATGCGATGTATATCAAGGTGAACGGAAAACCGAAGTCAGCCAGCATGCTCAGTGGCAGATTGTCTGAAGTCCTAACGACGCCGGTCCATTCAACAAATTTTTCTTTCGTGTACAGAGGATGCTTGACAACATAGTTGTCCAGAAACTCCTCCCTGGGACTACGAGCCCCTATTCCAAAAAAAGGATGTTCAGCGGCAATGTGAGTTGAGAAAAACAGGTTTTCATAACGGTAGGTAAAGGATTGGCTGTCAAGTGGTAAATCCTTTCGAATGCGACCGGCAAATATGGCCGTCATGATTAAAGCAAACGTCAATAGAACCAGGAGGATGGCCCTCACCTTTCTGGTCCTCCAGAAAAATGCGCAGGATATGAACAACAGGATTACGGGAAATATCGGCGCCGTTGAGACCTGCCCCCAGACCAGCATTGCTACCAGGCCGACATAAGCGAACATCAACATTATCGCGCCTGCAGTCAACGGTATTAGTCTGGCCGTTGCTATAAGAGCCATCGGAGCAAATGACAGCATGAGGATTCTTGAACATACGGGATGGGGATTCACATCGAGAAGGATATGACCGGGCACTCCTTCAACTAACGCTATGAGAATCAGTGACACCACACATATGAGAAGTCCCGAACAAAAATACACAAACAGTCTCCGGGCCTCCACAGAATGCAGCAAAAACCTGGCGCTCCAGTAGCCTCCCAAGCCTGACGCCATTATGACAAAGGTCCTCCAGCCCGAGCTTGAAGGGGTGGCGCTGAGCGCTGCGCTGCCAACAGCAAAAAACACCAGCAGAACGGTGACCGCAATCTCCAACGGACTGATCCTCATTCCGCTCCTCGGACACAATGTCCACACCGCTATCAGGGTTACAGCGCAAAGTATTCCGGAAAAAACGTTGGCCCGTTCACCATCGATCACCACCACATACGGCCATAAAAAAGTCAACTGGATGCAGGTAATAACAAACAGGACTGGCGCTACGTAATTACGAATCGATTCTGTAATTCTGGAAAGCAATCGGCCTCCAAACGTCCAGGTCCGCAACCTATACAAACTTGCCATCACGGATCAAAACAAAATTGATGGAACATGATACAAGCTGGGAAGAAGCTACAAACTATTCATTATCTTACCACAAAAAGGGCCATGCCTGTTAGAAACTAACCATCATTGCGACTAAATTCCCGAGCGGCATAATTATGTGCGGAAAATATTAAGGTAATGACCTGCCTACCAACCCCGGCACCCCTCGAATGATGCACGAAACACCCCGAAAAACCGAAAGCTGTGCTTGACAAGAATAGACAACAGGTGTAGATATACGGTTTATACTTTATGAGAATGAAGTTTCATGACCTCGTTCCCGGTATGCGCCCATAGCTCAGCTGGATAGAGCAACGGACTTCTAATCCGTAGGTCAGAGGTTCGAATCCTCTTGGGCGTACCAAAGCAATTCCCGGACAGATGCTGTTCTGACCTTTGTTATTGTCATTTTCACATTCCCGGACCCCGTGTTCAAAAGCCCGAGCAGTCTCCAGCGAATGTTCGCTCAAGAGATTGAATGCGGCCGGAACCAGACTTGCGCCCCCAAGATACCGTTGCAAGCATCCGGGTCCTGTGGATGCTACGAATGATTGCCCCTGTCGGAAACTTCTTCAAACACCCTGAATTCTGGCAAAGCCTCACAATTTTATGTCCTTTTAAATCCTTTCATGTACTCCTGCCGCGGGGGTGATGATGTGAGCGACACAAACCGGTCGGTATAACTCAGCGAGGATGAGTTGTTCGGACTGTTCGGCTTGCAAAAACCGACTCGCAGATATTTCGGAAGGTAAGTAAGGCATGCATTGAAGACAATACGAAGAATTTGAGATACTGATAAAAATGCTTAACGGCCATTGTCCCAAGAGACTTAACACACATGAGCGCCGTTTCATGTCCACACAACTGGGACAAGGTGCTCTTCCTGCAGGAACATTCCGACTGCCGAATACCAGTCGATAATGGATACCGACCACAAGAGTCCCATCAGAGTCGCCCATGAAGGCAGGAATCGGGACATAGACCCACAAATGGTCTGGCGAGGCAATCTCTCAACAGCGACTTTATAGGTCCATTCCACAAGCTGTCTGGAGCCAGGGACAGGAATTTCTGGTCTGTTCGGGTCTCCAGTTCCATCAGCCATGCTTCCCAATTACCTGCCAGCCCCGAACCTAATTTAAAATGTGCTGTTATTTAAGCTTTATCGGTCATCCTGAATTAAAGAACAGACAAACAATTAGCAAGTGGATGTCGATATGGCAATAATATCCTTGATGCAAACAGGAACGGAGAATATCATCAGGGCAGATTTGAGGGACTCTGGCCCATACATGGTCCGGGCGATCGCACCGTTCAAGAGGCGCCTTCTCTTGATGTCTGTTCCTGATAATTGCTCCCTTCAGGTTGATGAATTGTGAAGAAGTCGCTTCTGTCAGGATAATCTGCAAAAATAGGTCTGAGCTGAACAGGCGCAGTGAGATGACCAGATCGATTGAATGTCTGTTTAATGGACTATTTTTGGCCGATCATGAAAAAATATCAGGGGTTTTAAACTATGGAATTGCACAATGGACGTATAAACAGGATGTATGATTTTGATGGCAAGGTGGCGCTCATAACAGGTTCCGGACAAGGAATCGGTGAAGCAGTGGCTATAAGGTTAGCCAGGGAAGGAGTTGTTGTAGGCGTCTTCGACAGGAATCCG
The DNA here is from genome assembly GCA_964401595.1 of uncultured Desulfomonile sp. Lineage (GTDB taxonomy): Bacteria > Desulfobacterota > Desulfomonilia > Desulfomonilales > Desulfomonilaceae > CAITZA01. The sequence continues at coordinate 13,786 of CAYNZA010000065.1, forward strand.
GAATCGGCATCCAGAGTAGTGGAAACCATCGTGGCATTCGGAGGAAAGGCTTCGCCACTGATTGGCGATGTTTCAGATTCTGATGGAGTCAGTGAGATAGTCGGGCTCTTCGAAAAGGAGCACGGCAACATAGATTTCCTGGTGAACAACGCAGGCTTTGATCGCCCTGGTGGCTTTCTGAAACTGCAGGCTGATGATTTCAGGTCCGTCTGGGAGGTTCATTTCATTGGAACAGTCAATTTCATCATGGCTTGCTCAAAGAACATGATTGAAAAAGGTCATGGCTCCATAGTGAATGTTTCCTCCATATACGGAAAAGTCGGCTGCAAGGGTGAATCAGCCTATTCTTCAGCCAAGGCGGCCATCGTGGGCCTCACCAAATCACTGGCTCGAGAATTCGGAAGAAAGGGGATACGCATCAACGCCGTAATGCCGGGACTCACCGCTACCCCCACAATACTGTCCATGATGAGTGAAAGAATTCGTGATATTTTTGTAGAAGAAACGCCTCTTGGAAGAATCGCCCAGCCCCACGAAATAGCATCTGTTATTGCATTCCTGCTTTCCGATGAATCAAGTTTCATTACCGGCAGTGTGATAGAAGCCACTGGAGGGTGGGGAATGTAACGTTTAAGCAGTTGAGTTAATTACGGGAGTCAGATGGGCTGATTGATCTGAGTGGAAAGTGAGTCACAAATTCGGATCCCCCATTAATCAAACAATCTTCCACTGAATGACAGCACGAACATTGCTTGATGTTTCCAGGACAGATGTCTCTGGAAGTGGGGATACACGAACACCGGGAACTGGAGAATTTTAGGCCGAAACCAAGACGTTCCGAGAAAATCTTGATCTTCAGCAAATCGGTCCCTGATCCACCCGCATTAAAACCGTAAGGCCGGCCGGAACTGTACATGTCCGTTTCCTGAACGGGATAAAATCCCTCAAAGATATATGGCTGATCTTCTAAGGGAATTCCAACGCCATGATCTTTAACTGTTATGTCCACGCCGTCTGAACCGATATCCACCCCGACTTTTATGCGTCCGTAGTCGGGGGTATTCTCCACTGCGTTTCTTAACAGGCCACGTATAACTGAGCCCACAATCTGTGACGGTAGATTGACTGTCACAGAGTCGATATTGTCGAATTCAATTTCAAGGCATCTGTCCTGCTTCATTCTATCGACGTGACACTTCTCTTTATAGAGGACATCTTTGAGGTCCGTGAGGTCAGAATCCAGAAACGTTGTAGGAAATAATCTGAGAATACGATCTTTTAGTTCCCTGATAGCCTCCTTGTATTGTGGCTGTTCAATTTCCTGAATATCGAGAAAATCTTCAATCTGGTCAAGAAAAGTAACAATAATGCCCCTTTCAGGATAGTCCTTCCCTTCGACAATATGCACAACCTGTTTTTCGATTGTTCTCAGGCGGTCCAGATTCCGCACTATTCGTTCCGAAGGGATAAGATTAGCATCCAGTCCCTGTCTCTCAAGCTTTTTCCTCAGGATGCCCAATGAGGCGTCTATTATGGCGAGCGGAGTTTTTAACTCGTGAGACAAATGATGAAGCATTTTGTCTTTTGCTCGGTTCAAACGTTGAAGTTCGAGATTTGAATTGGTCAGAAGTTCGAGATATGAAGCGTTTTCAAGGGCCAGGGCCACATTGCTGGACAAAGCGGACAAAATCTCAACGTCTTCTTCAGTAAAGCGGCCAACGGTCTTGTTTAAGGCATATAAGGCGCCAAGACTCTTTTCAGATGTCTGTAAAGGCGTACACACCATGTTTCTGGTCTGAAACCCTGACTTGTTTTCAACTTCCCTGTAAATTCTGGGATCATTTACGGCGTCATGAATCAGGGCCGGCTTGCCTGTGTCGAAAACCCAACCGCACACCCCAGAGTCTCTGGGAATCCTCACTCCCCGGGTAGAAGCCAGAAAACTCTGCTTATCCTGAACGGTTCTCCAATAGAAGTCATCCTCTTTCTCATCATAGAGCATTACGCCAGCCCCGTCACACTCTATGACGGTCTGAACTTCACTAACGATGACGTCGAGCAATTGGTCAAGATTAGTGGTGGAGGCCAGGGCCTTGGATGCGTTTAAGAGCAACAGGAGTTTTGACGGATCAAATTTTTGATCCAGTCTGGGAGGCGAAGCCTCTTCGACGATTCTGCCCTGATCCAAGTCAGGCTGTGCCGAATCCTCAGGCTTTGACAGGTCGGTTTTTTCTTTAATCATAGGACATCATCCCTGCTGGAGACCGTAAACAGGAACTGAATGAACTGAACACCGTTTTTTGAGTTTCAGTGCGTGACTCGACCAAGATCGATATACCCGCGTGCTTGGGTCGGAGCTTCAGTCTCCTCACAAAATTTACGCGCTACCTTGGCTATGCCGTCAGCATTGAGCCCCAGATCGTTCAACAACTCGGACCGCGTGCCATGTTCTATGAACGAATCCGGTATCCCCAATCGCAATGTTCTGATGTTCTTCAGACCTTCATCAGAAAATAGTTCCAGTACTGCGCTACCAAAACCTCCGTTGAGAACTCCTTCTTCGACGGTGATGACCCTACCGCATGAAGAGGCGACATCGAGAATTAGCTCCTGATCCAGTGGTTTGGCAAATCTTGCGTTTATGACGGCGGAGGAAACCCCATGAGAGACAAGCAAATGAGACGCCACAATAGCCGGCTCCACCATGGACCCGATGGCTATGATGCACACATCGGCGCCTTCCCTGACAAGTTCAGCCTTGCCTATCGGGATTGCGCTGGGGGTATCCTTCAATGGCACACCCATTCCTTGTGAGCGGGGATAGCGCAAAGAACACGGCTTTCCGCTCTGGATGG
>CAYNZA010000066.1:0-16468 GCA_964401595.1 uncultured Desulfomonile sp.
CCTCTCTTCCGTGCCCGCTGATGAGATCAATATGATAGGAGCCTGTTCTACTATTATCCGCAAGTCCTCCTGAGTCTCCCTTAAATTAGTCTCCACTCGTTTTTGTTTCAGAATGGAGCTGGCCAACTGCAAATTGCCGTATCCCAGCTTCGATATCAAGCTGGTGAATTTGACCAGAAAAGACATTACCGTGGCTACACGCTCGCGAGTGAAGCGTGGGACCAGGCTCAATGCCTTCAGATATTCCAATTCTTCGAAACCGAATCTCCGGGCTTGCTGCCTGAACTCTTCAACATCAATTTCCTGGTCATCGTATATGAACTGCCCTGTATAAATATGACCGACCAATTTGTCGGCTATGAATATTGGAGAAACTACGTCATTCAGGTTGTTCCTGCATTTGTAGGAAACTACGTCTCCAGGCTTGAGATCTTCTTTCCCCTCCAGATCACTTTTCAGGCAATTCTTGAGAGTCTCCGGATGTTTTCGGTGAAAATTCGTGCAGATTTCTTGCCATCCATTGGCGCATAAGACATTCCCATGTAAGTCGAGAAGCCCAAAAACTGCGCCTGTGAGGGTATAAAAATCATCCATGATTGCTTGTATGTCCGGCAGATCAAGAATGTTGACCAATTCTCCTTGGGCAAGTTCAGACTTTACATCCAGAATCGAATCCAGCTTAAGTTTTAACCTCTCTTCACTCCGACGCAGTTCTTCTTCAGTCTCTTTGTAATGGCTTACATCGTGAAGTATCTCGAGATGGTAAACGGCTCCATCTTCGTTTTTCAAAGGGGCGCTGAAGATTTCAAATGTTTTTCCCGTTCTGCTGAAGGTCCGTTCCCAATGAACTGATTTTCCGGTCAAGATTTCAGCAGTTTTGCACCATGGACATGTGGTGGAGCGGTTGTAAAAATAATCGTAACATCTTTTTCCTGAGGGATCGCCGTAGCTGGATCTAAGGACGGGATTAACATAATTCACTTCGTGTTCGGCGTTCACTATGTAAACCCCATCATTCATGCTGTCGAGAATACTTTTCAGTTTGCTTCTTTCCCGCCGAAGCCTTTCTGATTCCCTTAGAGTGTCTGTTATGTCCCTGGTCAACTCCACTACATAGGACACTGATCCCTGAGCATCCAGGATGGGAGATGAAATAAGATGAAAATGTCTCGTCTCAGACCCGTTCGGAGTCGATGTGATGGCTTCATGGACTTTTCCATCCTTTATAGTCAGAATGCAGGGACAGTAGTCGCAGGGCGCCGATCGTGGCGGATTGTTGAACTGTTCATAACAAGTTTGAGAACTTCCAGGCCCAACTTCCGGAAAGTAGTTTCTGAAAAACCGGTTCACGCTCACTATCTCCATCTGTGGATTCAGGACCGTTATGCCGATTTCGATGTTGTCCACCACCGCCTTATATTGCTGCTCGCTCTCGCTCAACGCCTGCAGAGTCCTTTTCATATCGGTGATATCTGTGAACATGGCGAACGATCCGGCAAACTCACCATCTTCACTTTTCAGGGCCGTTGCGGAAACCAGGGTCCAAACCTCATGCCCATCCTTGTGTCTGAACCTGTGTTGATAGAAGGCATCCTTGCCGTGCCTTCTCAATTCCATTCGCTCCCTGTGACCAGTCAGGTCCTCGTCATACATGAACGAAGTGACTGGAGAACCAATCATTTCTCCTACGGTAAAACCCAACATGTCGAGCATCTTCTGGTTCACGAGGGTTGTCTTGTAATCCTTGTCCATAGACCAGACACCTTCGTTAGCCGTTTCTATGAAACGTCTGAATTTTTGCTCGCTATTCTGCAACTGCTTTTCAGCAAATTTTCTCGAGGTTATGTTATTAAAAACAGCAACAAATGTTTCATGGTCCAGTCCGTACACAGAAATGTCGAACCATTCTTTCATTGAATTTATGTAAATCTCAAATCTTTGAGGTTTTCCTGTTGAGACGGCCTCTCCATAAATATCAAGTAAATTCTGGTCAAGTTCTGTTATTTCCGGCACAAGTTCTGACACTTTCCTGCCGATTACATTTTTCAGGCCTGAGTGTCTCTCAAAAGAATCATTAACATCTAAGTATATGAAGTCACACGGCCTTCCATTTTCGTAGATCATTTTGCAATGGGCCACACCGTCCAGCATGTTCTTAAACAAAAGGTCATAGACTCGCCAGGATTTTTCAAGATCCTTCTCAACAGCTTTTCTTTGTGTGATGTCACCGGCATATATTGCGAGTCTGTCTGCTTCTCCGGCTTCGTCAAAAATGGGCACGACATGGTGATGCATCAGCATACCATTACGGTCATCGATCCAATCGACCGGGCGCTTGTCCATCAGAGCCCTATCTACCCATATCTTGCGACTGTCACCGACATCTTCAGGTATAAGTTCGTAAATGTTTCTGCCTGTTACGGCAGACATGTCCGCCCCGAGCCGGTCCACAAAATTTTTATTACCCTCAAGAACCTTGCCATCAGCTTTCATGAAGAAAATACTATCCGGTATTGCGTCAAAGATGACCCTGAAACTTCGCTCGGTTTCTCTCAGGATTTTCTGAGACTTTTCAAGCTCATGAATTCTGGCTCTTAAGGTTCCTATTTCACGGATAAGTTCGTCTCGTGTCTTGTCTTCATAAATCATTGTGGATCTCATTAAATCTTTTTTCTTTCGGGCTAGGCTCTAGTTTGCTAGAAACGTATTCTCGTGTTGACACTCGGATGACAAAAAACGGGGGGAGAAAACTCAGTTGTGCTCAAGGAAATTGAGCTGGCCATGCATGATAAATTGATTGAATCCTTGAGTTCGGTTCAAAAAATAATTGGTTTGAATCGACGACTCGAAACGATGATTACACTAAAACAGTACATTAGTTGATTTGATTAGACAACTTGAATTTTACCGGAATATTCAAGTCTCATGAGTCACATGTCATAAGTGGACTTTGATGACGAAGTCAAAAGGTTTGTCCACACGCTGAAAAGTTATGTCAAGATTCGTGTAGTCCAAAAAAACTAACTTTATTGAGTAGTTGTATCCACCTTGAGATTAAGGTCAGATAATATATTACACATTAATATATAATATGTTAAATAAAAAATACGACGCTCGAGATGGATTCTGTGAGGCAAGTATTTTATTGTGTTTCAAAATGGATTCGTTATTAAAATTCTTTAAAGGCTCAAATCGTTATGAAAGGTGAGGAAATGATCAGAGGAGGCAGTTTGAGTTCTGACGAAAAAGTAATGATTGCTCTGGTGCGGGCAGCGGAACTCTTCAAGAGAAGGTCATCCTGCATTTTTAGCTACTTCGGGTTATCATTTTCACAATACAACACCCTTAGAGTTCTTGACTCGGCTACTTGTGGAAGTCTGTCGATAACGGAGATATCCAAACTACTCCTTGTGTCTACCCCCAATATGTCGGGAATAGCCAAGCGATTGGCGAAAAGTGGATTTGCGGAGAGGCTTTCTGATGAAAAAGACGATAGGAAGACTATTCTCAGAATCACACCGAAAGGTCGCCAGGTAGTACATGAAATAAGTCCGCTTCATGAAGGAAGCGTCGCAGAAATACTGAAAGGCTGTAATACGACTGATCGGAATTCCATGCTTGACATGCTTAAAAAAATGCTGGCAGTCGGTAATTACGACATGAAGACTCAGTTTGTCGATGCGAGGTTGGAAACAGAATGAGTGTTTAAAGGCATTGGGAATGACCAACGGGGTCATTCTCCGTCACCGTAGTGTGAGCGGAAACGACTATCCTCGACTCTTCAGCAAACCACCCACCGGAGTCAGGTGTGCTTGAGATTTCCTTCAGGAGTTGGGTCAGTTCAGAATCCCCAAACTTTATGGACAAACCAGTCAGTAGCAAATCACGACACCGACAGTCGACAAATGCTCCATACAACCAAGCCAGGGCAGTTATGACTTCTGGTCGTAATTGAGAATTTTGTTCACTTTCGACTTCATAGAGTCTGTGGGCAATTTCAGCTGTCAGTTCGGCCTTTTTTATCATGTTTTCATTAGCTTTGAGCTGATGCTTTAGGAAAGCCACACACTCTTCTTTTGAAGGTATGTTATAATAGGTAAGTCGTTCCAGTATGTTACGATACTGATCCGGATTGTCCATATCCCGTAGGATGTTTTCATCAGGCAGTTCCGCGTTCAATGCTGTTTTTTTGTTGAGGTAACCCCGGAGACCTCCATCGCCCTCGAATTCAAGTATTTCAGGAATTAACGCACCTTTGATTAAAGGTGGATGTCCCCTCCTTCCAAGAAAACAAGGATAAATGACGTCAGCCGAACATCTGTCGAGATTTCTCAAAATCTGATTGATCGAACTTGTTCTGACCAGTGGAATATCGACAGGTAATATAAAGAAAGCTAACGGAATTTTATCAAAACTCGACAATCCGGACTTCACGGATGAGAGCATTCCGTCATGAAACTGTTTGTTCAAAACGGTCCTGACTCCTGTTCCCCGCAGCGATTCCGTGATCTCGGCATGTCTATATCCTACGATCACTCTAATGTCGTCCATGCCTGCCGATTTGAACAGGTTTACGCATCGTTGGACTGCAGTTGTAGGCCCGAGTATTGAAAGAGGCTTGAAATGACCCATTCTGGACGAATATCCGGCTGCCAAAATCAGGGCGGATATATTCTTCGGAACAGTCATTTCTCCGTCACCTGACTATGAAGCGGGGCTGTCTTTCATGGATTTTCTGAACAGGGCTTTTTTCTATAAGGAGCAAAAAAATCCACTCATTCAAGAAACTAATATTGTGGGCTTTTTTTGGCGCGCCCGAGAGGACTCGAACCTCCGACCTCAACATCCGGAGTGTTGCGCTCTATCCACTGAGCTACGGGCGCGTCTTTCTCAAAGTAATTGACAACGTGAATTGTGTCAATCCGTTTGTGCTCAGGAATGGGACGCACTAGCAAATCTGGAGCGTTTTTGCCATACAGTCACTAAAAGGCCTGGTTAAGAGAGGCTAAATGAGACGTTGCTTGCGGCTCATCAAGAAAATCGGGGATCAAGAATTAGGAATTGGATTATTTTGTGACATTGATGTGATAAAGTAGTCAAGTTTATCTGCATGCTCTGGGGGTAAAGCGGTTGGACTTTTCCAGACCGTTTTTTGGATACAGAAAATGTTCGGAGGTAAATCATGGAAGTGAAGGTATTTGGAGTCGTTGGCGCCGGCCAGATGGGGAATGGCATAGCTCATGTCGCAGCAGCAAGCGGTCTGAATGTTATAATGAATGACGTCAAGCAGGAATTTGTGGATCGCGGAATGCAGACCATCGAGAAAAATCTTGGCCGCATGGTATCCAAGGGAAAATTGTCAGAAGAAGAAAAAACACAAATCTTGTCCAGAATCAAGCCAAGTGTCAGCCTTGAAGACTTCTCCAACGCAGATTTTGTTGTTGAGGCCATTATTGAAAACCTGGACCTTAAAAGGAAAGTTTTCACAGCATTGGACGAGATAACCCCAAAAGACTCCATTCTGGCGAGTAACACATCTTCCATCTCGATTACGAAAATTGCCTCGGTGACTAAAAGGCCCGACAAATTCATAGGCATGCACTTTATGAACCCTGTTCCAGTGATGAAACTTGTTGAGGTAATTAACGGCCTGGCTACCAGCAAACAAACAACTGACCTTACAGTAGAGTTGTCAAAAAAATTCGGAAAAATTCCTGTAGAGGCTATGGACTTTCCGGGCTTCATCTCTAATCGTGTGCTGATGCCAATGATAAATGAAGCTGTTTATGCATTGTTCGAAGGGGTCGGAACTGTTGAAGCCATAGACGAGGTGATGAAACTGGGAATGAACCATCCTATGGGGCCGTTGACTCTGGCTGACTTTATCGGGTTAGATACCTGCCTGGCAATTCTGAATGTTCTCTATGAAGGTTTTGGAGACACAAAATACAGGCCGTGCCCACTTTTGAAAAAATATGTCGATGCCGGCTATTACGGTCGTAAAAGTGGAAGAGGTTTCTACGACTATTCCTCCAAATGAGAAATGTGACCTATAAATCAGAATGGGCAAGGGACGGGTCCAATGATTCGAACATTTGCCGTCCCAACTCCCACAAATCATGCGCCGCATGTTGCGGGCTTTACAATGTCAAGGACGCATCGGCCGGTCTGATGAGTCTGGAACTCAGACGCAGGTCCGGCTTGTTCGAAGGAACACCTCGATCAGTGGAGGCGCTGCTGAATTTCAAGGATCTCATCGCAAGCTCCTCCTGCCTGGAAGCATGTGATCCTGAAATACACGTATGCGAATTCATGGGATTTCTGGATTCAGGTGAGCGAATAGTGGGTTGTATGCTTCACCCCTCGTCATCAGGGAATATGGGGATCGACCTTCGAGGACTTTGCCACTACGGAGCCATGGCATGTAAATCTTTTTATTGTCCAGCGTGGACGGAACTACCTGAAAGAATCAAGTCAGTTGTTGCCGAGCTGGCTCCAGATTGGAGGACATACGGACTGATAGTCACTGACACGGCTTTCCTGCTATCGCTCTTCAAACTTATAGAAACCCAGATAACCGTAGACCTGACTCTGGACATACTGCGGCGCCCCGTGCTCAGAAAAATGATGACGGAGGTTTTACTGCTGAAAGATTGCTGGTCCCTGCCCCAAGAATCAAAATTGCGCATGAGTAATTACTACTTTCGAAGTGGTCATAATAAAGGGGCCTCGGTTGATTTATACGAAGTTATGCTTGAATCACTCGGTTTCTCCTATGGCGTAGACCTCTTAGGCGCTGAAAACCTGTCGCTGCTCGCAGCCCAAATAAATCGTTTTGTAGAATTGTTTAAAATGAAAATGTGCTGAATAAAGTTTCAATAAACAAGTGCTTATGCTGATTATTTCTTTCTTTTTCTAGAAAAAGATGTCTTTTTATGGAAAAAGCCTTGACCGTTCCCATGTGTTGTAGTATGCTGACTCCATAGTTTCCTTAAAAATTGAATTTGCAGATGAGTGACGCTTTTCAGTCAGGCGTACAAGGAGGATCGGTTTTGTCGCTCAAGCCTTACAAGCTTGTCATGTTGGTCGTGGCATGTATAACGGTTTTTCCGGTGTTGGTCACGGGTTATATGCCTCCGCCGGACCCATGTGAGCTTGCGCCGATGACTTATGGTCCCCCGCCGCCTCCAACTTGTGCTGCGCCTCCTCCTCTGTCGCCGTGTATGCCATGCCCTCCGCCGCGGTGTTATCCGAGGAAGGCTGTAGGGTGTCCGGTCGGTCCGGTTATGGTTTGTAAGTGCGCTCCGGAACCGGGGCTGGCCTCATATAAATGTGTGCCTCCTCCAGCGTGTCCGCCTCCCCCTGTTTGCGCTCCTCAAACCTGCGCTCCACGTTAAATTTTGGCCCTTTGAATCTGTAATGGTTCGGGGCTTGTTATTGGCTCATAGTTTAGGATAAGAGAAGGATTTGTGGCGTTGGTCTTTGGATCGACGCCACAAATTTTTTGTGGCCGGCAAGCAGCGTTTCTAAGAATCAGATTCTGATTGACACCTGACCTTTTATCAGCTAGACGAATTAGACCTGTTTAATGCTCCGGAGCCTGGATTTACATGTCGAAACTTTTATGTCTGATGGCTATATTTGGCGCTTTTATGATGAGTTCATGCTCTTCTACCACTGGTCTGTCGAGCATTGGCAGCTCATTGAGAGCTGGCGAGTTTTGTTCCGCTGGAGCAGTGAAAAAGGCGTCTCTCAACACTCCGGCGCCTGAGCCAATAAAAAGAAGCTGTGCTCTGGCAGATCATATAACGCAAGCATGCGAGGCTCCAGACCAGGCAATAAAGTCTCAGAAAATTAATGGCCCCAAGGTTAAAGATCTGAGGAGGCTTGTAAAATCTGAGCTAAGGTTTCCCTTGCCCACAGGAACTCTATCGTCCGCTTTCGGTTACCGTAGGGGCGCATTTCACAACGGAATCGATATTACCGACCATAAGGGCGCCCCTATTTATGCAAGCGCTGATGGAATCGTCTCGGCGTCCGGATTCTTGCGGGACCGGCGAGGCCTGGGTCTCTTGGTGGTGTTAGACCATGGAAACGGAGTTTCAACTCATTACGGGCACGTGAGTAGAATTCTGGTGCGGCCCGGGCAGAAGGTTTCACGGGGAGACAAAATTGCGCTGGTGGGGTCTACGGGTCGATCCACCAGTCCACACCTCCACTTTGAAGTGAAAATAGGCCCAAGATTTTACGACCCGATGACATGTTTTGCGTCTACACAGTTGAAAAACGTGCGGGTCGCCGAAAGTTTTTACAACACCCCTAAAGGTCGTTTAGTCTCGTCTCGAGAAAGGCTTGCCCAGGCTGATCGTTATTAATCTATCTCCCGGTATCACTCCATAGTTGCACGGGTAATCATAAAAATGAGCCCTGACACGCCAGAAATTCCTTGAAAATATCTGAATATCGAATTAAACGTCAAAGCGATCGATATTTTACCATCAAGAGCGAGGAATCCGGATATGAAGAACTCACTCAGGCTTTCTGGTTTGTTGCTGTGCATGATAAGCCTGCCGATTATGGTTCAGGCCCAAAGCGTCACTCAGCAGGCGCCTTTTTCTGGACAATCAGGTAACGCATATTCCGTTCCCGCGGGAAATGTTGACCAGTCAAGGACGCCGGGTAATGTGGTCGCAAATCCCCAGGCTTCTGGAAACCAGGGTTTGCCGCAGTATCAGTATCCACAGCATAACAACCCATTTTATGACGGATCAACCCCCGGCGGCATGGTTTCGGACACGATAGACTGGATTGCAGGATTGCCGTCTAATCTTATGGATAGAGTTTCGGAATACATGGACACCAGGTTTTTCCCACAGAAACCAGCCACCAGCGGCGCTCCGGCGGCTCAGTCGGGAAGCTCTGGCCAAACGCAGACTCCTCTACCTCCTGCTAGCGCATACAACCCCGGTGGAAAGTAGACGAAGGGTTTAATGCGGATGAATTTGCCTGACAGAGAAAAGCTGTTGGAAGACGCCAGAAAAAGAATGGTGAACATTCAATTGGCTGGCCGGGGAATACGAGATAGCCGGGTCTTGGCCGCAATGTCTGAAATCCCGCGTCACATTTTTGTTTCCAAGAGCCTAGAAAATTACGCTTATGATGACAACCCGCTTTCCATAGGATTTGGCCAAACCATTAGTCAGCCCTATATGGTTGCAATCATGACCGAGTTACTGGAACTTGAAGGCAAGGAGAGGGTTCTTGAAATTGGCACTGGCTGCGGATATCAGACATCCATCCTGATGAGACTATGCCAAAAAGTTTTTACAGTCGAGAGGGTAGAAGCCCTGTCGATTCAGGCGCAGAAGAATATATCGAGTCTGGAAATGAAGAACGTCGCTTTCAGGGTGGGTGACGGAACTCTTGGATGGAACCAGGAAGCTCCATTCGATTGTATCCTGGTGACAGCAGGCTGCCCCGTAGTTCCCGTGACGCTTGTTGAACAACTGACAGAAAACGGAAGACTGGTCATTCCAGTCGGAGACAGATTTTCTCAAACTCTCAAGAGATTGACCAAAATCAATGAGAAGTTGAAGACCGAGAACTTCACGGCTTGCAGATTCGTGGATTTGATTGGTCAACATGGTTGGCCGGATTGAACTACACACTAATCCCAAGCCTTGTCCGTCTTACTAATTCATGACATAAAAAACCCAGTTCAAAAAAATTATGGAATGTGCCTGAGTGCGGTCTTATTGTATAAATGTCATTACACATAGTTTTGTCTTAGTCATTCTGGTTTCTTCCATTCTGCTTTCTGGCTGTCCCAAAAGGTCCCCAATGGTCACCAATGTGGCCTCAGAAACCCCGCAGATGAATTCTTCGATTCCTGCTTCGGGGACTTATCATCTCGTAGGCAAGGACGATAATCTTTCCAGGATAGCCAAAAAATACGGTTCTACGGTTCAGGTTCTGGCTGAATTCAATAATCTGAAACCCCCTTATTTAATAAGGGAAGGACTGAGGCTTTTCATACCCGGGGACGGGGTTGAATCCAAGTCTGAGAAGGTGGAAAATACGGATCAGACTACGGATGTGGTTGTTCTCGACAACGCAAAACTGTCCTGGCCGGTAAAAGGTCAATTGATATCCGAATTTGGAGTGCGTGAGGGCGCTCAACACAATGGTATCACCATCAAAGCCCCTGAAGGAACTCCGATTGTTTCAGCCGAGTCGGGACGAGTCGGTTATGTGGGGTCCATACCGGGGTTCGGAAATGTGATACTGGTTGAGCACACTGATCATCCGGACAAACTGGTCACAGTGTATGCTCATCTTGGCGAAATGCGCACGAAGACCGGAAAGAAGATCGGTCGAAGAGAAGTCATAGGCACAGTGGGAACATCAGGCAGGGCCAATGTTCCATCACTGTATTTTGAGGTCCGGAGCAAATCAAAGCCTAGAAATCCGCTCTTTTTTCTGGATAGGTCCGTACCCCATGAATCCCGATAAGAATCGTTTGACGGAGATTTTTCTACAATGCCGGAAAATTTTAGTGTAAATGTCGGACAACTATTGGTAAAAGGGCCTTTCACCATTCCGTCAGGAATAGTGACCACGGTTCCCTCTGTCATTGCCCGTCTGGCGGCAGAAATTCCCTCCCTGGGATTTTTAACTACAAAAACCATCAGTCTGGAGCCTCGCACCGGCTACAGAGAGCCGGTCATTTACGAGTATCATCCGGGGTGCTTTGCCAATGCAGTGGGTTTGGCCAATCCAGGAGCCAAGTCTTTCCTCGAAGCAATGAGGCCGTTAAAACCGTTGAGCGGGAACAAACCATTAATCGTCTCTATCATGGGCTCTTCTCCTGAAGAATTTCTTCAGTGCTCCAAAATTCTCGAACCGGTGGCTGACGCTTTTGAACTAAACCTTTCCTGTCCGCATGTCAAAGGAGCCGGACAGTCAGTAGGTTCCGATCCGGTGTTGGTAAGAAGAATCTTGAACATCCTGAGAGAAAATATTAATAGGCCGCTGATCCCGAAACTGTCACCAAATCTGTCGAATTTCGACGAAATAGTGTCGATTTGTCAAAAAGAGGGAGCTGACGCTCTGTGTCTGATAAACACGGTTGGCCCTGGAACCGTAGTTGATCAGGATGGATTACCTATATTGTCCAACATCAATGGTGGTCTCTCCGGAGCGGCCATAAAACCGCTCGGTTTAAAACTGGTGAAACAGGCCGCTAATTTGGTTGATATTCCCATTATAGCCTGTGGAGGCATTTCCTCTGCGGAAGATGTCCGCGCGTACAAAAGGGCAGGCGCTGCGCTATTCGGCGTTGGGTCATCATTGGCTCTTGTGGATACAGAGAAGATGCCGGACTTCTTCAATGATCTTTTATGTGGACTTTATCCGGTTACGGTGAGGGATCCGGGAGTGAATGTGTCAAACCAGGTTTGCCGGACGAATTATTTCAGGGCCTCGGTATCGGCCAACAGAAAAATTGCGGACAACATATTCGAAATAAGCCTGGACCGGCGAATTGAGTGCGATCCCGGACAATTCTTCTTTTTAAGGATCCCCGGAGTAGGTGAAAAGCCATTCTCTCCGCTGAGTTGGAATCCACTGAGTTTTCTGATCCGATCGGTTGGTCCTTTCACAAGATCTATGGAAAAGCTTGTAAAAAATGATGGGCTACAGTTTAGAGGCCCCTACGGCAAGGGTTTTCCTGCCACAGTCACTCAGACTCCTTTGGTGATGGTCGGCGGAGGGACAGGCGCTGGCCCGATAATTATGGCAGCTGGAAAATGTTCTGCACTCAGGCCGGAGGTATTTCTCGGTTTTTCTTCCCATGTGGATTTGCGCTCTCTCCAGACTATAGACATTGACGCTATCAACCCACGTGTCGCTATAGACCCTCCCGGCAACCCAGGGGAGGTGGCCAGGCTACTGTCGGATGTAATTGAGAGGAAGAAAAAAGACCTTGCCAACGCGCTGGTTTTTCTTTGCGGTCCACTCAGAATGATGGAAGAGGTCGCCAAATTGTTTAGGCTGGTAACACCTTCCAAAAACATTTACGTTGCTCGGGAAGATGTCATGAAATGTGGCATCGGAATTTGCGGAAGCTGTGGGACTCCATCGGGTAGGCGATCTTGTGTAGATGGACCAGTCATGTCAATGGAACAGGGATTTAACTGATCTGAATCAAAAAAGACCCTGCCATGATCGGAGAAATATTCATCTGGCAGACGAACCACACCGGCCTGTAGGCCCCAAGGATTGTTTTTAAAAGCCTTGATGCGGTAGATTAAAGAAATGGTAAAATTGTGAAACTGGGTCAAACAAGCGGTAAATTGATGTTGACTAGACGCAAGTTTTGAAATAATACTTAATTTTCTAATAAATACTTAACTTCTATCGATGAACCGAAACTGTATTTTTCGAGTCAGTCGATCTGTAGTTCAAGGATCACCGATTTTATGGCTCAACGCTCTACGACAAAATCGAGAATCAGCAGACCGTCGCATACTCCAGAGAAGTTGTCAGCCAGGGATTATCGTTCGAAATCGGTATGTTGTATTTATAAAAGACTTGGCTAATTACAATATTTCGGTTTTGCCAAAGTCCTGTGAATTCGCAAGGTCGCAGGACGGTTTAAACAGCGCTCCTGAAGTGGCACACGTCCGTTTCGGAGAGATTTTGTTTTAACCTCTTATTTTTATTACTTGCTTTTTGGATGACTGACGAGTAAGTAACGCGTTGTGTGACGCTTTTTACCAAATCTTTGATGAGGTCCCATGAAACAAAAGAAGCTATCCTCGGAAGAACGAAGGGCGCAGGTTTTGTCGGCCGCCAGGACTCTGTTCGCGAAGGAGGGCTATGCTGAGGTCACGCTTGATGATATAGCAGCCCAGGTTGGTGTGAGCCGCCCCCGCATAATCCAGTTATTTGGGTCTAAGCGTAATATTTACGAGACCATAGCTGAGGCGGCTTACAGTTCGCATCCTATGGATCGTGATTTGGCGGAACCCATGCAAAAGAAGGATGATTTAGGAGTCCTGAAGGCTTTTGCCAATCATATTCTACGGCACTCTGTCAGCAGGGAGGATCGAGAGATATTCAAGATCCTGATGTACGCCAGACTACGGGAAGACAGTTTTCATCGCGCTCATTTCCACAAGAAAGACACTCTGATGATAAGCCGCCTGGCTGAATATGTAGAGCAGCGAATCAAGGAGGGCGCATTCCGTGATATGGACTCCAGGGTAATAATCTATTGTTATCAGGCAATGATCTCTAATCTGGCGATATACAAAAACGTGATGAAGACCATGGAGTTTGTGACGATAGATGCTCTCAGTGACGAATGCGCTCGCATGTTTCTTGAGGGCGTAAAAGCCAACTAATAGTCCGAAGAGACGCTGCGATCCCGAATCGACCTGAACATAGAGATCAGAATGTCACATCATCGGGGCCAATACCTGGATGAGTTAAGTCTGGAGTTGACCAGGCGTCTGTGGGACAGTAGTATTCAACATGTCTAGCCTTGCGTGTTCATGACTGATGCGTCTACGGGAGCATGTTTGATGAAAAAACGTTACGTCGACCTTAGTTTGGCGATAGAAGACGGATTGCCGTGTGACCCGCCCATGATGATTCCGAAAATAGATTATTCGGATCATAAGCTTGGCGCCGAGCAGATGACGCAGTTTTTCCCGGGGTTACAGACTTCTCAGCTACCTCAGGGGTTGGGATGGGCCATGGAGTTTATCTCATTGACGACCCATAGCGGAACACACCTGGACGCTCCCTATCATTATCACCCCACCATGGACAATGGCGTGCCGGCCATTACCATAGATGAAGTTCCCCTTGAATGGTGTTTCAACGACTCTGTGATGCTGGATTTTTCCAACAAGCCTGATGGAAGTCGAATTACTGCGGACGACGTTGACAGAGAGCTTCAGAGAATTGAATACGAAATAAAGCCTCTTGACATAGTTTTGATACACACCGGGGCCGATAAATATTGGGGGACCCCTGAATACCTTGTGAAGGGCGCAGGCATGGATAGGGAATCAACACTTTTTCTGACAGATAAAGGGGTCAAGGTTGTTGGGATAGACGCATGGAGTTGGGACAGACCACTGCCTTTTCTGGCAAAAGAATTTGGGGAGACAAGTGACCCCAGAGTCATTTGGGAGGCTCATTTCGCTGGAATTGAAAGAGGCTATTGTCACATGGAGAAAATGGCCAATTTGTTGCGAATCGGGAGACAGAAAAATTTCAAGGTGTGCTGTTTTCCTGTGAACATAAAACGGGCCACTGCCGGGTGGGTCAGGCCGGTAGCCATCATCGACGAGTACTGACCGTCCGAAACAGCAGCGCGGGATCTTTCGCGATTTTTACCTGATCCTACATGGGTAATGTTACAACCCTTCATAACAGATTCAATTCAGCTTTTGCCAGTTCCCCCAATTTTCGGTTACTACAGCTTCTTTTGTAAAAACAGATTGTTCGGGAGTAGTCAGTGACAATCGTATTGTCCGGCCATGAGATAGACAAGAGTTTCGGTGGGCTTAAAGCTTTGTCCAAGTTCAGTTTTTCAGTCTCTGCCGGGGAGATTGTTGGTCTGATAGGTCCTAATGGCTCCGGAAAGACGACTTTGTTCAATCTCATATCAGGTCTTCTAAAAGCAGATTCCGGTCGAATTGAATATGGGGGAGTCGATATAACTCGAAGGGCGCCTTGGGAAATAGCCTCCTTAGGTATAGCCAGAACATTTCAGATAGTCAGGCCGCTTAGAGATCTCAATCTTGTTGAGAACGTGGCCATAGCCGAGGCTTATGGTCGAAATCGGATTTCCAGCATGAGGATAGCCAGAGACAAGGCATTAGAAACACTGGAGTTCTGTGGATTAGGACGTAAGGCATGGAGCTTCCCCGGTGAGTTGCCTCTGGAGGATTTGAAGAGATTGGAAGTCGCACGCGCAATGGCCTCCAACCCAAAAATATTGCTGCTGGATGAAGTGTTTGCAGGCCTGAATCCGACTGAAATTTCTCGAGCCATCGAACTACTGTTTCAGATCAGACAGGTTTACGGACTGTCGATCATAATGATTGAACACGTAATGAAAGCGATCATGACTGCGTGTTCACGAGTCATAGCATTGAGTCACGGTGTTAAGCTTGCGGACGCGAGCCCAGAAGAAGTTGCTAATCATCCCGAAGTAATCACGTCCTACTTAGGCGCTGTCTATGTTGAAAATAAATAAAGTCAGCTTAAGTTACCAGAGGCAACGCGCTCTCAATGATGTGTCACTTTCTATCGGGCAGTCGGATTTCACTGCTCTCATAGGCTCAAATGGCGCAGGAAAAAGCTCATTGATCAATGCTATATCAGGACTTTTAAAAATCAGCGGTGGTTCGATAGAGTTTGAAGGCCGAACAATTTCAGGAATGCAGGCGGATGAAATTGCGTCCATGGGATTGGTTCAGGTTCCAGAGGGGCGAAAACTGTTTTCGGGAATGACGGTAGAGGAGAACCTGGAAATAGGGGCTTATTTACCTGGGCCAAGAAAAAATTACGCAAAGAATCTGGCAAATGTTTTTGACATGTTTCCAATGCTACGAGACAGGCGTAAACAGTCGGCCGGCAGCCTTTCAGGAGGTGAACAGCAGATGCTGGCGATATCCAGGGCATTGTTGACTGACCCCAAACTCCTGATGCTGGACGAGCCGTCTTTGGGTCTGGCTCCAATTGTTACCCTCGAAATATTCCGTATTCTCAAGGAATTAAATGAACGAGGTCTGACTATTCTGCTGATTACCCAGGAAGTGATGCAGTCGTTGAGTATCACAAAAAAAGGCTACCTGATCGAAAACGGATTCATAACCCTGTCTGGTCCTTCGAGTGAACTGTTGAAAGACGCCAGGGTAAAAGAATCTTATCTCGGTTTATGAAACAACCCGTGGGGGTTTTACTTAAATGTTCGAAGGAGTTGGCGCATGAACAGATCCAAATTGTTTTCGAAGGCGGCGCTCTTTTTGTTGGCGCTTTTTGGTCTCGGTCTTGTAGCGCCGTATGATGGCTTGCACGCTTCACAGCCAATAGTCATAGGCGGCTCGCTTCCTCTTACAGGCGAGTTTGCAGAAACCGGAAAGCTGATAGAAAAAGGGATGAAATTCTGGGCCCAAGATGTTAACCAGAGCGGTGGTTTGCTGGGGAGGCCCGTCGAGTTCAAAATATACGATGATGAATCGAATGTTGGCAAGGCTGTCACCTATGCTGAAAAGGCCATTACGGTGGACAAGGTGGATCTTCTTTTTGGCGGCTATCCAGGGACCGCAGCCAGGGCGGTGATGCCGGTAGCGGAGAAACACAAGTTCGTCTATGTCTCGATGGGCGGACACATGAAAAGCTTTGAACAGGGGTATACCTACAGTTTTGGAGCGCCTCCGCTGATGGG
>CAYNZA010000067.1:0-16466 GCA_964401595.1 uncultured Desulfomonile sp.
TTTTGGCGCAAGCCTAGAAAATTTTGACACGAACTTCAAGTTATTTTCTTTAGGGTGTCATGTTTACGTCATTGACTGGGTCCACGCGCTTGTGGAATCAATGCCTGATAGAAGAGGTCAGATGGTGAATAATGATTTCAGGTGGACAGTTCATCCTGAGTGGAAGTCCGGAACTGCCTGCGCCTGCTGATGTGTAGCCGGGTATTCCCTTGTATGTCCAAGCTCCCCTGCAGTAAGATCGAGGGCAGTTTGCATTCATCCATATTGGCTTGCCGCCGGGAAGGCACAACTGACCTGCATGTGTGTGACCGCAAAGGATAAGATCGGCTCCATGTTCGTAGGCCTGTTCAAGAGTCTCAGGCGAGTGCATCATGAGAATTTTGATGGAGTTCTTAGGCACATCGGAAAACGCCTTCTCATAATCATGAACCCCGTAGAAATGAGCGTCATCCAATCCCACAATCCACATCTCGTCCCCATCCTTCTGTATCACTGAGGATTCGTTAAGCAACATTTGTATGTTGTGGCGCTCCAGCTTCGGAACAAACTCCAGAAAATCATGGTTCCCTAAAATTCCAAAGTTTCCGAACGGCGCTTTCAAATCCCGTGAGAGCTTTTCTATTTCATTGAAGGTGGGGTAATAGTCGCTGTGGGTATGGTACCTGTAATCACCGGTGATCAGACAAACATCAAATTTCTGGCTCGATACCAGACGCCCGAGATGGGCGCCGAACCCTTTTTGGACGTCAAGGTGCAAGTCCGACAAATGCAGAATTTTAAAATCCTCGAAAGCAGGTGGAAGTCCAGGAAGGATAACAGAGTTATGCACTATTCGGTGAGCGGTGATGTTTGAGAAACCTCGATTCCAAAGGCCAACTACCTTTAGCATCTTCCCAAAAATCTGTAATGCAAAATCAAGATTCTCAAAGTGGAACGATCCCAGGCCAGGCCCCAATACGGAAGCAGCGTGTTCCACCTGGATGGTGAGTCTCTTTGAAACGTAGTCGGACCCGCATCTTTTTATTATGTCCTCTAAGGCAGCGCTTTCCATGGGACTGGACCATCCTTGTTCCGAGGTGACTAAAAAGAACCGGGGAGCTTGGACAAATTATCTGTCAGAAGCGGATAAACGAACAGGTCAGAACACGAATACCAGCTAATTGCTTTAATAATACTTCAAAAACAAAAAGTTGCCACCAATTTTGTGGCTGCGCCAAAAAATTTTGAACACCATAAAAAAGATCACAAAAGGTTCATGCGATTGGTCATCAACCTGAAGTAGTCGTCAACACAATTCAGTTCAATCCCGACTTTTTCCGAACTTAACAGCGCGGCAAAAGAGTCTTCATGTTCAGGCGCAAAACCGTGCATGCCGGGCAGCGCATTAAGTCCCATGTCACTAGGAGCAATCTGATAACCGGGATCCATCAATAAAATGGTTTCGCCATACATGTCATCCGCAAAGTCTATATTATACCTTTTCAGTTCATCACCACTGAGGATGTGGGAATAGGGAACTGTTTGGAGGGCTTCAAGAATGCCCTGCTTCGCAGCATTATTGAAGAACCATAAACGGACCATGGTTGAATCATAAACGGCAGCGTAATCCTTGCCAAATTTATAACCGAGTTTTTCAACCGGTTTTTTTACATCGACAACCTCTGTCAGGGTAGTCATGCCATGATCTGAAAAAACTGCGAAATAAATGTCCTGATAATTTTTTTCCAGCTCCAGAAACAGTCTGCGGATGTTGGTTTCATACCAGTCCATCTTGGTGTTTATTTCTGCTCCGTCTTTGGTCACGCGATGCAACAGTCCATCCATAGCCGCGGTGTACAGAAATGCAAAATTGATTTCACCCTTTTTCACATCCTCAATGAGCGCTTCAATGTTCTGTATCTCCTGCAGTCTCCAGTTCGAGATATGATAAGGAATTTTCTTGTCCTGCAACACGTCGGCAATATTTTTTACGGGACTTAGCCCCCCGGGAACGAAAATGTCCGTCTTTTCAATGTAGTCAAAATAAGCTATGCGATTGAACGGCATGGCGTACATCTCGAAGTAACCCGTGAATCCATAATATTTTGCCACTATTTTGGACAACATGTGCCTTACGCGCCACCTGTCCGCTATCGAGGAAGGCAGTAGTCCAAGCCCCAGATACGGAAAAACCTTGAAGGGAGACTTCTCGGGAGAGTAGTAATAAAAACTGAGGTGTTTGTGAACAGTCGGTTTTTCACCGGACAGTATAGTGGGGATGGCCGTGGACGAATAACCGAACTGCATTCCCACACGATAACGGTGCGGAAGCAAATCCTTGAGAAAATCCCTGTTCTTGATGATCTCCCAACCCATAGCGTCTATAAACATAAACACTGCTATCTTTTTCATTGACCTACCTTCCTTCATCCACGGCCGACCGTTGAGTATCCGTCAGTACAGGCAAAGTCCGATCAAGGACCGGAAAACACTGTTCCAATTCCACGCCGGGCCAGCAAAGATCCATCCGCTACGTAAAATGCGGTCAGGCCCTTGAGATAGTCAATCCTTGCCTGAGCCGCAGACAGTTCACTGTTGATCACGTCTCTTTCGGCCTGGGTAACACGAAATGCGCTTCCCGTTCCCAGACGGTATTTCTCAATCTCCGCATCACGTTTCTCCCGTTGATATTTTACCGTATCTACGGACAGACTTATCTGCTCTTTTGCCCTGTGAATCTCGACATATGCCAGCAAGACTTCCTGTTGCGCCAGTTGAACAAGATTCTCTATTGCGTCGCGGCTTTTTGCAAGATCTAAAACTGATTTTGTGTAATCAGCCTTGGCTTTCCTGTTCAACGGCGGGAACTCAAACTGCAGTCTCGCCAGATAATCCAGACCAACGTCACCGGTTCCGTAATCATACAATGTCAGATCAAAATTTTTTGCATAGCCCGTTCTGCCAAACTGAAGGAACGCGTCCAACTTCGGCAGTAGACCATTTTTTGTCCTCACGATCTCAAGAGTCCCCTTCTGCTCTTCAAGCCTTGCCTGATTAAGGTCCGGTCTCATACGCATGGCCACCTGGATGTGGGAAGCAATGTCTTCAACTGAATCAGGTGGAATGCTGGGCCGAGTCAACAGGGCAATTTTCCGGTTCCAAATGTCGAAACTGGGAGGGCTTATCATCCTGAGCAATCTCAATCTCGTCTTCTCCTGAGAACTTTTTGCGTCCTGCAAAGTCTGACGGGTAGATGATTCTTCCGCCTGAAAAGAGTAAATCTCGGAAGCGGCCTTTTCTCCTGCAGCAATTCGTTGTCGGGTCTCCCGCAACAATCGACTCGAAAGCGACAGCGCTCTCTCGAAAACATCCACCCGCATCAGAGCCAGGAAATATTCCCAATAGGAATTTTCTATTTCTGCCGCCAGCGCCTGAGCCAGTCCAGTC
This sequence comes from uncultured Desulfomonile sp., assembly GCA_964401595.1. Taxonomy (GTDB): domain Bacteria; phylum Desulfobacterota; class Desulfomonilia; order Desulfomonilales; family Desulfomonilaceae; genus CAITZA01. The sequence goes on from CAYNZA010000067.1 coordinate 3,427, forward strand.
AGTTCATACATGGAAATCTGTGTGTCCACACGGGCTTTTCTGAGACTTACAAGATTCGTGTCAAGTCCCGCGCCCTTCAGAAGCGCCTGGTTTATGCTCACTGAAGTGGCTGTTTTCCACGCTTTGTCAAGATTGGGATCAGGAGTGCCAGCTGTTCCAGTTGTGGACACCGTAGGCGCTATTCGGCTGGAATAACTTGTGCCAAGCAAGACCTCAATAGTTGTTCCTGTGGGCAAAAATTCGGTTACCGAGGTGGAAATCTTCAGACCACGACTAACAGTGAACTGATCCGCCTTTTCTCTGGAGGTCTCCACGTTGGCTTTTGCCACTGGATCAAAAACGGCCCTCTCCACCGATTCATTCATGCTTGAGGTTGGAGGCTTGAATTTCTGAACCTCAAAAGCCTTGTTGTTGGACAACCCGGTAAATATTGCCTCTGGGAGGCTGACTTCAAGCTTTCCAGAAGGAGGAGGACCTACTCCCGGAGGAACAAAGGGCGCAGGGGTAACAGGGGTTGCAGTTTGGGACTGAGTCTTGTTTTTGAATGGATAAATATAATCCAGCAGGGGTTTGCCAAGAGGCGAAGAACAGGCGGACAGGACCGTTATAGCCAGGGAAGTGATGAGCACAGTCGGCAGGCTTTTTGACAAACTCAAACCCAAATTACACTCCATACACTGGTCCCGTCACGAAAGTCTGTCGTACCGACGATGGGCGTTCTCTCAAGCAGCCCATCCTGTCGGACAACGTGGCAACCCCAGTCAAAAACCCGGACCGGGCGCCTCTGGCAGGACCATTTCTGTACGGCCTGAATCAAGCATATATCAAAACATTATGTTATATAAATAACCCATTGTTCTTTTTATATAATGATGTCTATGTTGTTGTGATGGCCCAACAACAGCCTAACACTTGTTGTTTTGGCATTCCTTCCACCAGACGAATCTAATGAGTTAATCCAACATTTGTCCCAAATACTTCGTGGCCTGAGGGCATCCTTGTGGCGACATGGACCCTTTCAAAAAATGCGCCAAGACACATATACACTTCAAATAGTTAATGATTTTAATGATATCCTGACTTAGAATATTTTAAAAATCATTATAGCTTTTTATTACATTATACTGATTTACTTGCTATTATATTATGAATTAACATTGGGGGTCAAGAGGTTTGTCAAAATAACGGAGATGATTTGGTCAGTTTAAATATTTATTTTCAGATTGTTATACGGTAATTCTATAATAAAGTTCATATTGAGGTAAATAATCAATGTCAGGCAGGTTTTTTACGTGATCAGGCGAAGTGAATCAAATTTTTCAGCTGAATTTACGTCAAGCAGGCGAATCCTGGCTGGATGAAAATCAGTCACAAAACAGGCCGAATATCCGGAAGCCGCAGGAACATCGTAAAAATTCCACTGATTGTCCAGAGTTCCCACAAATCTGCAGGTCTGCGCCACGTCATCATGATCATGGATAGACGATAAACCAGGGACCCCAAAACTTTTCAGGCTAAGGGACAGCCCTTTTCCAACGGCCTTGATGTAGGCTTCCTTTCTGACCCAGATTCTGAAAAAAGTTGCCGGACGACTGGATTCTGGCGCCATTTTTACCAGGGATGCCTCTTGGGCTGAAAAAAATCTTCCCGAGACGTGAACTACGGGAAAATCCCGCTTTGTCTCTTCCAAATCAATCCCAACCGGATTTCGGAGGGTGAGAGCGAGAAAAAACCAGTCTCCCGAGTGGGAAACATTGAATTCCAGTTTTTGTTCGGTTAGGCCTGGAGCAAGGGCTGGTTTCCCATACTGAGACATCACAAAATTCACATTCACCGGATTGACATCCAGATACTTTCCAATCAGCGCTCTAAGCATGCCTGCCTTGATTGGATGATAATTTCTTTCCGGATATCTGATGATTCTCTGGCCGCGTTCAATCTGTTCCTCCGAAAGGAATTTTTCCAGGCCATCTTTTCGGCATTCCAGCACCGGCAAAAACACCCGCCAGATATGGACATCCAATCCTTGAAGGTTTGTGTCAAAAAATTCCTTCATCACTCATTGCCATCCTGTTTCAGCGACCATTACTCCTGTTGATAGAGAAATGTATGTTAGACCGTCACTTAGAATATGAAAAAATTATATCTGATGACAATGGGCTTCAGAAAGCCCATCAATGTCATCAGACCGAAGTAACCGGATTTATTGGTAGCTTATCATTAAATTGTGGCGATGTTTTTTTGTTTATTTTGCCTCGATATGTGATTAAACTGATTACTATCCAGTGTCATCGCTCCATTTCAACCAACGAGAGCAAGGTCAATGAATTTCAGACTGATAGTAATAGTTCTGGCGGCTTTAACGTTGATGACTTCGGCAGTAAACGTTTATTTTCAATACACTGCTTTGAAAAAATCCGTTCAGTCTGGCGCCTTAAAAGAGGCCGAAGCCACTCTGAAAGAAATCGACGGACAAATATCCACATTTGTGGCTGAGCAGGCGAAACCTGTGCGGATACTGGCAGGACTCCCGGTCGTTAGCGAGTTCATTAACGACCCCACGGGCGCCAATCTTGAGAAGGTCAATGTCATTCTGGATCATTTTGACAAGGCTATGGAAGGGAGCATTTGTTTCCTGATGGATCTGAAGGGAACTATCATAGCTTCGAGCAACAAATCCGGCAGCGACCATTTACCAAGAGAAAATTTATTCTCGCTTCCATATTTCCAGACCGCACTCAAAGGACAGTCGGGGATTTATATGGGGTATGTGAAGCAACTTGAACAGAGAGCAGTTTTCAATAGCTTCCCCGTCATGAACGAATCGGGTGATTCAGCAGCGGGTGTGGCTGCCATCAGGACCACTGTGGACAATTTCAGGAAAAACATAGCTCAATCAGGAGATGAAATAATTCTGGTGGTGGCCCCTAATGGCATAGTGTTCGCTTCCAGCCACCCGGCGTGGAGATTTACTACTTTTGAGAAACTTTCTTCTGCAGAGGAAGCAGGATTGGTTGAGAGTGGACTTTTTGGAAATGGGCCTTTCAAATGGTCCGGCCTGGAGAAAAAGGATAAAAACATTTTTATCGACAGGACCGGTTTGCAGTACCTCGGCCATGTTATCCCGATCTCCAGCCTGGAGGGTTGGAAACTGGTCCACCTGGAAAATCTTGATGTTGTTTTGAGCCAAATCAACAGAACGTTTTTTTCCATTTCAAATTATCCGGTAATTTCAATGACTCTGTTCGTTGCAGTCTGTGTGTTGATTATCTACCGCAGGGCAAGCACGGACATCCTGAAACGTCAGGTAGCAGAGCAGGCTCTGCTGGAAAGCCAGGAAAAATATCGTAATCTTTACAGAGGCACCCCTGGAATGCTTCATGCAATAGATTCAAACGGTTTTATGCTTGCCATGAGTGATCACTGGCTTAAAACTCTTGGATACAGTCGTGAGGAAGTTGTTGGAAAAAATTTCGCAGACTTTATGTCTGATCACTCAAAAAAGAACTTCGAAAAAGTGTCTTTCCCTGAGCTAAGAAACACGGGCGATCTTCACAATACTTCCGTTGAATTAAAGAGAAACAACGGAATCCTCATGGAAACTCTGTTGTCCGCGTCAGCTGATCGTGACGGACTTGGGAGGATCTACAGATATCTCTGTGTTCTCACGGACGTCACCCACCAAAAAAGACTGGAGACCGAACTTTCGAATGTTCGCAAGCAACTTCAGACAATTTCGCAACAGTAGCACGATTGATTCATAGGCATCATCAGAAATAAAATTGACGGAAAAACACAACTGTGGGCAGTTTCCATTGATTGAATGACACGCAAAATTTGGGGATTGATGTGGGCAGTTCTAAAAAACCGGAATATCCGCTTTCCTATTACCAGTTGAGGCTATGGTACCTTGATCAGTTGGATCCGAATACCCCCGCCTACAACATATCGCATGCTTTCCGTTTAATAGGCTTACTCGACGTTGCAGCCCTGAATGAAAGTATCAATTCAATTACACAACGTCATCAGAGTTTGAGGACTACCTTTGAAAACAGAGAGTCTGGTCCTGTCCAGGTAATAAGCGATTTCAAAAGGTTGGACATAACGCGCATATCACTGGCTCTACTTCCTCAGAATGAATGCGAAATTGAGGCGAAAAACATATTCGTCCGTGAAATTGAAAAAGGGTTTGACCTTAATCATGGCCCTTTATCCAGATGGCTTCTGATAGAACTGAATGAACAGGAATCCTTGTTGATCCTGACGATTCACCGCCTGATTTCTGACGCCTGGTCTTTAAATATAATTTTTGGGGAATTGGCAAAAACATATTCTGGTCTGGTGTCTGGACATCCAGCTTCGCAGGAGCCACTGGAAACCGGTCTGGTAGAATACTGCCAGGCTGAAAATGATTGGATAGATAGCGAAGAATGCCACGCACAGGTTTCATACTGGAAGCAAGTATTCTCAAACATCCCTGAACCTGTAGAATTGCCAACTGATTTTTCAAGGCCAGCTTTTCAGAGATACCATAGTTCAAGCCAAACCATCAAACTTGAAGCTGAACTGTGTTCTGAACTTCGAGCTTTGGGAGACAGGAACAACGCCACTGTTTTCATGGTCTTGCTGGCAGGGTTCAAGTCTCTGTTGTTCCGTTACACCAATCAGGAAGACATTTGTGTAGGCGTCTTTCTGGACAAACGCAATCAGGATAATTTCAGGGATGTTGTAGGATGTTTTACAAATGCCGTGGCAATAAGGACTCAACTGGATGACGATCCCGAATTTGAGCGTCTTTTGGTGAGAGTTCGCGAAAATGTTCTTGGGGCTTATGCCAACAGTGACGTTCCATTCGAAAAGCTGCTGGATGAGATCAAACCTGAGAGAAGCCTTTCCAGACCTCCCATATTTCAGGTCATGATGGGGCTGCAGTCAGCCCCGGTTCGAGATTTGAACTTGGCAGGCCTGAAATGTCTTCCAGTTGACCTGAAAATGTCCAGGTCCAATTTCGACATTCAAATGTGGGTTAGGGAATCTGGCGATGAACTTGAAATTGTCATGGATTACAGCACTGATTTGTTCGAGGATTCTACAATATCCAGAATGATGGAGCATTTCAGGATATTGTTGAAAAATGTCGTTAAGGCTCCAGGTGATCGAATATCAGAGATTGAAATAATAAGTGAGAATGAGAAGACCATCCTTCTGGATGAATGGAGCGGACGAAACAGGGTAACTGACATTCCAGACTCAACGGTGATTCATACATTCGAAAATAATGCCCTGACAATCCCGGAAGGGTTAGCCTTGGTGGATCTTCACTGTGTTGATGGGGCCTCTTTGGACATGACTTACCGGGAACTGAATGCTGAGGCCAATAAACTCGCCTGGTTCCTGAAGGAACTGGATATTGGACCTGAAACAAAAGTTGCTCTTTTGCTCGAACCGTACCGTTTTCTGATTATTGCCATGTTCGGTGTTCTTAAGGCGGGCGGAGCCTATGTCCCATTAGACGCCAAATGGCCGGAAAGTCGTATCTCTTATATTCTAAACGACACCCGGGCGCCTGTCATTATCACCGATGAGGCGAATCTCATCCGTCTTGAAAGCATAATTTCCGAATCAAACCTCGTTCAATCCCCTGAAATAATCTGCGTAGACAGGAATTGGAACTCAATAAGCGGTTTTTCTTCGGCAAACATACCGGAAAAACCTGCGATGAACCAGTCAGCTTACCTCATCTACACGTCCGGTTCGACAGGAAACCCTAAAGGCGTAATCATTGAGCACGAAGCGCTGGCACTGTTTACTTCCTCTGCCATAAAGCTATATGGGATCAACAAAAACGATAGAGTTCTGCAATTTTCATCGCCAAGTTTTGATTCCAGTGTTGAAGAGATTTTCTGCTCGCTGTGCAGTGGAGCCACCCTGGTCCTGAGATCAAACGCCACATTATCATCCATGACATCATTCCTGGCAGAGTGCGCCAATGCTGGAATTACTCTCCTGGATCTGCCAACAGCATTCTGGCAACAAATAGCAACCTATGTTGAGGAAGAATCGATGTTATTGCCGGAGTCCCTCAGAATGGTCATCATAGGTGGCGAACAACCGGCGGCTGACAAATTCAGGTGCTGGCAGAACAATGCTTCTCCACTAATAAGACTGATGAATACCTATGGCCCGACGGAGACAACAGTCATCGTCACAGCGATCGATTTGAGTCAATGGAGCCCACTGGAACGGACAAACTACCAAATCCCAATGGGAGAGCCCCTCGAACACGTGAGAGCCTACATCCTTGACAAGAACTTTAAACCAACGCCGATCGGCGTGCCGGGAGAACTCTGCATAGGAGGAAAATCTCTGGCTCGCGGTTATCTGAATCTGCCTCAAAAAACGAGTGAACGCTTCATCAGAGATCCTTATGGAGATGATGAGCCGGACAGGATATACAGAACCGGTGACCGTGTTAGATACCTGAAAGATGGCTACATGGAATTTTTCGGACGAGTCGATCGTCAGGTAAAGGTCAGAGGTTTTAGAGTTGAGCTTGATGAAATTGACAATGCCCTGAGGAGTCTTTTGTCAGTTTCAGAGGCGTACACGATTGCAAAACGGGAAGGGTCCGCCCCGGCCCAACTTGTTGCCTTTGTCGTTGCTCCAGCGGACCTGACTGTTGAGCCATCTGAACTGCGAGAAGAACTCAAGAGCAGGATTCCTGACTTTATGATCCCGTCTTCCTTTGTTATTCTTAAAAAATTTCCGCTAACTTCAGGAGGAAAGATAGACGTCGCTGCGTTAAGGGCACATGAACTATCGCCCGGCTCTCATTCTGATTCCTACGTAGCCCCAAGAACTCCTGTAGAAGAGGTGCTGGCAAACATCTGGCAGGACATCTTCAAGCTTGATCGCATCGGAGTGAATGACAATTTCTTCGATCTTGGCGGACACTCACTTTTGAGTCTTCAAATTATCGATCGCGTGAATAAAGCAGGGCTGGTATTGACTCCTGCTCAATTCATCCAGAACCCCACCATAGCAGCCCAGGCCAGATTCATTTCATCAGCAAAACCTGACTCTGAAGCAGGAATGTGGCAATGCCTCGTGCAATTACAGCCAAATGGATCGCGACCGCCGCTGTACTTGATCCATTCTAATCCTGGAGACGTTTTAGGGTATGTAAATCTTGTAAATCGGCTGGGACAGAATCAACCATGCTACGGATTCGAATCATTAGGGCTCAGGGATCTTTCCCTGGCCCATAAATCAGTCGAAGAAATGGCGACTTTTTATATAGATGAGATGTTGGCTTTTCAGCCAACCCCACCCTATCACCTTGCCGGATGGTGTTACGGTGGAATTGTTGCAATTGAAATGGCATACCAGCTCCAACAAAGAAATCTGGAAGTGGGGCTGCTTGGCTTGATTGAGACTCCATTTCCCGTCATGGCTAGTAATCGGAAGTGGTATCTTTTCAACAAGCTTTTAGGATTGATGAAACTCGGCCCTGTCGGTTGGCTCAGTTACGTGCGAAACAAGATGAAGTATATGAAGAGACTGGAATCAGGCAGAATTGACTCAATTTTTGCTCTGGAGCTTGACGGCGGAGTGTTTACAAACAGGCCTCAGGTATACAAAATAAACAGTATGGCAATGGATCAGTACAAACTGAGACAGTTCCCGAACTGTCCGGTGGAGCTGTTTGTCGGAGACACCATAGAAGAAGGCTTCATACCCGATATCGAGTCACTGTGGAGCCGAATTAGCGACAAAATTGAACGACACAATGTTGCGGGATCTCACTTGAGCATATTGAAGGAGCCGGGAGTTAGCGTCGTGGCAAGAATCCTGAAGGAGTCACTCGAATGAGCCGTCTGACGATGGCGTTGAAACCAAATCCGGAGCATGGAATAATCGTCGAAAAAAGACGCTATCCAATTCCAATAGCTTGTGTCAACTCATACGGGAAATTCATTTCCAGCCATCTTCATCATCGCATCGACTCTCCTTTATGACACTTTTGGGCGTTTCACAAATCATGAAAATGAAATTCATCTTATCATCACTCGTCATTGTTATATTTTTCAGTTTCAATTGTTCAACGCTGGGAGACACTCCATGCCAGGACGGATACTCTATCTTTTCTGGTGAGATTTCTTCAGAGTGCCTGAAATACATTGCGCTCGTCCAGTCCGAGGGTATTGAAAAAGGATTGGCGCTGAAACTGACCCCCGACACCTGGCACAACCCAACATTAAGGCTGCATTGTGGAAAAAAGTCACGTCTTGACTTGACTCCATTTACCGAGCTTGAGTTTTACTTCCGAAGCCCGGCTCCCGATCCCGGAAATCCATCTATACAGCTAAAAACATGGAACCATAGTTCGAATGTAATACACATCAGGAATCATATCTCAGGTGGAGTCATAGATGGCGCCTACCGACGGGTGACAATTCCTTTATCCCTTCTAAAAACCGGTGAATGGGACCTGGGAAATGTTGAAACTATTCAGTGGAGTGTGGATCCGGAGGGCAGGTCCTATTTTGTGGACAGGATAAAACTCAACCGGACAACGAAGCCCATTCTTATTGCACAAGGGGAATGGGCCCCTTTCCCAGAGAGCAACAATTTGTTGAGACTGTCCTTTAGCGCTCCTTACCTCGAAAATACGGCCAGAGACCTGAACAATTACACCATTTGCAGTGAATCAGATCCAGACTATATTGATCCCAAACACCCCACCGAGGTCGGTTTACATTTCAGGGTTTTTGGTTTCACACCAAGCAAGATTCCATTAACCAGATATTCCATTTTCATTGCCTTGCCCAAACCACTCAAGAACGCTTGTTCATACACAATAGGTGTCAAGGGAATAAAAGACGAATTCTGCAACGAGATGCGTTCGACAGACGTGGACTTTTTTTATGACGACAAAACAATCGTCAATCCAAACATCAAGGTCAATCAGGAAGGTTACCTGCCGGATAGCATCAAGATCGGATATGTTGGTGGGTATCTCGGGGATCTTGGAGGTTGCGCGTGGGCGGTTGGTCGCAAGGGAGCCATATTTAAATGGCGCAACAACGCCGGTTGGGAAAAAATTGAGGCGCAGACCTCGAAGAACTTACGCGCCGTTGCAGGAGTCCGGGAAGATGACGTTTTTTGCGTTGGAGATGAGGGACAAATTCTTCACTGGAATGGCGCCTCACTTAGCGTGATTGAATCACCAACCAAAACCGACTTGGTATCTGTCTCCTTCGGACCTCAAGGAATCGGCTGGGCAGTGGGTAAGAATGGGGTAATTCTGAGGTACACAAATGGCGCATGGCGCTCCGTAGCTAGTGGCGTCAACGTTGATCTGAACGGTGTGTGGGCAGGAAAGAATGACACCGCATGGGCAGTGGGAAATAATGGTTTAATAATAAGGTGGGATGGTAAGGCCTGGAAAAAGGAGGAATCAGGGACTTCCTCCAACCTGAATGCAATAGGAGCGGTGGACCCCGAGCAAGTCTGGGCTGTCGGAGACAACGGAACAGTGGTCGTGCAGAACTATGGTAAATGGAAAGCCTTCCCTTCAATCCCTTCTACAAAAGCTTCTCTCAGATGCGTAAGCGTTGATCCTGCAGGCGGGGTGCTGATAGCTGGTGATCAAGGGGTTCTTTGGCAAAGAAAGGACGCTATCGCTAATGAATTCAAAGCTATTGATAGCGGGTCAAACAAGACTATCTTCGGTCTGACACGACAGAATTCCCGCAGAATGTGGGCGGCGGGCGCTGATGGATTGTTGATTTCTTATTCCGGAAACTCCTCCAGATGGGAACTTGAAAAAAAAATGGGGTCTGACGATTTATCTGGATTGTTCTCCATTCCATTTGGGGCCTTAAGATTGCCTGATCCTATTCCGGAAGTTACTTTTCATGACCTGGGGTCCCAAAAAACCGTTCTTAAAGTTCCTCTAAAACCTGAAGTCTTCAACTGGCATTTGTCGGGCGAGGATGTGTTTAGCTTCGATTTTTCATCCTTGAAATCTGATGGATTGTATCAGGCCTATGTGCCTGGAATAGGCGTATCAGACCCCATCCGCATATCCGACGGCGCTTTGAATAAAGCTGCCTATGCGACGGCCCACGCTTTTTATTATCAAAGATGTGGGACTGCGTTGACCGAGCCATACGCCGAAAAAGATTTCGTTAGGCCTGTGGACCATGAATTTGATGTGAAGGGACGTAAAATTGACGCAGCCTTTCATGAATCCCTGCCTAAAACTCATCTTCACTCGGGAGAAAAACCGGGAGAGATGATAAATGCGCAAGGCGGTTGGCATGACGCCGGGGATTACGGAAAATATATGCCTACGGCTGCCGCGGCTCTATGGTACATGTTTACAGGCTATGATATCAGACCTGAAAAGTTTCAGGACGGATCATGGAACATACCGGAGAGTGGCAACGGCATACCTGATTTGCTGGATGAAGCGAGGTGGGAGCTTGACTGGATTGTTCGCGTCCAAGCCGAAGATGGCGCCGTCCATCACAAGCAAACATCTGAGAAATGGTTTCAAGGCACACCTCAGCAGGAGGACTCGCAACGTTACCTGTATGAAAAAACTACTCATGACACGGCCCTGGCTGCTGCTGTTCTTGCGAGCGGCGCCAGACTCTGGAAGAAACATGATCCTGCTCTGGCGGAAACTTACCTGAACAGGGCTGAGAAAGCCTGGGCTTTTCTGGAGCGACATCCAGAAACCGTACCTGCTGGAGGTTTTCGTAACCCTCCCCAAAATGTCACCGGTGAATACAATGACAAAGAGGACATTGACAACAGGCTTTGGGCTGCGGCAGAGCTTTACCGAACTACAGGTTCTCAAAAATACAAGGGTTTCTTCGAGTCATGGTGGCAAAAAAATAAAAGTCACACATGGGGATGGAGCACATGGCAGGATTTTTACAGGTGCGCTTACTGGGCATACTGGAATTCCGACTGGCCTGGAACTGACCCGGTAATAAAAAAGGAAATTCGTCGAGGATTGCTTCAGAAAGCCAATAAAACCATAGACCTGACCAGTTCGAACCCATACCGCAACGGCGCCAGGCTGGATGTCCCTCAATGGATAGGCTGGGGAGCCTTCACGCAAAGCTCTGAATATTCGTTTATCCTGCTGCAGGCATGGTTTATGTCCAAAGAAAAAAAATACCATGACATGGCCCTATTGAACCTGGATACCCAACTGGGAGCCAACCCACTCTCCATGTGCTTCATAACGGGTCTCGGTTATCGCTCACCCAAGGATCCTTTACATCTTCCCTCGATTTACGACGGAGTTGAAAGGCCAATACCAGGATTGCCTGTTTTTGGAGCCACTGCCCACCTACCTAATAACCAGCCTTATTACGTAGCAGCCCAGCAAGATGCCAATAGTTACCCACAAAGCAAAGAAACCATTGATCCATACCCAATACTCCGGAGGTACATTGACGCCAACCAATTGGTGCCGATGTCCGAGTTTACGATTGTGGAAATGGCCGCATGCGCTACGACAATCAATATTCTTGCTCAACGACCTGATAAGTCAGGAATTGGTGTCGATAAAGGTTTTTACAAAAAATAAGAATTGGACTTAACTATATGAAGTGATAAGATAGAATCAGTTAATCACAATCACTGACCCTGGTTCTGCCCCCCGGATAAGGTGGCGCACATGCATCATGTTTGGTCTACAAGAGGGTGAAATGGAATTAAAGCTGGAGCAAATCGACGACATAACATTCGCCCAAGTCTGTGAAGAATCCATTAGAGCAGACAATGCGCCTGAATTTAAAGCATGCCTTTTGAGTCTCCTGAAGCCCGACGCAAAAATAGTCCTGGATATGGGAAGCTTGAAATTCATGGATAGCTCAGGAATCGGTTCTTTGTTATCGTTCGTCAAAAAATCACAAAACACCCAGGATTCCTTAAAGTTATGCAATGTCACCAAGCAGGTTCAGAATCTTTTCGATCTGGTCAGGGTAAACAGATTTCTTCACGTTTTTGAGAGTTGTGAGGAAGCTGTAAAATCTTTTCACAAATGAAGATATTTTACCCTGAAATCATTATTGGGGCTTAATAGAGGCGCCTTCTCGGGATCAGTATTTTGCTTTGATATGGTCACTTCATTAGAAATTAAGGTGAGAATATCATGAAGCCTTTCGTAATCATGCGATCCCACAATGACATGCCCGTCATTTCAGAAACCCTTCTGAAACTCAGTGAACAGTCCCTACCATTCGAACTCTTATGCCTTGACAATGAGTCTACGGACGGAACTATCGACGAACTAAAGAAATACGCATCCCGAATAGTAAACATTCCCAGAGGGACCTACATCCCAGGACGTGTCTTAAACCTTGGTATGGAACTTTCAACTGGCCCTCATGTTGTCTTCCTCAATTCGGATTGCACCCCGCAAAACAGGGATTGGCTTGAAAAACTTCTGCTGGGTTTTGGAGAAAATCCAAAAATTGCTGCAGTTTTTGGTAGGCAAGTGCCACGACCCGATTGCAAACCGTTGTTCGCAAAAGACACGGAAGACACTTACGGCGACGGGAATCGCCAAAAATACTGGAGGCACTGTTTCTCCATGGCATCCTCAGCAATATCCAGGTCCGTATGGGAAGAATCCGGTTTTGATGAAAACCTGAAATATTCTGAGGATATTGACTGGACATGGAGAGCCAGACAGAGGGGATACCTAATCAAATATATCCCGGATTCGATTGTCCTGCATTCCCACAATTACACTCTTAAACAGTTTCACAAAAGACATTATGGTGAGGGAAGAGCCGAGGCGGCCATTTTTGAGTGGTCTTCGTGGGAGAGTTCATTTCTGCGTTATTCTCTCGCTCCATATGCCAGACAAATCCTGAATGACTGGAAATACTGCATGAAAAAGGGCTTGATCGTCGGGGCGCTGTCATCTCCGGTCATCAGGCTTTCACAATTGCTAGGTCGTCGAAAAGGATTCAAGGAAGGTTTACGGGAGAAAACCCAGTGACCGCAAT
>CAYNZA010000068.1:0-2123 GCA_964401595.1 uncultured Desulfomonile sp.
CAACGATTTGGCCGGCGCCAGGAAAGCCTGGGCAAAGATGTCAGGAGCAGGAAAGACTAAGAAAAAGAATTCCTGAGAAACCGGAACTGTCTCTTGTCGGACAAATCTGAATTCCTCGTCCAGGAGCGGAGCCCCCTCGGTCTATATTTGGAATGAATTTCAGAACACTGGTCGATGCCTGGCGTATCGACCAGTTTAGTCAGTCGGATTTTTTGTGAGGTTTTCTGGTCTTTTTTTGGGGTAGGATAAGGGAAGGTCAATTGATATTTTTGTGCCCTTACCTATTTGGCTGTTCGCAATTACAGTGCCGTCCAAAGCCTTTACCAGACCGTAAACAGTCGATAGTCCAATCCCACGCTCCTTGTCGTTTTTGGTGGTCCAATAAGGCTGGAACATTCGGATCAGGTCTTTGGCATCTACCCCACACCCCTCATCAGCGACTTCAATGACAACAGAGTCATTCCTGGTCTGAGCTGAGACGCTTATCTTACCGCCATCAGGCATTGATTCACCAGCGTTGGTAAGAAGACACATCATCATGCTTCTGATCTCTTCAGTTTCGGCGCTCACCATGCAATTTTTGCAGAGTTGCGTTTCCAAAATTATTTGACCCTTTCGATCCGACATCCTTTTTTCAAACTCACATTTAAAATGTTCCAGAACCTCTTCGATTAAAGAGCACAAATTTACATGGGACGCTTTTCGTTTGACACACGTTCTCTTTCTCCCCGAAAAATCAAGCATGTGCCTGACTCTCTCGCCCTCTTTCCTGAGTTTATCTACTACCTTGTTAAGAATGAGGTGGCTTTCGTAGGAAAATGTTGATTGATCATCTTCCAGAACAAATTGAACACCACTCAGCAGCACCTGAATCGTGTTGTTGAAATCATGAGCCACTCTCCCTGCGTAATCTGCTACCATGCAAAGGTCATCAGATTGAAAGCCTTTTATCGAAAAAGATTGTTCATCGGTTTGTTCCAAAGACTGACAATCGTCGGGCTCTCTGGAGGAGACACTCAAATTTTGTTCTACTGCTGGGGGTAACAAGTGAGGTCCAATCCGGGCATCATTCAAACACGACTGCAAATCAGCGGCGCACTGCTTCCCGCATTTTGACTCAGAGGCTTCCAATTGCAGCAACCTCATTCTGGAATGTTCCGAACATTGTCCAGCCTCAACCGGCAAAGAAATACATTCGTGAAAGCGAAATTCTGCACTTATCCTTGATCATTCTAGCATGTATAAATGGAATTGTCAGTTCGGAAGATCATTACATGATGACGATCCGGGAATTGGTAAAAAAACCCAGGTCCTCACCTATGGTATGTCCGGTGATTGCGTTCACGAGGATTAGCATCCTCGTCACAGGAACCAAATGAATCATCGAAGAAAACATAAATCAATGCAGTGGCCATTTCATAGACATAAGGTTTTGATTTTTTTGGATACTGACTCGATCACCCTGAGCAGTTCCCTTATTTGAATTGGCTTGGAGACATAGTCATCCATTCCCGCTCTTAAGCAGTTTTCCCTGTCACCTTTCATAGCATGAGCGGTCATTGCTATTATGGGTGTGTGGATGCCTCCTCTTTCCTGATGATTCCGGATAAGACTGGTGGCCTCAAAACCATCCATTTCCGGCATTTGCACATCCATTAGAATCAAGTCGAATTCTCCGTGTTGGATGGCTTCAAAAGCCAATTTTCCGTTTTTTACCGCAACAACGTCGTGTCCAACCTTCTCCAGCATGATCTTCACAACTTTTTGATTGGTGGGATTGTCTTCAGCCATCAGTATCCTCAGTTTCCTGTCTGGTTGATATGATTCCAGGACAGGCTTTCTAATGAAACGCGAGACCTGCTGAGACTTTGAGCTGAGAACTGTCAAGAGTTCTTTCAGCAACTGGGATCTCTTGAGTGGTTTAATCAAATATCCTGAAACATCTAGTTCCTGACATTTGTTGCTGTCAAATCGACGGTGATCCGAACTCATCATCAGTATGGCGCCTTCAAAGGTTCCTCGAGTTTGCCTGATGGTTTTCACCAACTCGAATCCGCTCATCCCCGGCATGTGAACATCCAGAAGAATTATGTCATACGGCTGATTTTTGTGATGAGACTGTT
>CAYNZA010000068.1:2223-16074 GCA_964401595.1 uncultured Desulfomonile sp.
ATGTGAACATCCAGAAGAATTATGTCATACGGCTGATTTTTGTGATGAGACTGTTCCAGTAATTCCAAGGCTTCCTCTGAATTATTGGCTTGATGAGGTTCCATTTCCCAGGAGGAGAGAGTTTCAACGAGGATGACTCTGTTGATGGGATTGTCATCGACAACCAGAGCCTTCAGGCCACGGAGTCTAGCTACCTCCTCGGTATTCTTGTAAATTCCGTTTTTCTTGATTGAAGCCGGAGCAAAAGGAATCCAGAACGAAAATTTGCTTCCTTGTCCCAGACGGCTTTCTAACCATATCTTTCCTTCCATAAGTTCCACAAGACGAGAAACTATGGTCAGCCCCAAACCAGTCCCACCGTAACGACGGGAAGTCGATGCGTCAACCTGCTCGAAGGGCCTAAAAATATTTTCAACCTTCTCTGGGGGAATTCCAATTCCGGTGTCCGAAACGGAAAACAGTAAAACGATGTTACCGTTATCTTCAGAAGCCAGATCCAAACTGACGGTGACAAAGCCTTTCTCTGTGAACTTTATGGCATTTCCCAAGAGATTCATGAGTATCTGTCTCAGCCTGCCGGCGTCCCCTCTGACCATTTCAGGAACCTCTGAACGAACATGGCAGGATATCTCGATCTCTTTCTCGCTCTGAGGCCTGAGCGCAAGCACTCCGACTGCTTCTTCCAGGCATTCCCTTATGTTGAAATCCGTAAAGCTGAGTTCAAACTTTCCGGCTTCGATTTTTGAGAAGTCGAGTATGTCGTTTACTATCATCATCATGGCGTCAGCAGCGCCCATTACAGAATCCAGATAGTCCTTTTGCTCTTCGTTCAGTTTGGTGTTGAGCGCTAACTCAGTCATACCGATGATACCGTTCATCGGCGTTCGAATCTCATGGCTCATGTTTGCCAGAAACTCACTTTTGGCGACACTGGCTGCAATGGCCTGCTCCCTGGCTAAAATCAGTTCAGTAACGTCTATGAATGATTCAATTCCTCCAGTGATCTTGCCAGACTCATCTCTGATGAGATCCGCATTCTTCAGCACGCTTAATATCGCGCCATCCTTGTGGATCAATTTGCTCTGGGACCTATAAATGGGGCCGTCTATAGACTTGTCAAAAAGACCGCACTGACTCTTACAAGGCTCATCACAAAAAGTCGTGCATTGTTTCCCAATCAGATCAGGCAGATTGTAGCCTGTAATTCTGATGAATTCGTCATTCACACTAACTATTCTTTTGTGCTCATCTACGGTGAATATAGCGGTAGCAGCCGTCTCGAGAATTTTTTTCTGAACTTGATTGGCCGTCTGCAGTCTTTCCATCGCATGCCTGAGTTCAGTGATCTCTCTGGCTATGGCCTGGAAACTGACCAATCCCTGGCTGTCTGTTATTAGCTGAACATTTTGACCTATCCATATTTTCTCACCGTCAGACCGTATGACCGGAATCTCTAAATAGGTATTGCCGATTCCATTTCTGACCTGATCTTCGTAAAATTTTCGGGCGTCAATTCTGGATTCCTCTGAAATCAAATCCAGGTAGGTTTTATTCAACAGTTCAGTCTCAGAGAATCCGGTAATCCTGATCGCCACCGAGTTGACATACACAAAGTTGCCTCTGGAATCCGTCTTATAAATGATGTCTGAGGCGTTCTCAACAAATTGCCTGTAGCGTTCCTCGGTTTGTCTCAACGCTCTCTCAGCGCGCTCCCTATCCTGGATTTCTTTTTTCAGCTCAGCGTTCTTCTCTGCAAGTTTCTGAGTTCTCTCAATTACTCTGGATTCCAGGTTCGTATTAGCGTCATTAAGTTTTTCAAAGATTACCTGCCTCTCTCGGACACCCCTTATTATGACAGTCGCCATAGTTGCAATTCCGAAAACAAGGATTCCTATAACCAACCCCCATGAGAGCGAAGAATGGCCTGCCAAATATCTGGATCTCGGAGCTACAGACAGGAAATACAGATCTAAAGGAGCTATCTGTTTTATGCCCCCAATGAGTCTCTCGCCAGACTTCTGAACAACTCTCAAGGACTCAAACACACCCGTTACCGGGAAAACAGTGGGCAAATCAATGATTGACCTGACGTTTTTCCCGATAAGGTCTGCGGGGCCAACAATTATTATCCCTTCAGAATTGACCAGCGCGCTGAAGCCATCGGAAGATCGGTCATCCTGCAGATCCAGTTTTCTCTTCAGAGGCTTCTCACTCAACTGCATGAATAAATAACCTGTGACAGCGCCCCTGTACGAATACGGCGCCATCAACGTTATGCCGTCATCCGCACTTACGGTAAAGTCCATGGATTCAGTCCTGGGCCATGAATTTCGATTGACTCTTTCGACTAGAGCGTTGAAGGCTTTTTCTTCGTTACTGTCAGGTCTTGAGCGCGCAATGATCGCATGTTCGTTCAAGTCATAAAACAATATGCCGGAAAGAACCGCATGTCCCGAATCTCTGGTGTTTTTCTGAATTCTGGAAAATTCGTCAGACATGTCCTGCAATGAAATGTCCA
Source organism: uncultured Desulfomonile sp. (assembly GCA_964401595.1). Classification (GTDB taxonomy): domain Bacteria; phylum Desulfobacterota; class Desulfomonilia; order Desulfomonilales; family Desulfomonilaceae; genus CAITZA01. Next base: position 4,742 of record CAYNZA010000068.1, read on the forward strand.
ACCCGTACTGTTTGGACATTCCGAGGGCCCGGTTATGGTAATAGGTTGCAATTGGCTGGCTGGTCAGCAATGACTGAAAGTCAATCATCCTGTAGTTGAAATCTTCAGAGATCACGTTGGCTTTACCGTAGAATTCATTGACGAAAGTGTCTTTTCTAGCCTGGGCCAGCAGTTCAGACGTGGAAAACAGGCTGTACAGCATGTAGACGCTGACCGAACAAAAAACCGCTAGAATGCCGCAGAAAAGGATGATCTTGACTGTGAAGCTGATCTTTCTGGAAGTATTTGCTGGAGGACCGTTCATAGAGGACTTTGTTCCTATTTGATGACTTCCGGAAAGTACCTGTCAATCCCTGGATAATATTTGTGAATTAATTTGCCAAGTTCCCCGGATGATTTTAGTTCATCAAGGAATTCATTGAACGACGCCAACAGCTTGGGAGAATCCTTTGAAATGCCAAACGCCATGTCCTGCTTGCCTGTGATGGAGCCAAGGATCTTTATTTTTCCCGGAAATTTGGACAAAGCGACAAGGGAATCGGGAACATCCAGAATGGATATTTCTGCTGCTCCTTTTATCAATGCTGCGGCCAAATCGTTTAGCGAAATACCTTCCATGTAGATGGGCTTTGAATCTTTCAGGTTATACAAATCCAGATCAACACACGTATTCTTTATCCCCAGAACTTCCCTTCCCTTCAACAGATCGCGTGTCACTTCGACATCTTTTTTCGGATCTGAAGTCGGCTGAATGGGCTTTACCGGAGAATCGGCCTTGGCGACAACCCAAATTGCCGAAGGGAAGTAAGGCTGGGAGAAGTTGATGATCTTTAGTCTCCACGGAATGACGGTCAACCCGTTGCCAATGATATCGCCCTTAACGGGGACTTCACCTGTAAACTCAACGTTGTCTCCACTAACTACAAACTTTTTCCCCGACAAGTCGCCGATTACGGTGTCCCAATCTGTCTTTACGTAACGGTACTTGACACCTATTTTTTCACTATACATCTTCAGGATGCGCGCGTCCAAACCTTCACCATCGCCGGTAACGAAGTTGGCATAAGGCACTCCGAGGTGCCGCAACTCACCCCTGGCTTTAATTTCATCAAGATCCGCCAGACAACATGGCACGGTGGTTAAACACACAAACAGGAATACCAGCATTGCTGCAAGGTATCTCATGTTACATGAACCTCCTTCTGCATTCTTAATAATACAACTTCGAAAGATAGTATCTTTTGTAGAAAACCATTTGACTGAATTGGGAATAACCATTGGTGGCCTGCATGACAATTATCCCTGATCTGTTTCTTAATGACAGGTCGATTTCAAGGCAAATCTCGTGACCCTACCCGCCTGTGCAAGACATTCCGAAACAAGAAAAACAAATTCATCGTAATTGGTCGATCTGCTCCGGATAGCTTCTTCAAGGACTTGAGCAATTACAAAATCTGCATCGTCATCCACACAATAGCCTGGATCATCAATTCTGGAGGTGGAATATAAATTTACCATAAGGTCATTTATTTTTGGAGCAAGTATGTTGGGTAATTTGGATACTTCCCTTATTAGAGACTCCAATTCTTCCGTGGAGCCTCCAGTATTTTTCTGAAGCGCGTCCAAAATAGGGCTCGGGATTTTTTTCTTTACGTGATTGTTCATCAAATAGCTCACAGCCCTCTCAAAAAGGCTGTGTCGATTTCTTATCAAATTCCTGTTCGCGTTGTAAAATGCGCCAGGATTGGGATTTTGGAAGAATTTTAGAAGCATGCGGGCTTTGCCGGGAGGAAACGGGCAACAATGGAACGGACATGTTACATCTTGCAGATAATGCGCGCCCCAGGCCAGAAACCTCCATCCCCAATAGTCCTGGTCTTTTCCAAAAGCTAATTTAGATAGATTCAGACATGATTCTGCTCTCAAAGAAAGAAGCCCCATGGACAAACCTGGAATGATCCAATACGTGAATCGGTTTTCGTGAGGAAAATCCATATGAAAAGGCGCCTGAGAACTTGGCCCCTTGAATGGACCAAAAGGCGGGTTACCCAGTTCGTAATTCTTTACAGAGAAGATATCCTGGTCCATGCCCCAATCTGGCTCATCGGAATATGTGACGAAAACATCCATGGCCGTGCTAACTGATCCCAATTCCATGGGCACATAGGAATGCCCTGGAGGTCCTTCCCGGCTTTGATCATGTCTTACTTCAGCACCTATTTCGTTGACATTAAAAACCCTCACATAGCTGAGACCGGTTCCGGGATTGTAAATGAACAGTTTGAAAAAGTCCTCTACAGATTCCAGACGTTTATCATGTGAAGCCATGGTTGGTTTTAACCCAAGCCTATCGCGGACCTTCCTGTAGAAAAGTTGACACAGCCTCAACAATTCATCCCTACACGCATGAATAAACTCCTCCATGGGAGTCACAATGATCGGCTTTGCTGGATGACTACTGAAAAGATCCCTTGCAGCAAGTCTCGTGATGAGGGCATGCGTGTTCCAGGAAATTGAAACATCTCCGGCTTGTTCAGGTATCATGCGCATTCAACCCCGTTTGCCACGCCTCAATTAATGCCTCTCCAAGAATGCTTCATCAAGGTAATGGGACAGTTGATCGTTGTTTGCCATTTCAAGGTCAAGCGCTCTATCCCAAACCTCCGGAGATTCCATGCAAAGATATATCCTTGCCAGCGGCGATCTCGAACGGATTTCACCGGCCATGAAACGATAGACCTCTATCCTCCTGTCAACAAAAAGCCTGCTCTTACCGTCTAGTCCAAGATTAAAAGCCTCGTGAAAATACCCCACTGGCCCGAATCGCGATGTAACAATTTCTTTCAGGACCGGTTGGAACCTCAGAACCCCCAGGGAAATCCACGCAATTGATTTGGAACTGACTGCATCAAATATTTTTGAAATTGTTTTTGAATAGGCGTCCTTCCAGTTCCCCACCGGTATTATTGGATCAAAATGAAAACCTAACCTGTAGCCAGCATTCTCGAGTATTTTGGAGGCTTTTAATCGCCTCTCCAGGCTTGCTGAGCGCAATTCCTCAGACTTTACAACATCTTCGGAGTTCATCGAAAAACTCACGACTACATTGCCCGTGGGCCTGTGATTCAGCAGAGACCCGATTGAGTCCGTTTTTGTTTTTATTTCCAGAGACGCCCTTTGGTGTCCCTCAAAAAACTCAATCAACCGTGAAGAAAGGTTCGTGAGAGCGTTTAGGGCAAGCGAATCAGTAAATTCACCAGTACAGATTCTGTGGAACGATTTTTCAGAATCCCGGAGGTATCTGGCCAGTTCATCCATCATTTCATCCTGATTTACGAACACTTCCATTACCGGTTTGTTGAAATAGAACTGAAGAGCGCAATACCTGCAATCCATGGGACATCCCTGCCCAATGTGCAGGATTTCGAGGTTGCAACAAACGTATTCTTTTGTCCCAGGACAAGGTTTGACGAAGAGTCCTTTGTGGCGCGTCAAGCGAACAATTCTTTTCCCTTTCTTAAAAGGATCCGGGTCCAGTTCCAGTCGCCTGGCCTCCGACTGCCAGTCTTTCCCAACCAGCACCAGCGCTTCAGGCCGACTGCCTATAATTTCGGCAGTCAACCGATGATCAACCACATCCGAATCTATCCAAAACTGATCTATCCTGAATTTCATTTAGTCTTTTCGCTTGCCGACTCTAATCGGTCGTTTTCCCTTGATCCATTACAAACATGTCAATGCGTCCTGAACTATTGACCACTACAGAAAAATATCATTAAATGCGATCTATTCCAAAATGAAGATGCACAGTATCACCTTGGGGAGGTTTCTTGTGAAAGATAATGAAAAAATCAAATCATCTGAGATGAAACCCGATGACTCTGAGAATAAGCTGGATAAAAGAACTGATGAAAATGCGGACACTTCCATAGAACAAATTGATGATAGTGAACTTCCGCAGAGCTTGAAGGATAAATTCAAGGTTTGCTGAAAGCTAGTCAGCCCAATGGTTCATTTGATGTTTTTTGAGTCCACCAGATTCTGGATTATTTTTTTTGCGTGATCAAGTGAATTGGCGGTAACTTCTATTGATACCGACTGATTCTCGAAGGATTGAGCCGGCTTGACCCGGATATTCCGGGGAAGGTCAAGCTTTTGCAGCCATTGGCCAAAAAGGTCCTGATGCTGGAACAGATCTCCGGATTTCCAGCTTCTGATCAGGTTGCGCATCTTTTCCGACTTACGGACAGGATCCTCTTCCTTGTGTTGTGTCTCCACCCAGTCGATTGCTTGGCATATTGTTTTGGTGGTTGATTTGCCTGCCAGTATGGAGAGGTCATGGACAGCCTGCAGAATTTCATCGGATTTGTTCGCATTCCATCCGTATCGGTCAATGAAATTTAACATTTCAAGGCGGTCTTTGATGTTAAGCGCTGCTAAAAGCACTGCGGTCTTCTCCACTATGCGGCCGGACCACAATGCTCGTAAAGATCTCTCGTCAAGTTTAGCTATCGACCTGAGTCTGACAAGCCTGGGGCCTCTGGGTGGCACCCCTAACCAAGGCAAGTAATTTTCAGAAACCGTTTCCAGATCGAAGACATTCAGCAGACAGGCTGACATTACTGCAACGGTAACCAGGTTCTGCCTTATCCGTGAAATATTGTCCCAAAATAAAAGGCTTACACAGTTCTTTTCAGGTTCAGAAGCATTGACAACCAGAACGCTCACCCCGGTAATTCTGGCTTCTATCGCAGCCTTTAGTCGTCTGCGCCCAATGACAGGAACAAGAGTTCCATCGTCATTTTTTCTGACCACCGGCGGAGAAAGGACGCCCACCTGACTGATGGATTCAACCAGAGGGCCAATTTCATCATAACAGGGCAAGTAGTAAGTTCTGTCCGATAGCTCTATTTCATCCGGGTGTACTAATATTGATCGAATGTTTTCTTGCCAATTCATCATACAGTTTTGCCTCAGCCGGTTTTCCTCTTTTCAGGAATCCGTTTGACAGTATAGTCGATTTTTCCATCAACGCTCGACGTGCGGCAGCCCTGTAAGCATCCGGTAAAAGAGGGTTATCAAGAATCTTCTCCAGAGCTTTCACACGATATCTGTCAATAGCGGTAGTTGTCACAGATAGCTGATTGCGCTCGCCAGCGTGTTTTATGAGAAGTTGTTCATCAACAAAATCAACCTGGTGAAACGCCGTGATCCTGAGCCACAAATCATAATCTTCCGCGGCCTTGAGATCTTCGTCGAACCAACCGACAGTGTCAAGAAGGACACGTGAAATTATTACTGCCGACGGGCTTATCAGACATCTCTGCACGGCCCTCGTAAAGAATAAACCACCCTGCTTGGAATGAATGCCCTTCTGTGGGACAACTTTTTCACCGCGCATCCACAGTTCGTTGGAATGGCAAACGAATTCAGGCTTTGCATTAGAGTACCGCAAAACCTGTTTCCGTATCTTGTCAGGACGCCACTCATCATCGGAGTCCAGAAAAGCAATGAGTTCCCCCTTAGACATGGCAATCCCCGCATTACGAGCAGCGGAAACCCCTCTATTGCATTGACTGATTATCCTGATATCGTTGAAATGGCTCAAAGCTATAGCCGTTCCATCTTCGGAACCATCGTCTACAACTATTATTTCAAGGTTCGGATAGGTTTGTGAAAGAACCGAACGAATGGCGCGTGTCACGACATTCGCCCGGTTGTAGGTGGGGATGACTACGCTAACTAATGGAGAGCCCGACACCGGAAATCCTGATGCAGATGGGCATGTCTGGTAAAGCCTCCTTCAATCAGACATGGTCGGTTCATATATTTAACGGGCTGGCACAAGGCTGATTGATAAATAACTTTTCGGTAAATTGTGGTTAATTTTCTACCTAAGCAAGCGCAACGCGTGCTTGTCCCTAACATGGCAGTTTGCGTAATGAGCCTGGATTTCTCTGCAAATATCGTCTTTTATGGTTTGCCAGGAACAGAAGGCCGCTGTTTTGATCCTTCCTGTCTGAACATCCTCGTAAGCGAAGACCGCCGGACAATCTTTGAGCCTGGCGTCTTCCAGCCCACCTTTGTCCTCATAAGGTATTGTGATCAAGGTGAGCATCTTTTTGAAACAGGTTCGCCTGCTGAGAATTTTGTCTATCTTTTTACCACTTATCAAATCAACAAGCGCCATCAATCCGTTTTTGACACTTTTGTCGCCAAAAACTTTCCGGATGTTCAGTGACCTATACAAAACGCCGACCGTCCTGACCATCGTCTTCAGCTCAAAGAGGCCTTTAGTCAACTTTCCCCGTTTCGATTCTGCCATTTGCATCATAAGCTCTTTGTCCAAACTTTTTAGTGTGGCAAGAAACTGTGACAGGGGTGTGGTCAGATAAGATGAAATCGGCACATATTTTGCCCCATCGGACACAAGCAGGGTGGCGCTTTCACAGTTCGGGTGAGAACCTCCAAGGGTTTGCCTGCCAAAAAATTTTGATAGAACCTCAAACTTCATCATTCCCGTCGGCACAAACTCAATTTCGGGAATCATCCGTTCAAATATCCTTTCAACACATTCCGTCGTGGTCGGTTCCAATGGCAGATCTTTTGAATCCCAGCACGGCGTCAAAGGCACGAATCCCCATACCGACACGTGGTCCTTGTAATCATGTATGAATTCAAGAACATCACTCATATTTTCGTCATTGACACCCTCAGCAACCGTTGAGATCACTGCCAGTTTATTGACACCGCACTCAACCACATTAGCGAAAGCCCTTCGCTTGACCGCAAGAGAGTTGTCTCCCCGCAAAGTGTTGTATATCCCGGGTGTGGTGCCGTCAAAACTGAAGTTTATCTGGACTCCCAGGGAACATAGCTCCTCACAGTAGGCCCTATCGGCAAGCCTGATGCCATTCGTGAACAGTTGAACCTGAAAACCATATTCCTTTGCCATCCGAACAATACTCAGGAAATCTTCATGAACAGTGGGTTCACCGCCAAAAAAGCACATGTTCGGTTTGGGATCCTGGGCCTGGAAGTGTTTGAATATCTTTTCAAAATACTCCAACGGGGGATGGTAGGCAAAACCCATGGCCTCAACATAAGCCAAACAGATGGGACATCGCTGATTGCACAGGTTGGTCACGTCTATTGACACGGTAGAAGGCTTTGTGTGCATTTGATGGTCACAAGTCTTGCAGTCCAGAGAACAAACAGGCCCTGACGGCTCGTGGTATTCGGTTATCTCCCTTTTCCAGCGCCATTTGCGGGCATCTTTTGTCACCATGGAAGAGGTTCTTCCACATTCCTTGCAAAACTTTACCAAGTAAACCTTATTGTTACGAATTTCGTAGCAGGCATCAGTTGGTTTGCCGCACTTTTCGCAAAAACCCAATTTCATTACTTACTCCATGGCTCAAAGTCTTAAAGAGCCTTGTCCAGGTTCTCAACGCGCGAAATGAGCGTTTTAGAACATCCAGCTAATATCAAATATGAAAAAAGATTTCTTTTATACGGAAGGTTCCCTTATCATACTTTACTGGCTTGTCAAGATAAAAATAATCTGGTTATATTCGCTGAATTTTAGGTCGCGTGGGATCATTCGGATGAGCTTCATCGATCTACCGGGGTTTTGGAAATACGGTTTTTGTTTAGCGCCAGTCGGCCAGATTACGGAGCCACCTCATGAACGCTAGGTTAAATGCGCCAAGGTTACTCGTGATGGCAGGTGAGGCTTCAGGTGATTATCACTTGGCTGCCTTGATCTCTGAACTCAGAAGGATTTTACCTGGAATGGAAGTCTTTGGAATCGGAGGTGACCGCCTCAGTTCCGTGGGAGTCCATTTGTTCCATCATTATAAAGAAATAAACACTATAGGTCTTAGTGGAGGTTTTTCCAAACTCAGGAAGGTCATGGATGCCTATAGAACGATGAAAAGGGAATTGTCCTCTGGAAATTACGATCTGTTCATTCCGGTGGACTTTCCTGATGTAAATATTCGCCTGTGTAAATTTGCGAAAAAGTCAGGAACAAAGGTCTGCTATTACATCAGTCCTCAGGTATGGGCCTGGCGGAAAGGCCGGATTTTTAAAATTAAAGATCGTGTGGACACGATGATGACCATTTTTCCCTTTGAGGAGCAATTATACAGGAAAGTCGGAGTGAATGCCTATTTTGTAGGACACACCCTGGTCAGGGATTCGGAAATGACTCTCGACCGTGTTCAAACCAGAAGCGCACTCGGTTTGGATTCTGACTCCCTGCTTGTTACACTGGCCCCAGGTAGCCGATCATCAGAAATAGAGAGAACACTGCCTTTGATGCTTGAAGCAGCGAAAAAACATTCCTGGCTCTATCCAAAGACAAAATTTGTTTTGCCTGTGGCTGGACCTCATTTGTTGGGTCTGATCCGGAAACTTCTCTCGGGCAGTGAGCTTCAAATAGTAATCTCTCAGGAAGATGTCTCGAGCCTCATGGCTGCTTCGGACTACGGTCTTGTATGCTCTGGCACTGCTACCCTCCAGGCTGCATTGGCCGGATTGCCTCATGCAGTGGTATATCTTATGGACAGTTTTTCCTGGCTACTGGCCACAAGAATCCTCAAACCCCTCTTGATGGACCCAGACCTGCACGTCGCCATTGCTAATGTCCTCTCGATAAAAATGGAACAGGACGGTATCAGAGGACCTATTTCAACCATTTCAAAGGCCGGTTATTCTATTAGATGCCATGAATGCGGTAGACACTTGTTCGTCCCGGAGTTACTTCAGGATCATGCCGGCCATGATGAATTGTGCCACTGGCTCAACAAATTCAGGCAGGAGGAAGGACTTTGCCTGGCTATGAGGCAGGGATTTCAACAAATCAGAGACTATTTGATTCAAAGTGACGAATCCAGGTACGCCGTAAAAATTGTGCATGATATGTTGATGACTCAGAGAACCCCAGCTATACCATGAACAGAAATCGACATTCGGTTAAAAATTTGTGGAGGTAATTGATGGTCTGTGCCAATAACGCAATGGAAATATTAAAATTGCTCCCGCTAACTAATTGTAAGGCCTGTCATGAACCGACTTGTCTTGTTTTTGCGGTCAATGTCTTCAATGGAAAAAAAGAAATCAGGAGTTGTCCCTACCTGACAAAAGAGGTAATGGAAAGCTTCAGTTCCGAATCCAAAAAACCTGATGAAGCCACCAATGAACTCCTGGAAAGTGTCTCCGCCCTGAAACAAAAGGTAGCCACAATAAATTTCGAAGACGCGGCCAGACGCACAGGGGCCTTGTTCAAAGGGGACTCCCTGATTGTCAGTATTTTTGGCAAAGATGTCCGAATAGACAAAGACGCCAACCTGTCTTCCGACATACACCTGCACCCCTGGTTGGTCATTCCTGTCCTCAACTATGTGCTCAACTGCAATGGTGCAGAACTGACGGGCACATGGGTGTCGATGCGGGATATAAAAGGCGGAATGGCATGGAATGGCCTGTTTGAACAGCGCTGTGAAAAGCCTTTGAGGAGAATTATCGACAACCATCCGGATCTTTTTGATTTTATGTCCAAGATATTTAATGCCAGACAAAACAATGATGACTCAGACTCAGATGTTTCAATAATATTGCCGCTTTTGGCCAAATTCCCCATCATCATTCGCTATTGGAAACCAGAAGATGGCATGGAATCCAAACTCAACATTTTTTTCGATTCCTCCGCAAAGGATAACCTGGATTTGGATTCTATCTATGCATTGGGGGCGGGATTGGTCAGAATGTTCGAAAAAATCGCCGACACACACGCTTCCTGATGCGCACGCCCATCCTCATTCGCCATGCCAGTTTCAAGTCGCCATCAAAAAAGAAAGGCCCTCATGTATGGTAGGAACATGGGGCCTTCAATTACTCTAGTAGGTAGGTATTTATTTGAATGACAACACTATTTTCATAGTGTTCCATAATAAATTAATTCTCATGTCATTTTTGTCAAGTTTTCTTCAGCGTAAAAGGACTGCGCCATTGTAAAAAAACATACCGTTACCTGAACAAGTCAGCCTGTCCTTACTCACTAATTTTAGCCATTATTCCGAATAATTACTGTAGAATCAGCTTCTGTGTCATCCAAACATGGAGCTGGGAAGTTTTTACAGGAGGGGCTTCAAGGCTTCGGGGAGTTCAGAAATGTCGCGTAACACCCTGCGTGGTTTGTGTAAAGCCAACTCTTCGGCTGAGTAGAAGCGGTTGGCCAGTACAAAAGCATCTATTTTAGCAGACTTGGCGCCTATGACGTCGATCGGAGCGTCACCGACATAAACGGTCTCATCTTCCGACACTCCGACAGTTTTCATGAATTCTATGAACATATCTGCGTGAGGTTTGGCTTTAAATCCGTCTTCCGCTCCGATGATAAATTCCATCTTCTCGGAGAATCCAAGATGATCTGCGAGTATGCGAGCGTATCTTCCACGTTTGTTCGTGACAACTCCGGTCTTATGATGTCCATGGAGACGTTCCAGCGTTTCAACTGCTCCGGGAAACATCGTGGTTCTGTCTAAATAAATGTTGTCATAGTAATCTCTGAAAATCCCGATCCCCCGTTCCGCTTCTTCCGGCTTGAGAAAGGATCTGACAAAATCTATCAAGGAAACGCCCGTCTTTCTGATTATCTCGTCAATGGTCATGGGCGGATATCCCAGAGCTTCGAACATGTGGTTGAAGGCCTCTGCAATAGCCTCCATAGACTCGATTAGGGTTCCATCCAGATCAAATGCCACGGCTTCTACACGGCGCGTCAGAAGCGTCACCGCCTCCCTGAAATCTTTCATTCTTATGGCGGGTATGTCATTCCTGGCGCAATAAACGAACAGGTCCTTCAGGGCAAGCACCATGTCGGCTTGAGAAGCGGCATGACGATCGGATTCCCCGTCGCCTATCAAAATGATCTTGTCGTAAGAATTGCGGAAACGATTCAGCACCGACAACTTGCAGGTTCCACATACTCCACAGGCGGGATTGAAGTGAGGTGTTCCTATTTCAATACGGTCATTTTCAAGGAACGACAAGGTGTTGGCGAATATTTCCAGGCCATTTAGCCCGTGTTTGCTGAACAAGGTGTTGATTGTAGCGTCAAATCCGTCTGAAACAATCTTTATGTCAATTTCTCGATCTTTAGCCCAGTCCAGGAATTCGGGAAAATGAGGATCCAGTTCCGCGTGCTCTGATACAAATCGATCGAGGTCATCCTGATTCATGCGCATCATTGGAGCCACTGCTTCATAAACCGCTTTGGAGCCGGTGTCTCCCCTCAGGTATCTCTTGACATGAAATCTCCATTCTGG
>CAYNZA010000069.1:0-15911 GCA_964401595.1 uncultured Desulfomonile sp.
TGGTGGGAGAGACCGTCTCCGGCCTTTGCCAGAGATTTTGCGGAATGCACTGCCCATGGATCGCATGTCCTGGTCGGCGACAGGGCATCCATGTAACAGTCCTCGCAGAGTAGCTTTTCAAAATGATCGTACTCCTGTCCCGAGTTGACATATTTTCCACATTTTTCACAATTCATGTCATAGTTCCTTCCATCTATTCTCTAGCCGCCTGATATGACGAATGCTTTGGACAACACCCGTCAGATGATCAACAAAACCTGTTGATAACTCGTTGACAAGCCTGTTGGTAAACCGGTTTGTTTTTGAATTTTCATAGTGTTACACTGTCTGCCACAGAGTTGAACAGAAAGACTTTATTCAATATTATTATACACATAACATTATATGTTATCAGGGGCCGGCCAGGTTCAGTGCCAAATTTGGGTCTTTTGAGATTTATCAACAGTTGTTGATAGGTTATGACAATAGGATCATGATATGGTCTCAGGAATTAGCGTAAGGGACACTGCTGTCATTTGCCGCCATGCCATGAGCCTCTATTGCGTAGCGAACCTTACTGAGCAAGTCATGCTTGCTACAGGGCTTGTGAATAAAAGCTTTCACATGCGGAAGCACTTCTATTATGGTCTGATCTTCGGGATTATAACCACTGACCACAAGAACTCTTACCAGAGGATCAATCTTCAGCATTTCACGTAGACATTCTTTCCCCGACATCTCCGGCATGATGAGGTCCAGAATCACTAGAGATATTTCATCTGACCGCCGTAAAAATATTTCCAGCGCCTCTTTACCGTTGAGAGCTGTGATGACGTTATATCCTTCCAACTCTAGAAATTGTTTTTGCAATTCCAGGATCAGGAGATTGTCCTCCACCAAGAGTACTGTTTGCGACGATTTCTCAGATGTCGGTAAGATGTCAGATTCGTCTGCCCGGGCATCGGATTCCAAGACAGGCAGATAAATTTTCAATTCTGTCCCTTTGCCCAATTCACTAATACAGGTCGCATGGCCACCCCGTTGCTTCACTACTCCTCTGACGACGGAAAGACCCAGGCCGGTTCCTCGTGTTGCCCCTCTCTGTTTTGTGGAAAAGAAGGGATCAAACATTTTTGAAAGAATATCCTGCTCCATCCCTTTACCAGAGTCCCTGAAGGAGACCACGACATAACTTCCCGGCATAACTGCCCGGCAGGACGCGCTACAGAATTGCTCATCCAGATCAACTATCCTCGTTGACACGCATAGGGTTCCGCCCTCCGGCATGGCTTCGCATGCGTTAATTGCCAGATTCATCAACACCTGGTCCATCTGGTTGGGATCAGCTTCGATCATCATTTGCCTGTGATCAAGGTCCAGATCCACACGGACCATCTGGCCGTGAGTAGCAGGCATGAGTGTAGCAAAGTTTCTAATACGCTCGTTGATGTCTAGAGGCACCGGAATTCCCTGGCCTTGCTGGGCGAAAGCCCGTAACTCACTTGTTATGTCGAGAAACACAGCAATCGCAAAATCTCCGAACAATTCCCTGTCTACAAGTTTTATCCTTAAACGGACATCACGGACCGAACCATCCTTTTTGACTATTCTGGTGTTGGTTTCGGCTATCCCCCCGTTATTCAGGACAGGGTAGAGTTCTTTGTAAATTCGATCATATTCCTCACCGGATTCATAAATCATCTGGCTGTCTTTACCAACCAATTCCTCCGCTTCTTCATAACCAAACATACGGATCGCAAAATCATTGAGCCAGACGGATTTCCTGTTCTTGAACATCGCTATGCCAACGGGAGAGGTTGAGACAATGGTTTTAAGGGTTTGCTCGCTCTGGATGAGAGTTTCTTCAGCACGCTTACGATCGCTGATATCCGACATTACCCCCATTCCAGCCGGCTTGCCTTCCCAGATAATCAACCTGGATTTAAGCTCTACCCATTTGATGGAGCCGTCTTTGCAGAAAATTCGAAAAACTATTTGTGAGGTGTAATGTCCCCCTGCAGACGGCGTAAATAAAAACCCTCTACAAGTTCTCGATCATCAGGATGCAGCCACCTGTCCAACACGTTCGTTGAAAGAATTTCTTCATTCGAATACCCGGAAAGTTCTGAACAAGCCGGGTTTGCGAATTTTACCGAGTCCCCCTGAATAATGTAGGCAGCGTCGGACAACTTGCCCAGTATCTCGCAGTAATTTGTTTCAGGGTGAAAAGATTCGGCATGAGCGTCCACACATTCGGCCATGCTTTGGCGGATTTCAGCCAGTTCAGAGATTAACTGCTCCCTGGACTTTTCTTCGTCGCGCATCTAAAACACCTTTGTAGTTAATAATCTTTTAAATTAATTGTTTTTGGATGATAACTTAATGGGGAAAAATGTAAAACCTGTTTTTGGCTCTCCACCAAATTGACACTGTAATCTTTTTCAGCCATAATGGGATATGTCGAACATCGCAGGCGGATAAAAGAATTTTGACATTGTCATGTCAGCTAATTACATTAACACTAAATTCAGCGTCAGCCCTTCTGGCATGAGCGCCAATAGTATTTACAGGGGAATGGGACGTTAGTTACAAGTGTTTTATTATTAGAACTAAAAAGCTAGTCTTTATAATGACAGGTTTAAACAGGTTGAAAACAGCTGGCTCTGGTTCATTTTGGATTCTTGACTGATTCAAATCCCTTACACGAATTACTTTTTGTATTACCTGGGGAATCTGAGGAGCTTACGGGCGTACTATCCGGTCTCTTTAGGTCAATGAATTTAAAAATTGATGACATTGGGACGCCATCCAGATTGCTGACAGGAGCCGTATAAATGATTGAGCGTGCAAACGCTGTGGAAAAACTTGAGGCTGAAAATGAGTCTTTGAGACAAAGGATAGCCGAACTTGAATCTGTTGAATTCAAACTGGCGATTCAGGAAAAGACTCAGGCCGAGTTAGAGAAAAAAAATCGCATGTTGTTTGAAGAGGGGCCGCTCAGCTACCAGTCTCTTGACGTAAATGACACGTGGCTAAGAAAGATTGGGTATTCTCGTGAAGAGGTAGTCGGCAAGAGATTTGATTGCTTCCTCGTTCCAGATTCTGCAGATAACTTCCTAAAAAATTTCCCAAAACTGAAGTCTTCAGGAAAAGTCAGCGGGGTTGAATTTGAGATAGTAAAGAAAGACGGATCAACCCTTAACATGAGTCTAGTGGGCATCAGCGGGTACGATGACGCCGGAGGCTTCCAGCGGACCCATTGCATTCTTCAGGACATCACCCAGGAAAAGGAAACTCTAAAAAAGTTCAACAGCTTCTTTTATCGAAATCCATGTCCCATGACAGTGACGATACTGCCTGAGCGAATATTCGTTGATGTAAATGATGTTTTTCTTAACTCTCTAGGGTACACGAGAGACGAAGTTTTAGGGAAGACCTCGGCCGAACTTGGCCTGTTTGTTGACCAGGATTCAGTCAACAACATGATAGACCAGTTGCGGGAGACGGGTTCCGTCAAAAAAATGGAAATGAGGGTCCGGTCAAGGAACGGTGATGTCCTCTACGGCCTTTTTTCGGGAGAAACAATCAAAATTCATGGCCAAACTTACTTGCTATCCGCCATGCTTGGTATTACGGAAATCAAGCGTCTGGAGAAGGAGTTAAGACGAAGCGAGGAGAAATTTCGCAAACTCACAGAAACAGCTCCCGACTGGATATGGGAAATGGATCTGGACGGAAGAGTTCTCTACAGCAATCCCGCAGTGGAGCAGATCACCGGATACAAAGCGGAAGAATTGATCAACCGAATGGCCCCAGAGTTCATACACCCTGACAACCTGGGCGACCTGATGAACCTGATCAGAACGTGCATAAAGACCCGTTCCGGCTGGCACAATCACATTGGATACTGGATCCACAATGATGGCTCGATACGGGTACTGGAAGCCGGCGGTGTGCCACTCCTGGATGAAAACAACAGGGTTACCGGATTCAGGGGAATCGCCCGGGACATTTCAGAGCGGAAAAAACTGGAATTAGAGAGGCTTGATGTTCAGCAGAAGTTGCTCCAATCTCAAAAACTTGAGAGCCTCGCTGTGATGGCCGGGGGCATAGCGCACGACTTCAACAATCTCCTGATGGGAATCATTGGCAACCTTGAACTTGCAATATCGGATTCAAACCTTGATCCCATGATCAGGGGGCGCCTGGACAGCGCCTTGGCAGCCTCTGAGCGCTCTGCCGAACTCTCCACGAAAATGCTCATTTATTCCGGAAGCGGGGCCTACATTTCCAGCGACATCGATTTAAAAAAGGTGCTGTCCGGGATGAGGGTTGAACTGGAATCTTTGCTTCCCGCTTCCTCAAGCCTTTACATTAAATTTGACGATAACTTGCCTTTGATCAGGGGAGAAGCTGGGCACATCAGGCGACTGGTAACCAATCTTGCCACTAATGCAGTAGAAGCGTTGGGCGATTTACCCGGGCATGTGACCGTTTCCGTTTCCTCCATGGAATGCGACGAGTCCTATCTTAGCAGGAGCAGGTTCAAGGAGAACCCTGTTCCAGGTGAATATGTCTGTTTGGAAGTCACTGACACTGGATGCGGTATGGAGGAGGAGGTCATTCAGAAGCTGTTTGATCCTTTCTTCACTACAAAATTCTGGGGCCGCGGACTGGGAATGTCTGAAGTCATGGGGGTGGTCAAGAGTCACCGAGGAGCCATCCATGTGGAAAGTTCAGTGGGACGAGGCACTTCTGTAAGGGTTCTGTTGCCGGCAGCAGCGGAACATGTCAAACCCCTTCCGGCCACAACAAGCGTTGAGCCGCATGAGGATGTGGTGTCAGATCCGGCCTCCGGGAAAAAGACCATTCTGGTTGTCGATGACGAAGATCTGGTCCGTGACATGGTTACGGAACGCCTTGATTTTCTGGGTTACAAGTCAATAACTGCAGTTGATGGCGAACACGGTGTTCAAGTTTACAAAGACCGTCTGAATGAAATAGACCTGGTGATTCTCGATTTCATGATGCCCGGGATGAATGGGGTAGAAGCTTTCGAGCAACTACTGGACATCAACCCGGATGTGAAGGTAATACTCAGCACCGGCTATACCGAAGATACTGTCGGCGCAATGTTTGGTGATCGAAAACCTGCCGGCATACTGCACAAACCTTACAGGACTGAAATTCTGAAACAGGAAATGGGGCGGGTTCTGTCATTAGATGATTGATGCAGGAAATGGATTGATTACCATTGGCTGAGTCATTTTGACAAATCTTCATAAACTTTCGCGTGCAGCTTGATCATGTGAGCTATCCCGAATCGTTCCAATGCCTTCTCTCTCGCGTGGGAGGAAAATGCTCCAAGACCCGGTGCGTCCATAGTCAGAAACAGCTCCATGGCTCTGGAGATCTGTTCAGCGTTCCCCGGCTCCACCAAAACTCCGTCCACATGGTCTGAGATATTTTCGACCAGACCAGAATATGAGGATGAGATCAGGGGCTTTCCCATGGACATCATTTCCCTGGCCGCAAATGAAACCGTCTCAACAGAGTCGCTCAGCACAAATCCCACGTCAAAAAGAGAGATATAAGGGATTACATTTCGATGGAATCCTGCATAGATAAATCTCTCAACACCCAATTCTTCAGCAAGCTTTTCCAGTCTTCTCCCGAAACTTTCGTCTCCAAGCACCATTATGGCAAATTTTCGGGTTCCGGTGAGTCGAGCGGCTGCCTGAACAATTGTATCGACCCTCTTGTAAGGCATTGTGCCTGCACAGGAACCGAAAATGAACGTCTCGTCGTCCAACCCAAGACTTTGCGCTAGAGCACGGTCCTTTTCCACCGGTCTGTACAATTCTGTGTCGATACCGTTTTCAATGACGACTGAGTTGGGAAGATCGACTCCTTCGCTAAGACACATCTGTCTGGATGTCTCTGAAACAAATATGTTGGAATCTACAGATCGGCCATATATGTAGCGGTGGTAAGCGCTGTCCCTGATTGGCTTCACGGCGTGATGGGTTCGAATGACCCTGAACGATCTGATCAGGGGATGGCTCCATAACACCGTGTATAAATCTACGCCGTTGGTATGAACTATATCCGGTTTGAAATCTTTTACTATGGTTCGGAACTTGGGCAGGCCCCCAAGCAAGTTTGAAAAGCTCCTGTAGGATACCGATGGAAAGTCGCATTTGAACAAATGAGGATAGCCCATGTCATCGAGCAAACGGAACAACTGTGACTCTTCAGGGACAGCAACGCCTATAACATGTTTTTTTCCATTAAAATTTTCTATCAAAGACATTATATAGGGAACATGCCCTCCTCCGCCCCTTGGATGAAAGTTTGTAAGAAGTATCCTGGACATTTTGCGGAGATCCTCTCTCAATTGATTTATTGACCGAATATTTCCAAAAATTGGACATGGATTGGAAACATACGGTTGGGTCACATCGCATGCCGGGTGATCCGACTCCCGCAATCCGAATATCAGAGGGGCAATATTATCGCAGCCTGTCTGGAGTCATGAAAATCCGACGGGCTAAAGCGCTCTTGACATCGCCAATGGCGCCTCTGGCATGGGCCTCCGCGTAAGAATACGGGATTCTCCACTTCCTGAATGTAGACGGAACAGGAGGAATAGCGAATCCCTCTCTCTGCAGCCAATCCAGTAAATCGATTACTTTTGGTATGCAGTAGAGAAAGCGCCTGTTCCATCCGATCCACGGTTTTGGGGATCCTATGAAATGAACCAGGTGAGATCCTTGCAGATTGTCGAGTTTGTATCTGCTGGGATCAGGACATTTTTCTGAAAAGAGAAGCACTGCGTTAAGTGTCGATTCATCCGTCATCCAGTAAGCGGGGTTGCCTTTATCGATAGGACCGTCAGTAGCAGGGTCCAGGACCCTGTTTATCAACTCCTCCCATTCCTTGATGAACGGCATGTAACGGTTGTGAACTACGAAACAGTTTGAAGGACAAGTAGTATCGACTCTGGGCAGTTTTCTTCCTCCGACATCAGCTCGCCAGCGTTCCTTGACCCATTCAGGAACAGACCCCCACGTGTCTTCTGGCCGATAATATCTCCGGAACACTGAGGCATTCTCTTCCGCCGAACGCAATCTGACCTGAAATTGCTGGTTGTCAGGAATGAGAAGGTCAACAGCAGGTCCAGTGAGCAGACAATCAGCGTCCACCCAGGCTACGTATTCTGAATCGGCCTGCAACATGTAGGTCGGTTTACGATTGTTGAGACTGAATTTGTTGTCCGAATCGTCTCTAATCAGTTTTGCCACAGGAAACTGAGATATCATTTTTTCAGCATTCGAATCGAATCCCGTTCCAAAAACAATCACATCGACAGGTTCATCGGATTTCTGAATCGACGCGACCAATAAAAATACGCCCCAAAGGTAATTCAAATCGCATGCTGTTACTATGGAAACATGATTCTTGGTCATTAAGCGCCCCCGCTAAATAAAAAAATTAAAAAGCGGAACTACTGCCCCCTTACAGCATATTAGACCAGTTTAGGTCTTTCTACAAATACAATCAGTCAAATTGTAAGCACCAAATCAATTCTGACCTATATGCTGGCAAATGTGTCTTGGCAAATCTGGCACAAGAATTCGCTAATTCCTTAGACTGGCCCTCTGTCGAGAAATCTCTTCAGACTGAAACATGCATCGGCCGGTCTTACAAGGCTGTTCCAAATCAGTTATACAAATTTCAGGAATCATGTATAAAGTTGGTTTCAGAATTCCTGGCCTGTAGTCAAAATTCGAGGCAGAGTGGGAGAGAGAGGTTGAATGAAAGACATATACAACGCCGTCATTACCCCAATTGATCCTCCCATTTGCCTTACTGACCAAGGACCACTGTGTGGTCTGGATTTCGTGGTGAAGGACCTGTTCGACGTCGTCGGTTTTCCTACGTACGCAGGCAATCCGGAGTATGCGGATTACCGTGGAATGCCCAGGACAAATGCCGCTGCAGTTGACATTCTTCTGAAAGCCGGTGGACGCCTGGTCGGTAAAACTCACCTGCATGAACTGGCCTATGGCATAACCGGCATAAATCCCCATTTTGGAACGCCTGTAAATCCACTTGATCCCGGACGTATCCCGGGAGGGTCAAGCTCAGGATCCGCAGTGGCTGTAGCTGCCGGACTTGTCCCATTCGCTCTGGGAAGCGACACTGCTGGAAGCATTCGTGTCCCCGCCGGATTCTGCAGAATCTGGTCTTTACGCCCCACCTTTGATCATATTCCTGTTGCAGGCTCAGTTCCGCTATCTCCATCCATGGACACCGTCGGTATTTTCGCGTGCAACCGGGAAACGCTCGAAAAAGTAGCGACTGTGATGCTGGACAGCGACGATTCTGTCCGTTACAGCGATTGGACTGTCAAAAGAGCCCTGATACCCGATGAGACGTCAGGTTGGGACCCGGATATGGTGAACGCGTTCCAGGTTGTCATTCAGGCAGCCCAAGATATGGGATTAAAACTGGAAACTTTCCCGGGCTCAATTCTTCATGAGTCGCTGGATGCCCAGCGTGTAGTTCAGTTTGCGGAGATTCTTGCAGTCCACGAAGAATGGCTGAATACCCGACACCCAAGGCTCGGACAAGATGTGGCCCTCCATATCGAGACAGCTGCCAAACTGTCTGTTGCGCAGATCGGACGGGCCGTTTCGAAGAAAGCCGGATTTGTCGCAAGGTTCACGAAAATGCTCGGTCATGACGGGGTGTTCCTGCTGCCGGTGGCTGCGGGCCCGGCCCCACTTGTTTCGGACCTCGCTGAATTGGAAAGTTCCCTCAGATTTCGAACACAGACACTCGCTCTTAACACCATCGCCAGCGTGGCCGGACTACCCGCCGTCACGATTCCACTCAGGATAGCCAATGGCCTTAGTGTAGGAATTCAACTCGTCGGCAGGCATGGTTCCGATATTGGCCTGATTTCACTGGCAGGCAGGTTGGCCCATAAGACAAGGTCGTGAACATCGGGCCAAACAAATCACCTGTGATGATTCGGGCAAAACCCGGCCCGTGTTCACTTATTATGTGTGTCTCAAAATGTTATTTTGGCTTGGCCCCGATGATTGTGTTCAATTCATCGTAAAATGAGGTCGTGACTTTTGAAGCATGCTCCTGAACCTGGTCCATGAAATATTTGTTGAACTCCTGGTTTGCCTTTTTCGCTGCCGTTATGTCTTTCTGACCAATCGGAGTCTTGTAATATTCGAGAATTTTATCCAACTCTGTTTCCGTGAGAGATGCGCCATAGATTTTGCCATATATTTTGACGGCGTCCTCCGTAGATGGGATTCTCTGGGACATCTGGTCGAAGAATTTATCCAGAAGAGTCTTGAACTTTTGGTCACTGGACTCAAATAACGCTGGAAACTTGCCCTTCAAGTCCTGTTCCGTCTCAAGGAAATTCTGATTGAGCATTTCCTGCGCCCCTTCCTGCGCCTGTTCTATCATCTCGTAAATTCCCTGAATTTTCATCAACTCCGCCAATTTAGCCTCTTTAGACTTGTCATCGGCGCACACATCGGAACCATTAAAAGTGAACAGGGCCAGCACCGGAAGTATTACAAACAGTCTAAACAATCTCATAATTTACCTCTCATGATCTTTAGGAAAGGTCCCATCGTAAAGGAAACTACCGTCTCAACACATTGGCCTACCCAACAACCTTCCCAATCTCCAATAGCTTACCGTAACGGTGGATGTAAAGCTGAATCTGTCTGACCCGCTATATGTAAATACTTTTGACAAACTCGGTCCATCCATTTTTATCCCCGAAACGGCCTGGTTTTAAAGGTTAAAGCTGTTCTCGAAAGTAAATGCGAATTGTGCGCATGATTTGGCCTGGCGCTCCCGTTGTGGCGCCCCCACACGGGCGTACCAGTTTCAGTTGTAATTTCATTACCATAATACCTTTAAGAAACGCTATAAACCAGATTGCATTTTCTTGACGGGGTTTTTCAAATTCAGGGTGGAAAACCCGATCATGTTGTGACATAAATGCTAAAGAGAGAATTATTTCTTCAGGTTTGCTAAAATGGTTGATCACAAAATCAGCGGTTCATATTACCGATCCCTGACCAGGAACATTGCATTGATAATCGTCAGTGTCTCAGTCATCCCCCTGGTTCTGATTACACTCACTTTCAGGCATTATTCCATAATATCTTTCACTGGCAACATTGAGAAACAATATAAGTTGCTAAGCCAGAGACACCAGGAAAAAATAGACGATTTTCTGAACCGTCAATTGACTAACATTGAATTGTTAATGAATTGCGTGGGGTTCGAGCAGCTTGCCAATGACGACGTCCTCAGAGACAAGCTCAAATGCCTGCGTCAAAATTCCGGAGGCGCTCTGGTGGATCTGGGGATTATCAATGACCAGGGTGTGCAGATTCACTATGCAGGGCCGTATCAACTCAAGAATGCCAATTATGGACAAACCATGTGGTTCAAGGAAGCCAGGGAGAAGCCCGCTTACATAAGTGATGTATTTCACGGGTTTCGGGACTTTCCTCACTTTATAGTCGCCGTCAGCGGTCAGTTCGACGGCGCGACGTGGTTCCTGAAAGCCACGGTTGACTTCGACAAATTCAATTCACTTGTAGAAAACACCAGGATTGGGGAGACGGGTTGGGCATTCATACTTAACAGGAAGGGTGAATTCCAGACAAAAACCCATACAAGACCTGATATTGACAGGGAACCTTACGTTCGCTTCCTTACTTCTGAGGGAATGACGGATCATAATGACACGGTTGTGGAGCATTCCGAATCGATGGGCTCCGGTCAGATCCGTGTGATGTCCCGCTTAAAGGGAGGGGACTGGGTTCTTGCTTTCGAACAGGACGAGCTGGAGGCTTACACAGGACTCTATTCAATCCGCACTGTGACTGTGCTGATTTTCATCATTGGTCTGGTGGTTATCGTCATCGTTTCGGTGGTTTTGTCCCGAAGACTTGTTTCACGAATAAAGCAGGTGGATCTGGAAAAGGAGATGATGAATGAAAAGGTCATCGAGGCGGGTAAGCTGGCCTCGGTTGGTGAACTTGCAGCGGGCATCGCTCACGAGATAAACAACCCGGTGGCCGTGATGGTCCAGGAGGCCGGATGGGTTCAGGACATCATCGATGACGCCGAACCGGGATCGATCCCCATGGTGGAAGAATTTGAATCTTCTATGAACAAGATCAGAGCCCAGGGCGCCAGATGCAAACAAATAACCCACAAACTGTTGAGTTTTGCGAGAAAAACCGACCCAGTTCCTAAAATAGTCAATATAAACGATGTAGTGCATGAATCCATAGCCCTGTGTGAACACAGGGTTCCTTCCGGCTCCAACAAAATTCAGGCGGAATTTGCGGAGGGATTGCCTTCGGTTCGTCTTTCGCCCTCAGAGGCCCAGCAGATTTTCGTGAATTTGATCAACAACGCTCTGGATGAAATGGAATCGATGCAGGGCACACTCAAAATAACCACCAGACTGGAGGGCGATCAGGTAGTGGTGGACGTCTCAGACAATGGTCCAGGTATTCCTGATTACATTCTACCAAGAATCTTTGATCCGTTTTTCACCACCAAGCCGGTTGGAAGAGGCACCGGACTGGGCCTCTCCATCTGTCACGGAATAGTAAAGAAATGGGGAGGCGTCATAACAGTAAATACGGCCAAGGGAATGGGAACAACTTTCCATGTCAAGTTTCCGATCTCAAGAAGGGACAAATTAAAGAAGTGAGTTCTGAACCGGCCTTGATGAGGTGGGCCTTCATGTGTCACAGCCTGCAAATATTCTATATTCAGACGGCTCAATAACTCTGAATGACTCAAATTCCCGGTCCTGCAAAAATAGGTTGATGGATTTGGCTGTGCCCACTGATTGACCGAAAGCGCCGGCAGATGTTATTTATCATCCTGTATCGTCCCGCTCTTTTCATGGCATTTGGAAATGAGACATGTTGGCGCTATTCTTCGGCCATTCAGTGGTCAGAGAGATTTTAGCCGGTTGCAGGCGGTTTTTATGGCGATTGGGACGGGATAATGCTCTATGATTCGAAAAATTCAGGAGAATTGTAATGTTGCTTAACCCCAAGAAACACTTGAGCGCATGCCCCGACGAACGGTCCAGGGAGATCATGCGAAAGACCATCGACTTCTTTGAAACCAAGGGCAAGACAAACCTCAAAAGGGATGATCACGACCGTGTGTGGTATGCGGATTTTCTGGACTTTGTAAAAAAAGAGAAAATATTTGCCGAACTTCTGACTCCCTCCGCCTACGGGCAAGGCGACCCTGACTATCGGTGGGACACGTGGCGGAATTGCGAGTTCAATGAAATCCTTGCATTTTATGCTCTTCACTATTGGTACACCTGGCAGGTGTCCATCCTTGGTCTCGGACCAATATGGATGGGTGACAACGAGCAAGTTAAGCAAAAGACAGCAGAGCTGCTTCGGGATGGCGGAATTTTCGCATTCGGCCTCTCTGAAAAAACTCATGGAGCGGACATATATTCCACTGAAATGTCCCTGACCCCACAAGCGCCGGGGATGTACCTCGCCAATGGACGCAAGTATTACATAGGAAACGCCAACAAAGCCGCCCTTGTTTCCACTCTGGGAAAAATCAGCGATACGGGCGAGTTTGTTTTCTTCGTGGTGGGCTCTACCCATGGGAAATATGAATGCGTGCGTAATCTGGTCAATGTGCAGTCGTATGTGGCTGAATATGCTCTGAATGATTACCCTATTTCACAGGCTGACATCCTGTCGGTTGGTCAAGACGCCTGGGACTCCGCGCTTAACACGATCAACGTCGGTAAGTTCAACCTTGGATGGGCATCCATAGGCATTTCCACGCATGCTTTCTATGAGGCTATCGACCATGCATCCAATCGTGTCCTCTACGGTAAGCACGTCACAGACTTCCCACACATCAGGCAACTCCTGACCGACGCCTATTGTCGATTGGTCTCAATGAAGGCATTCGCCCTCAGGGCCTCCGATTACATGCGATCCGCATCGTCAGAGGACAGGCGTTACCTTCTGTTTAACCCAATGGTTAAAATGAAGGTGACCACCCAGGGTGAAGAAGTTATAAACCTTCTGTGGGACGTGATCGCAGCCAAAGGATTTGAGAGAGACACTTACTTTGAAATGGCCACACGCGATATCCGTGCGCTGCCCAAACTCGAGGGAACCGTTCATGTGAACATGGCGCTCATAGTGAAATTTATGAGAAATTATTTTTTTGCCCCGGCTCAATTCCCTGAAACGCCCAGAATGGACCAGCCCGCAAATGACGATTTTCTATTTAACCAGGGACCGACCAAAGGTTTGGGGAAAATCAGGTTCCACGACTACAATCTCGCCTATCAAACAGCCGACCTGCCTAATGTGAACCTTTTCAGGAGCCAGATAGACGTATTCAGGGAGTTCATGATGGCATCCGCCTCGGATGCGGCCGCAGCAGAATCGCAAGCCAAAGATATTGACTTCCTTTTAACGGTTGGAGAACTATTCACCCTCGTAGCCTATGGACAACTTATCATTGAATACAGAAATCTTAATCCAAAGGATATATCGGACGACCTTCTGGACCAGATATTCGATTTCATGGTCCGTGATTTCTCCAAATTTGCCCTCCAACTTTATTCAAAACCCAACAGCACCCAAAAACAGATGGAAATTTCCATGAAAATGATTATGAAACCCGTTCCGAATCCAGAAAGGTTTTTGGCCGTCTGGAATGACCATGTTTTTACCCTCAAGGGCGCTTATGCCATGAGTGAGTAATTCTGACAGGGCGCAGCTCTTGCTATTCCAGGGAGCATGATTTCTGGAAATGGAATCATGCTTCTCCTCAAACGCCTTGAGAGATTCAGTCCACAATTGCGAACCCGCATCAGCCGGTCTTCGGGACCGTTTTTTAACATGTGCTGTAATATTACATCCATACGACTCTCTCGACGAATAAAAAAATAATTATTTCAAAAAGAAGCACCGACAGTGTTGACTCAGCCCGCAGCATGGTGTAATCTATCATTTAGAACTTAACTTGTGTTGCTCCGGTCGCATCATAAAATGTCACAGGTGTTATACGAGAATTAAGATCGTAGAGCGTGGCCCCTGCGACGTGGATATCCCTGAATAGACCTTTCAATTTATCCCCGATCAACAAGACCCCGTTTTTTATCAACCAGATCGAGCCAACAGTGTGTGGTATCGTTCGTTTTCAAAAAAGGAGCTACCTTTTGAGTTTTAACATTTATGTCGGTAACCTGTCCTTCGATACCAATGAAGGGGATCTATCAAATCTTTTTGCCCAGTATGGCGCGGTAGACAGCGTCAAGATCATTTCCGATCAGTTCACGGGTAAATCACGGGGATTTGGTTTTGTTGAAATGCAGAATCGTGAAGAGGGTCTGCTTGCAGTCAAGGAACTTGACTCCAGAGAAGTTGGTGGGCGAGCGCTTAAAGTGAACGAAGCCAAGCCCAAGAATTCTGGTGGTCCCCGTCGGGATGATCGACGTGGTGGGGGATCACGCTGGTAGATTAATCCTCTCCGCAATGATTGGATAAAATGGACTAACAGGAGCTTGCCGGGTCAAGCTCCTGTTTTACTCAGTAAACATACTGAACTGCGCTGCGGTCCGTGATCATGCACGTTACCCTCTCAGTCTGCGGACTCCAGTAGCTAATAGTAAGCGCAAGTATGAACACTGGTCTCAAAATTATGTAGCTGATGGAAAAGCTGAATCTCTTCAGTGAATTCCTCAGAATTGAAAACATGTAATTCAGCCACTCTTTCTGATTGGACCTGTGCGAAAAAATCATGAAAATAGCTCTGGTCATTCCGAGACTCTCGGACGCGTCTGAACGAAGTTTCTATGACTTCAGGTTTGGGGCAAAGTTCCTCGTCTCCAGAAAACATATTTCCTATCTTCTAGCTATTCCCACACTGGTCAGCCTTACCCCCAAGGGTCACGAAATAAGAGTCTTTGACGAAAACGTCGAAGAGATAGACTACTCATGGCGGCCGGATATTGTCGGCATAACAGTAAGAACCATGTTTGCCCAGAGAGCCTATGAGGTGTCGGAACACTATCGATCCCTGGGAATAAAAACCGTGATGGGAGGAATACATCCCTCGATGTGTCCCGAGGACTCTCTTTTACATTGTGACAGTGTGGTCATCGGTGAAGCTGAGGAGCTTTGGGGTACAGTCCTCCAGGATGTTGAAAACGGAAAACTGAAAAGGATTTATAAGGCCGAAAAGTTCGCTGATCTGGGAGCTTATCCTTCGCCTGACAGATCTTTACTCTCCCGAAAAAATTACCTCCTTGATATTGTTCAGACTACAAAGGGCTGTCCATTCAACTGCGAGTTTTGTTCAGTGCATGCGTTCGACGGCCGTACGATAAGGAGCAAAACCGTAGAGCAGGTGATCGCCGAAATCCAGTACCTGAGTTCCATACAATCCGGTTATAAACATAAAACCGCTATATTCTTTGCCGACGACAATATTATTGCAGATAAGGTCTTTGCTCGCAGGCTTTTCACTGCTCTCACAGATCACAATATAAACTGGATGTGTCAGGCTTCCATCAACATATCGCAGGATTCTGATCTCCTTGACTTGATGAGTAAAAGCGGGTGCGGCGCCATCTTTATTGGCTTTGAGTCTTTGTCTCAGGACAACCTCCGGATGATGAACAAGGGCGTGAATCTGCGCCATGAATATATTGAGGCTATCAGGAAGATCCAGTCTTATGGCATTCTCGTCCACAGCTCATTCATCCTGGGCTACGACTGTGACTCTACAGGAACATTTGATGAGCTTATTGATTTCATACAGGAATCTAATCTTCTGATGCCGCTCATCAATATTTT
>CAYNZA010000070.1:0-15847 GCA_964401595.1 uncultured Desulfomonile sp.
GCACTCGTGTACTTGATATTTATGATACATCCTATTCATAATTGTTAAGAGGATTGTTAGTTGGAGAGATAGCTTGCTCAGTGCTGACTTTTTTCTTATTGGGTTGGATAAGTTTTTTTTATTATTATGATTTTTCTACATCAAGAATGGCGGAATATTTCAAGAAAGCAGAGGTGGACAATCGAAAAATAGTATAGATTTTCCTGGATGATCGGATCTCGGACATTAACCTCGTTGCATCGAGTCATTCTCTAGATTATCTGAAAGACAGATCCAATCTCTCGCAAATTTACAGGATCCTCAATGAAAGAGGACCTCATTTTACTGACATCGGTCTTATTGGGGCTTCCGGCAAGCATATAGCCTATGTAGGTCCGCACGATCTTTCAGAGGCCGACTATTCGCAGACTCACTGGTTTGAGCAGACAATGACAAAAGGCTTCTATATAAGCAATGTGCTGATGGGGTTTCGTAAGACGCCCCATTTTTTCATTGCTGTGCGTCATTCCAACGAAAACGTTTCAACCATTTTAAGGGCAACCATTGATAGCAATTCTCTGGGCTCACTTTTGAACATGACCAAAAGTGGCCAGACAGGTGAAGTTTTTCTTATCAATGACGATGGGGTTTTCCAGACCAGCCCAAAACATCAAGGTTCAATAATGGGGGAATCAGGAATACCGGTCGGACTTTTCTCGGGCGAGAGTGGCATACTGATTTATGATACAAAGAATCCATCAAGTTCCTTTTCTGTTGAGTCCAGTATTCCCCTTTTATTCAGAATGAGAATTACGCTATCTCCTCCGTCATCGAATCAGATTCTGGCCTATTCCAGACTTAAAACCCCAGGATGGTTTGTGGTTGCAAAACAGAACTTCCTCGAATTTTTTGGCGACATAGATCATTTGAATTTTGTGATTCTTGTTCTGTTGCACGTAAGCATACTTGTAATTCTTGTCGTTTCAGCACTGACTGCCAGATACATGATCAGACTTATTGAAAAACGCGATAGAGAAGCAGAAAAACTCAACAGACAACTACTGCGCGCTCGCAAACTTGCTTCAGTGGGAGAATTGGCGGCGGGAGTCGCTCATGAAATCAACAACCCGCTGGCGGTCATTTTAACTGAAAGTATGGTTGTGAGAGAATTGACGGCCGATGAAAAAGACATCAATCCTCAGTTCAGAGATGATCTCTACAATTCTCTGTCACAGATAGACGGCCAAATTCAGCGTTGCGCGCACATAACACAGAATCTGCTGAACTTTTCACGAAGAATATCGTCCGCCTCCGAGTTTTTGAACATTAACGACGTTATCAAGGAAGTGGTGGGATTTGTGGAGAAAAAAGCAAATTCAGTTGGTGTGGGCATTTCTCTCAATCTTCAACATGACCTTCCTCAGTTAAAGACAGACCGTTTTGAAATTGAGCAGGTTTTCCTTAATCTGATCAACAACGCAATTGACGCAACCGAAACCACAGCCTCCGGTAGTGTCACTATAGTATCTCGACTTGATACTTTGAGAAGCGGCGTGGTAATTTCGGTGTCTGACACAGGTTCGGGAATTCCAGAAGACAATCTGGATCGTCTGTTTGATCCGTTTTTCACAACGAAACCTCCAGGCAAAGGCACTGGATTGGGGCTGTCGATTTCCTACAGTATCATCAAACACTTGGGTGGAGATATAGCAGTTCAGAGTGAATTGGGCAGAGGTTCAGTTTTTTCGGTATTTTTGCCCTGTCTCTCCGATGAACTTGCATGTACAGTAGTTCCAGGTCAGGAATTCAAAAAGGAAGGTCAGAATGAGAAAACCCAGACTGCTGATAGTTGATGATGATAAAATGTTAAACCACAATATGACCTGGTTGTTGAAGCGAAAGGGTTATGAAGTTTTTGGAGTGGAAGATGGTCAGAGCGCCCTGCGAATAGTGGATGAACATGAATTTGACATCGTGATCCTGGATCAGAAGATGCCTGGTATGGATGGAATAGAAACACTCAGAGAGATAAAGAAGAAACACCCTGATCTCGAGGTTATAATACTGACTGGGGCCTCTTCGGTTGAATCAGCAGTCAAAGGCTTTGAATTCGGAGCTTATGACTACACCACAAAGCCCTTGCAAATGGATGTTCTGGAGGAAAAAATCCAGAAAGCCTTTGAACGAAAGTTGTTGCTGGAACGCTAGTCCTGGCGCGATCAACCAGGTTCTCCCGACTCATGGATCTGCACCGGAAAAATCGGGAGCGTTCAAAATTCTGTGTCAAAGTTCATGGCTTTCCGATTGGCGCCCACCTGAGCGGAAGCAGGCGCCGGGTCCGAGATTGGGCCCCTCGAAAAAATCATTGCACTACCCGGGCAACCAAAAACACAATCCCAAATCTACAGAACGGGGAGCGTCCCGCAGGATCAAGTTCAAGATCCCTTGGGATACAATGAAACCGAAGTCCTGAGATGCGGACTTCGGCTCTTTGAGTATTTCAACAACGTTTATCTGGCAAAAAGGTCTTTGTATGTAATTCTCATCTCGCGTTTAAGAATCTTTCCGGTTGGCGTTTTAGGCAAGGCTTCCAGGAAGATGACCCCTTTAGGACACTTGAAGGTGGCTAGTTCTCGCTGGCACAGATGCAGAATTTCTTCTTCGGTAACAATCTCTCCGGGTTTTGCCACTATTACTGCGGTAACCGCTTCAACCCACTTGGTGTGAGGTAGTCCTATTACGGCTACTTCCTGAACTCGTTTATCCAGGTAGATCACTTCTTCGACTTCTCTGGTGGAGACATTCTCTCCGCCTGTTTTTACCATGTCTTTTTTCCGGTCAGCTACCGTTATATACCTGTCTGAGTCCATTATTCCGATGTCGCCCGAATGGAACCAACCACCTTTCATTACCTCTTCAGTCTTTTCCGGTTCTTTGAAATACATGATCAATGCATGAGGTCCACGACCACAAATTTCACCAGGAACTCCCGGCTCAGCAATTTCATTTCCATATTCATCTTCAAGGCGGGTTTCCATGTTCAAACCGCCCATGCCCGCAGAACCCAGTTTGGTCAGCGCATCTTTCGCTTTCAAAATGGTGTGGTAAGGCGCAAGCTCGGTCTGGCCATAATAGTTGTAGATTTTAGTGCCCGGAAGCCTCTCGATGAGTTCTCTGAGAATCTCTACAGGCATTATTGAAGCGCCGTAATAAAGCTTCTTCAGGCTTGAAAGGTCGGTCTTATCGAAATCAGGATGACGCAGCATGCCGATCCACACGGTTGGTGGAGCAAAAAACATTGAGGCTCGGTACTTTTCAATGTTTTTCAATATCTGCGTGATGTCGGGCCCCATCAGTATGTTTGTGCCACCCAGCCAGAAAATAGGGTTCATAAAAACATCACGTTGAGCGCAATGATAAATTGGCAACGCATTTATACTTATGTCGTCATCCTCATACTGTCCGTCAATGATCGCTCCCATGTAATGCGACATCAGCGCCTGATTGCTTATTATAACTCCCTTGGGCAGTGATTCCGTTCCACTGGTGTAAGTCATTTGACAGGGATCTTCAATATGAAGATCAGCAAGCGGCTCTTCCGCAGGATATTCAGAAATCCAGCTATCAAAATCACGGAATAGAGAACTTGCGCAAGAATGTCCTGCCCCCTGATTGGACCATATGAATGTTTTTACGGTAGGCATGTCGTCCAGAACGTCCTTCACAAGCTCATACAGGGCGTCTTCGACTATAAATACAGTACTTTCGGAGTGATTGATGCAATACGAAATGTCCTTGCCACGCAACATATAGTTTATCGCAAGGTATATGCCTCCGATCTTGCAACATCCAAACCATGTCAACACATGGTGCAAAGTGTTATGAGCCAGGATTGCCACTCGATCATATTTCCGCACACCCAGTCCCCTAAGAGCATTGGCGACGCGGTTACATTCACTCTCCAGTTGAGAATATGTCAACGTCTTATCACCGAAGATGACAGCCTTTTTATCTGGATGATGATAACGCGCCCTACGTAGCGTGTCCGCAATCACCCATCGGCTTATACCGTTGTAACGGTTCATCAGGAATTCAATATTTTCCTTGTTGATGACACTGAATCTCAGTTTATCCTGTTCAGATAGCGGAGGAAGATTTGACGACATTTAAAATCTCCTTATTAAAATGGTTTGAAAAAGTCGGACTTCACTCGAAAGAGCTGTAAACGGTCATAAGATAAAAATGTTATCATGCTGAACATATCGGATAGTCAAACACTTTTTTCATGTAAAAAATGTTCACGCTGCTGAATTTTTTAGGAGCCTTATTTGGGTGTTACATCGTGTAAAAGATCTTTACAATCCAAAAATGACAACTAAAAGTGGCCAAGGGTTCACAACCGTTGAATATAGCCCCAGAGAAAATTCAGGAGTCCGGCACAAATTTTGCCAGAAAGATTAAATCAGCGCTACAGCATGACCATGTTTTTTGCTATGATAATTGAAGGGAGATGTTTCACACGGAAGTTATCTCATCTGGTTACCAGAAGTTAGGCCTAAGGGTCACGGGAGGATTATCAATGCTCCCGGCTGAAATCCTGCCAAGCGATGATGAGGAAGCTTTCTTGAGTTACCTTGCCTCGGCGTCTTGAAAAAATGCCTTCACACACCGGTGGCGCTGTCTGGTCCAGAAGGCATGCAGGTGTTGCGGGGTATTTCGGACATAGTAAATGGTAACACTTGATATCCAAATGCCGGGTATAGATGGAATTAAGGCTGTTTAAGGAATCAAGAGACAGTTTCCCTTCTTGAAGTGATGACGTTGAAAGCGCATAGCAAAATGGAATCGTTCATTGAGGATATGAAACAGCGCATAGTGGAGGGACCTGATGTTAGTAAAAGACTGGATGAGTCGTAAAGTTGTGACAGTAAACGTTAATGACAGCATGCAACATGGAATAAATCTCCTGATGGAACATAACATCAGCATGATGCCTGTTATGGAGGATGGGCAACTTGTGGGTATCGTTACGGATCGGGACTTGAAGAGAGCTTCGCCATCTGATGCGGTGATGCTGGATATTCAGAGAATTCTTTATCTGCTATCCAAACTTGAGGTTGGGGCAATCATGACCAGGTATCCCATCACTCTGTCCCCCGATCACACCATGGAAGAAGCGGCCGAGATAATGCTCTCCAATAAAATCTCCGGCGCTCCTGTGCTCGATGAAAACAAGAACATAGTGGGAATGATAACCAAGAGTGACATATTTAAGGCCATGATGTCCTTAAGTGGATTGTCTCATAGGGGCGTTCAGTTCGGTTTTCTGCTGGACGATCGTCCGGGCTCCATCAAGGATGTTAGTGATGTGCTACGCAGTTTCGGCGCTCGCCTGGTAAGCATACTCACATCATACGAGAATGCTCCAGAGGGGTTCAGGTTCGTCTACATAAGAGTGTTCAATGTGGACCGGGACACTCTGCCAGCGCTCAAGGAAAAACTTGTAGCCAAGGCCAAGCTCCTCTACATAGTTGATCATCGGGAAAATATTCGTGAAATTTATTATTGATAAATTGACGGAAATTCGCGGTCAAAATTGATTCCCAGAATAGATCGCGTCCGTCAAATCCCCAAAGCCTATACTCCATTCGGAGCAGTCAAGTTTTGTCGTTGGTCATTGACGAAGCATCGCTCTCCTCATTGATGTCAGTCCCGGAGACTCATCATGAAAAATGAAATCATCCTCGTACAAGGCGATATTACCTGTCTTGCAGTTGACGCCATAGTAAACGCTGCCAATAATTCATTACTCGGCGGTGGAGGAGTAGACGGGGCCATTCACCGTAAAGCAGGTCTGGAACTGTTAGCTGAATGCAGGATGTTAATGGGGTGCGAAACTGGAGACGCAAAAATCACCAGAGGTTACGGGCTTCCAGCCAGGAACGTTATCCATACTGTAGGTCCAATCTACAGAGGTGGGGACCATGGTGAGCAAAATTTGCTCCGTTCATGCTATCGACGTTGTTTCGAAGTCGCCAATGAGAATGGTGTCAAATCTATAGCCTTCCCTTCAATAAGCACAGGAGCCTTTGGGTATCCGATTTCGGAAGCGTCACATATAGCCATCTCTGAAAGCGTTTCACAGTTGAAACGATTTCCTGTCATAGAAAAGGTTATTTTTGCTCTGTTTTCGGAAGAGGATCTGGCAACATACGACAAAGTCCTGAAAGAATGTTAATCCACATTAAGATTACAAATTTGTCGGATAGAAGACAAGGCTCACAAGAATGGCCAATCCGAAGGCCGATATGAGCAATCCTGACACCCTGTTGATGATGGTGAGTCCGGTTGACTCAAAACGACCGTGGAATATGCTGACTATTGAACTGAGAATCAGCCACCAGAGAGCTGAGCCACAAAAAACGCCGATCACCAGAAATACTGTAAACCAGTAATGACCATGTGTATGGGCCACTCCTGATGCTGCAAAAACGGCGGCGAAGGCAATTATGGTGGCCGGGTTGGTAAGCGTCAGAATAAGGGTTGAAATGTAATAACCGGCAAGAGTTGAACCTTCGGTTGAAGGTCTTTTTTCTGATGGTTTGGACAGAAATATCTTCATTCCGAGGTAGCACAGAAATGCTCCTCCGACAACCCTGAGCACGTACGAATTCTCTAGTAGAAAATTCGAAAGAAGAGTAACCCCGAATCCTGCTATGCAGCCATAAATGGCGTCAGCCGTTGCCGCTCCCAAACCAGAGGCCAGTCCAGCGACCCGACCTCTGGTCAATGTCCTTCTGATCAACAGCAGCCCTATGGGGCCCACAGGAATAGCCAGAGAGAACCCTATGGCAATTCCCTTTATGAAGAATTCCAACTCCATTTAGCAGCATCATTCCCGTGTTAACAGATAATAGACCATTAGACCAAAAGGCATCCGTCAGACTCAATCAATGATGATTTTCCTGGATTCGCGCTCTTTTTCACGAGCCTCTAAATCTTCATCGGTCTGAGCCCCAAAGAGTATTGCAGAGAAAGCCTTACCAATCTCGGTAACGCCATTGTGAAAATGGATGGCTCCGGCAACAAGATCAGACTGATTGGGCGCCATTTTTCTGCAAACCAGTCCTATGCCCACAACGGCGCCTGCTGCAACTCCGGCAATTTTGAGTGCGTTGAGTATCGGATTCATTTGCCTTTATCCTACAAATCATCTTTTGGAAACCTGATTGTCAGAATGTCTTCGTCAAGTTTTGCCCCGGCCGGTTTACGCAAAAACAAACTGCGTGGCAGAAAAACGTGTCTTTTAAAAGAGCCTATTCTTATTACCAAATCCCCTTCATCTTTGAAAAGGTCAATGTAATCTTTTGTGATAAAGGGCAGTTTCATTTTGAGTTCATAGTCATCGCCGGTCCGGTTGATTTTATATATTTCATCATCATGTAATATATTGGAAGGGTCTAAAGTTTGTCCGTAAACCAGGCCTGCCATCTCATTGAGCCTGTCGACACCGATCGCTTCATCCTTAAGTATCGGCGCATTAAGAATTGGGATAGGGCTGAATATTTGGGATATGTGTTCCATGGACTTCTTTTGACTAATCAGACGATCGGCAAAATATCCATCTTTGAGGCAATCCGGAAATAATCTGTTGACAACTATTGCATCCACTACCAGCCCGTATAAACAAAAATACATGAAAGCCCGCTGGGTCTCCTTAACAACCATTCTTTCGGGGTTCGTGACAAGTCTTACCGACGTTATTTTCCTATCCAGCAACAGGCTGTCCACGCCCTCGAGTTTGTCAAACAGGTCTTTTATCGAGGCAAAGTATGAGTCCTCTGGGATCGGTATGTCGGTTACTTTTTTGGCTATTGGTCTTGCAAGCTTGAAAAGGTTCCTTTCAACATGGAACACACGTTTGATGTACCACTCGAGAGTTGAAGGCATGCTGATAAAACGCAGCGACTCGCCGGTTGGGGCGCAATCGATTACTATGACATCATAGGATTTTTCACGATAATACTGGTTGATGTAGAGCAGGCTTATCACATCTTCCATTCCCGGAATGACCGCCAACTCCTCTGCCAGGACTCCAGCCATACCCGTTGATCCCAGCAATGCAGCGATATATTTTGAAACCTCGCCCCAATGTCGCTCTAGCTCCTCCTGTATATCGACCTCCTGTATCCACAGATTCTCATGAATGTTCCTGGGTTTCCCCAAATTACGATCATGAAGGTTAATATCCAGTTGAAATGAATCAGACAAGCTGTGGGCTATGTCTATAGATATGACAATAGTTTTGAGACCGTTTTTAGCGCATCTCAAACCTGTGGCGGCAGCTACGGTCGTTTTGCCAACTCCGCCCTTTCCAGAGAAAATAATAATTCTGGGATTTACCGATCTCATTTTTTACCGATCTCAATTCCAGCCGAATAGGCTTCGGCCAAGGCGCCAATATTAGTGGCTCTAAATTTGAAATGGTTGATCTTTCCTTTTTAAAAGACAATTAAGGTCAACCATACATGAATACAAAAACCAAGAAAGACGCCTTAAGCGTCCCTCTTTTAGTAAAAAATCATTTGTTGACAACGGGCAGAGCGTTCCCACTCCCGTTATTTTTCGTAAAATGCAAAGAAATCCTTTGTGTATCCCTGATCGTAACGTTTCATGGTGTACTGAAGCTGGTCAGGCGAAAGCCTGTCTCTTCTGGTGATTTTGTTGCTTGCGTCACGGAAATAAAAGTTGCAGACGATATTGTGGATGTTTGCATCACCATGAATGGCGCGTTTACATCCGGCAAGCACCAGGGCTTTCGCCAAATCCTTGGTGCTCACGTGATGACCCATTGCAAAGACCAAATTTCCATCCTCACGTATTCCAAACGCCGTTCTGTTGGCAAGGAACCAGTATTCATTGGACATGGTGCTTCTGCCTTCGTTGTCCACGAGGAATCCGCCAAGGCCGATTTCCGAATCTGTGGGCTTGCCGTTTTTAAAAATTTCCTCTATTACTTTTCCATCCTTGACTATCAGATGTCTAAGTTGACGGGCGTCCCTGACCATTGATACTGGAATCTCGTTTGTCCATTCAAGAACGTCTACTGAATCGTCCTTGTAAACCACGAGAGTAGCCATTCCGGGAACCATCGGGTAGACCACCTGACCTCTGAAAATTGCCCCCGCTCCACGAGCGTGCTGCTGCATCCACATGGCGTTTGTTATTGCAACAATGCGGGAAAGTGATTCTGGTTCAGAGGAATGAGATATCTGGTAGATGCCGGGCTCGGTCTGACCTATAAACAACCTCGGCTTGAGTCGGCTTATGTCAAAAACGGCCATGTGTACTATGGAAGTTGGAAAGTCTACACTGGGTCTATAGACTGTCTTGTAAACCAGAGGTTTTCCATCTGACCCGCCAGGAGTATCCTGAGCTGTCCAAACCCCTTCACCATCCAGCTTGGGAGATTTGTAAAGAGGTGGGATATCTACAGTTCCTGGAAAAGATGAATCGACGATTTTAGAGACCCGAGGCTTGGTCGGACTGAGAATTTCTGACTCAAGCTCTTTCTGCAGGGCCTCTGGATCGTTGATTGAGGCCGTTTGGGTTTCTTCAACATCCGGCGCTTTTGATAAAAGATTGTCTATCCAATCAGGCAACACGTATTCTTTGGTGGACAATACATCCGAAGGGCCGAAAGAGGCCGACACGACCGTTCCCTGAGTCCTCTCCGGAGGATTCTCAATTCCCTGAGCAAGTTCAGAAAAAACGAAACCACAACCGACCACCATCAAGGCAACCAACAAACTTTTCCTGTTCAACATTCCTATACCTGAAAAAAATGATTCAAGCTCTTGAGGCTTGTAAATGACCCAGATAGAGCCACATAAAACTTATCGTTATGGAATTATATCAGAAACGGCTTCAGAAAACAATTTTTACGGCAACAAACCCAATTTTTTCAGGGTCTCATTTGCGGATCTTTGTCATAGAATATAACCCGATAAATTTCCGGAATCAACCCAGGACGAATCCGTCCTTAAAGGTAAATACATTTCTAGTAAATATATCCCGCGCAGGTTTATGTGAGATTCGGCTGGACTAATTTGCCCCACACTTGGTGTAACCTTATAACCGTTGGCTCGAATGTCAAGATATTTTTGACAAAATCATGTAAACTAAAACAAATCCATGGCCCGGATGTCCAAAGATTTCGGCTTGCGTGAATTCAAGAAGAGTGAGGTCAGGTTTACAGG
Source organism: uncultured Desulfomonile sp. (assembly GCA_964401595.1). Taxonomy (GTDB): domain Bacteria; phylum Desulfobacterota; class Desulfomonilia; order Desulfomonilales; family Desulfomonilaceae; genus CAITZA01. The sequence goes on from CAYNZA010000070.1 coordinate 10,239, forward strand.
CTATAAAATTGTGTTTTGAAAATAATCGTGATACAGCGGGTCAATAAGGCCGGCATTTCCATCCGATCAAATCAAGAGTTTATTAGAGCTAATAGAAATGTTTCGAAAAGATGATTCTTTGAATGCAAAAAAAGTTTTTGGTATTGCCTGCTCAGCCGATTTTACTACAGCCTGTTCAGCGGAAAACCAGGGCATAGAAAATTCTGACCTGATGGACTTGAGCAGAGTAATAGAAATTATAAGGCCGGTGCGAGTAAAGGGGCCAGGCAGGGGCCCAATTTCGGGCATATCAATAGACACCAGAAAACCCATGGGACCTCAGAACATATTCTGGTCAATAGCTGGTCTCCATTTCAACGGAAATGATTTTGCGCTGGATGCTCTTCGAAACGGTATTAAAGCAGCAGTGGTCAGTGATCCTGTAGTGTTCGACCAGGAAATACCTGTTGGAGCGACAATAATAGAGACAACCGACAGTTTGCTTTCTCTTCAGGAACTAGCCGCAGAGTATAGAAAATCTTTCACCATACCGGTAATAGGAATCACTGGCAGCAACGGAAAAACCCTTGTCAAGGAAATGCTGGCATCGATTATGTGTCTGGACAGAAGGACCTACAGGTCTCCACTATCATATAACACCCAGATCGGAGCCGCTCTCGGATTACTGGGGATGCGTCGTGAACACGAAATAGCCATCATCGAGGCCGGAATAAGCCTTCCAGGAGAAATGGAACGACTGGAAAGGATGATCAAGCCGGACTATGGAATTCTCACAGTTATAAGCAAGGCTCACATCGGCGGACTTGGAACGCTCCAGAAAACGTTTCAGCAAAAAAAGGAATTGTTCAAGAGCCTGGGGCCTTCTTCTTTTCTGGTTCTGAACGCCGATGATGAAATAAGTATGAGGTTGAAAAATGAGACTCGAGCGAGGGTAGTCTCTTTTGGCTTCTCGGAGATTGCCGACGTGCGGGCTTTGAATTGGAGAGAACATCCGGAAAAGGGATCGACTTTTCTGATGAAACTCTTTGATGAGGAAGTCGAGATAAATCTTTTTGCGCCTGGACGTTTCAACATTCTAAACGCATTGGCCGCCTCAGCAGCAGCTCGCATGATGAACGTGGGTCATGAGTTTATAAAACGGGGACTGGCAGAATTCAGGCCTTCACCGATGAGGCTGGAGATTCATACTACGGTCACCGGTGTCACGCTGATTAACGACACCTACAACTCGGATCCGGCTTCTATTAGGGGCGCGCTGGACGTGTTGAGCAAAATTGGGGCCGGAAGACGTAAAATAGCAATCGTGAGTGAGATGTTGGATCTGGGACTTCACAGCAGTGAAGAGCATCTTGCCGTTGGTCAGGAAGTTGCCAAAGTTAACGTTGATTATCTGATAACCGTTGGCGAAAATGCAGCCTTGATTGGTAGAGCCGCGTTACAGGGTGGTATTGCCCGGGATAGAATCTCGAATGTCAGAACTTATGATGAGGCTGCCCGGGAACTTGAAAAAATAATGAACAGTGGGGACGTGGTCCTGTTCAAGGGCTCTCGATGGTTCCGTCTGGAGAGGCTCGCCAAGGAATTGGTCGGATCAATAGGCCCAACACGGCTCACCGTAGATTTGGACGCCATAGCCAGTAACATAAAGGCGATACGGAGCATGGCAGGCCCCGGTGTGGAACTGATGTCCGTAGTAAAAAGCTTTGGGTATGGCAACGATTCCATACGAACATCCAGGGTAGCCCTCGATAACGGTGTGACTTACCTGGCGGTAGCTTTTCCGGATGAAGGAGCCTCACTTAGAGAAAACCGTGTTGACGCTCCTATCCTCGTTTTCAATGTCTTACCGGAACAGGTTGATAAGGTTGTCAGATATGGTTTGAGCGCAGTTGTGGCATCTGAGGAGTTAGCGGAATCTCTCAACTGTGCTGCGTCCAGCTCGAACAGAATCAAAACCCACATTAAGATCGATACAGGAATGGGACGGTCTGGAATCTGGCATGAATGCGCGGACGAGTTTGTAAAGTACGTGTCCACGATGCCTAATCTGGATGTAGAGGGTATAATGACCCACTTTTCCAGCGCCGACGATCCTCAATCAGACTTCTACACTCTTGAACAGGTCAAAGCCTTTGACGACCTGATTGCCAGACTTGAATCGGCTGGACACAAATTCAGGTATATACATGCGGCAAATACTTCGGCCCTGGTAAGATTTCCTCAGACGAGATACAACATGGTCCGCCCAGGGCTGGCGATTTATGGGATGTATCCTTCAGACGCTGTTAGGAACCTGATTGATCTGGAACAGGTCATCACTTTTACAACGAAAATATCGCAGATAAAGGAACACCCTCCGGGCCGGTGCATATCCTATAACCGAAGATTTGTGACATGCAGAGACTCCAGAATAGCGACGTTGAATGTTGGTTACAACGACGGCTATCCGAGGTTTCAATCGAACATCGGCGAGGTACTGGTCAAGGGACACCGGGCCTCAGTCGTAGGCACCGTTTGCATGGACACCATGATGATTGATGTCTCGGAAATTCCTGATGCCTCAGTTGGCGATGAAGTCGTCTTGATCGGAAGACAGGGCTCCGAGGAAATACTTGCTGACGAGATAGCCCGAAACGGGTCTACCATAAATTACGAAATAGTCTGCAAGATATCTCCCCGGGTGACCAGGATTTTTCTACGAAGATAAATCGACAATGACAGCTTGATCAGTGACTTTTTGGGTTCATTTCCTTAATGGCGCTGTTGGCAAGTTCATCTACCAATTCGTTTTCCAAGTGGCCGTTGTGACCTTTTACCCATTCCCATGTCACTTCATGACGATTTGCCGCCTGGTCCAATCTACGCCATAAGTCCTCGTTTTTGACCGGAGTTTTGCTGGATGTAAGCCAGTTACGTTTCTTCCAGTTCTGGAGCCATTCAGTAATACCTTTTTTGAGGTACTCCGAATCTGTCATCAGTCTGACCCTGCAAGGCCTTTTCAGTGTCTCCAGAGCCATGATGGCTGCAGTCATCTCCATACGGTTGTTTGTTGTATGAGGTTCAGCGCCACTTAGTTCTTTTTTGTGTCCTTTGAATTTCAAAAGGGCCGCCCAACCTCCTGGTCCTGGATTGCCCTTACAGCTACCATCCGTAAATATTTCAACAAAGTCCTTTGAATCCACTTCCCGTTCCATTGTTCCCCCCTCGAATTTTAGAGATGTGTCCTTATCTTAATTAGTTTCCAATAATTTTTACAATTACTTTCCGAGTCCTTGGTCCGTCAAATTCGCAGAAGAATATCCCCTGCCAGACTCCCAAAACGGGCTCTTGACCACTCAGCACGACATTCACTGAACTGCCCATCAAAGACGCCTTGATGTGGGAGTCGGAGTTACCTTCTGCATGCCTGTAATTCCCGTTTTTGGGGACAAGTTCGTTCAGTTTGTTTATCATGTCTGAGACCACTGATGGATCGGCCGCCTCGTTTATAGTCATTCCAGCAGTTGTGTGAGGCGTGTAGACAATCGCCAGGCCATCGCTCACGCCGCTCTTGTTTATGATGTTCCTGACCGACAATGTAATGTCAACAAACTGAACCCTGGAGGTAGTATTGAGTTTAAATTCGTTAATCATCTGAAATGCCATCCTTATCCAGTTAAAACATAATGCTTTTCAAACCGTTTTCATCTGGAAATGAAAAATCAAACCATTTGTCAAGACACCAGTTTATTCGAAGCCTTCTGTTCCCTCATCTTTGGAAAAAAGAGCCTGAGCGAACTGTCTGGCGTTAAAATCTCTCAGATCCTCAATTTTTTCCCCTATGCCGATGTACCTTATCGGTATCTTCAACTCATTCGATATGCCGATTATGACCCCACCTTTGGCTGTGCCGTCCAGTTTTGTAAGCGCCAAACCGGTAACTGGAATTGCCTCATTAAAGGTCCTGGCCTGTAGTATGGCGTTTTGGCCCATTGAGGAATCAATTACCAAAAGGGTTTCATGTGGAGCGGTGGCAATTTTTTTTGACATGGTCCTTGCGACTTTTTTCAACTCTTCCATCAACGGGATCCTGGTATGCAGTCGCCCGGCCGTATCCACCAGGACTATTTCGTAATCTTCCCTGACAGCTTTTTCCATAGCTTCAAAAACAACCGATGACGGGTCCGCTTTTTCTTTGCCTCGGACTACATCGCAGCCTATGCGTTCACCCCATATGGATAGTTGTTCGACAGCGGCCGCGCGGAATGTATCTCCAGCCACCATCATTACCTTTCTCTTCGCAAGTTTCTGACGAGCCGCTATCTTGGCGATAGTAGTTGTTTTTCCAGAGCCATTAACGCCCAGAACCATTACCACGAAGGGGTCGGAACCGTAACCTACACGAAGAGGGGCTTCTACTTTCAGCAATGTTTCCCTGACAAGCTCCCCGAGGTGAGCCAGTATCTTTTCAGGATCGTTCAACTCTTTGCGTTTGATTCTCTCTGAAACACTGTCCAGTAATTCGTATGCGGTTTTTACTCCCACATCGGCGCGCACTAGAACTTCCTCCAGACTGGATATTGTTTCTTCATCAAGCTCTCTCTTGCCCAGGAGAGCTTCATCAAGGCTTTTTAGAAATCCTTTACGGGTCTTTGAAAGACCTGTTTGCAGCTGAGCTATGTTTTCACGTGATTCCTCAGATTCCTCATGATCTTCATCTGGTTTGACAGAAACCTGGTCAACTACCCCAAGTTCTACCGTAACTTCGGTTGGTTCTTCTTCAGGTTGTTCTGAAATCTGTTCGTGCTTTGGCTCTGGCTCCTCCAGACGTTCTTTTCTGAAAAGTCTGCTGAAAAAGCCACCTTTTTTCTTCGTTTCTTCAGTCATTTGTCTCTCTTAAAACTTTGTGGTTACTGTCATGCGGTTCCGCCAACCGTTATCCACGTGTCGGGATGGTCGGGAGTTCCTATTCGCAAAGTCGGTTGAGCGTCAGAGACTGGGGCTCCCTGACCGTCCTTCCCGCAGGTTCCTATAGAAAAGCCGAGGTCATTTGCTACCATGTCAATGTTATTGAGCACCTTTGGGCCATTTCCTACTAATGTTGCGCCCCTTACCGCCGGTCCCTGGCGCCCGTTTTCAATCAGATAGCCCTCTGCAACTTCAAACACAAAGTCTCCATTGACAGTGTTAACCTGACCGCCACCCATCTTTTTAACAAGAAGCCCGTTGGGGGTCGATTTCAAGACATTTTCCGGAGACATTTCGGAGGGTAGAATCAGTGTGTTTGACATACGCGGTATAGGCTTGTGTCTGTAAGATTCCCTACGGCCATTTCCGGAAGATGATGATCCCATCTTCATGGCGCTCAGCCTGTCAGACATGAAGCATTTGAGAACGCCATTCTCAATCAGAAGATTTGGTTTAGAGGCTGTTCCTTCATCGTCAAAAGGGTAAGAACCCCGCTGATGAGGCATTGTGGGATCATCCATTACGGAGATGATCTCCGACGCGATCTTTTCACCTTGGGATTTGGCATAAACCGTCATATTATCGGCCACAAAATCCAACTCAAGTCCATGCCCAACCGCTTCATGAATCATGGTGCCTCCGGCCTCACTACTCAGCACAAC
>CAYNZA010000071.1:0-15436 GCA_964401595.1 uncultured Desulfomonile sp.
GTCAAGGATGAACAAGGCGAGGTTCAACTCGTGATCGAATTGGTTGAAGACATCAGGAAAAGGAACAGGCTTGGGGCTTTCAGTAGTTCACGGAATAGTAAAACAACATGGGGGTTTCATTACTTGTAAAAGCGAACAGGGCCGTGGAACCAGGTTCAATCCTTGAGTTCGAACGCCTCATGATATCTGAACTGCAGATGGGAGAAACCGGATGCAAGTCGGTGATGATAAAGATCATCAGGAAAGCGATCCGCGAAATAGCCGTTGAGAAGAAGATGAAAGCTGTGCTTCCAGTGGATGTGGCTTCACGAATAGTCTCAAGAGGCCACATGGAGCCGCTCTCCAGAAAAGAAATGGAGGAGTATCTGCTCCATCACCTTTAAATCACCGGTATAAGAAAGAATCTGTTTGAAAATACTATGGAACCATTCAGCCACTCAGGTTTCCCACTAATAATAGATTATTCATCTATTCCTGGCAATCCTATGTAAAAAACAGAAACAGAGGACAGTGGGCGGGTGGATGGTCAGCTTTGGGCCATGTAGAGTATTGGGCTCTATCCATCACAATTGGTTATAACAAGGACAAAATGGGATTTAAATTAAACGACCTTGAAAAAATGTCATTATTCGAGTGCGAATCAAACTGCGGCAGGGATTTCCCCAAGTGCGGGAACATAAATTGTATGTATCACCATCCAATGAACCTAACGCTCAAAAAAATAAGGAGTCACGATGAAATGGTTGCCGCGAAATGCTGACCTGACTAGTCTGACCACGGCTGAGCATGGTATTCTCAAAATGTGCATGAGCAAATATTGTCTTAACGACATGGAAACATGCCCGTGTAATGGTCGTATAGTCTCATTAAAATATTGCGAGTTCTATCACCGGATGGCGAAAGTTTACGCCAAGATTTGTCGATAGGAACCAGATATGAGCGTAAGAAAAACAGCATAGCGAAAGATGTCCCGAACCTGATGAATATGTCAAATCTACATTTTTTATTTTGGTCAGCGCCGTGAGGTAGCCAATGAACAAGACTAAAATGATTGCGTCAAGCATGAGGGTGGCAATGGGCATTCGAGGCATGGGCTTAAAGGTTTTAGAAACAGGGAATCCGCCTACGGACAGGCGCAAGGCTCCGCAATACACAGATTCCAGGTCTAATGGCCTAGTGAGATGAACTGCGTGGAGCTGGTCAGAAACCGGCTCCTCCTCCAGGCCGGAGACAGGGTTTCCAACCGGTCTGTGCAACTCCAGGTCGATACGGTCTAAGGCTTCTTTAACTGTCAACATTTGTATTCAGCAGGAAGGAGATAGCGCCCGGTCTGTCATGGGCTGAATATTGTTTGTCACCCTGAATTATCCATTGTCCGTCCTTACAGAACGAGTCCTTATGAACCTGTTTGTCATGGTAGTGACAATTGATGCCATTTCTAAAGGGTCGACCAAAATCGTTCAGTCTGTCGCCAGTTTCCAGTTCTTTGCTCCAGATGCAATTGTTGCAGATCAGGTCGCTGATGGACGCGGAGAGCTTCATTTTTGAACTCCTTTTCTTTTAGTTGAATGTGTTCGGTTCTTAAGGTTTCCTGGTCAGATCATCACCATTTTTATCCAGAATACCAAAATACCTGCATCGAGAACTGGCTTCGGCAGCGAAAGAAAATAATGTCAGCCTCAACCAGTTTCTGGTTTCCCTGCTGGCCGCCGGTGTTGAAATGCACAAATGTCGGTCTAATTCTTGAAGCTAGCCGGTTATGCTTGCACAAAGTTGTTTACAGGTCCGGCTCATCCCTTCCTGATTTACTGGTTGGAACTCAAAGGATTCTTCTCGAATTCCTCAAATGAAAGTTCAGTCTTATCGAGTACGACTTCCATGTTCATGGGCGCAAAAGATCTCTTGAGACTGGTGGTCGCCTTTTCAAGTTCATCCTCTGTTGAGCCGCATCTTTCACATGTTTGACCGTCAGTCACTAATCTCTGCCATTTGATTCTGAGAATGTTCATGTTGCCTCTTTGTTTCCATAGATTCCCTGTTTTAGCATGCTTTTTGTTGTCATAATCTGAAAAATACCGGGTAATACTGCCATATATGCAAGAATTTTGTCCTAAACTACTACACCGGTCGTTGTAATTCAATCACGGAGCAGAACCCATGATGTGAAATGCTCCAGAACGCCTCGAAAAGAATCGGGAAGATCAATTCAACCAAGCCTGAGGATGCCATGGCTATGGGACGACTGGACGACGTGGCGCCTTTGTCTTCCCGGATAGTGATTAAGACGGATAAAACCGATTCACGAACAAGGCTTGCCGCGACGCAAGCCGACTCTATATCATCACATGATTTAGACGCAACATTTTGTTCAGGTTTAATTGTAGACGGAATTGACGAGTTGAATCTGGCGAGGCACGGCGTGTGGACGGCGGAATCTCTTGAAGATTTGGTTTGTTCAGATGGTGGTCAGACTTGTTGGGAAGTGATGGAAGGAGCCGAGACCCTGAAAGTCGAACTCCGAAGTCGGGATGTCTCGCTGGAACACAATCAGGTTTTTTGCCGGTCCATTTGCCCGTCCATCTACCGGATGACCGTTGGTCGATTTCTGGGGCCTCCAACAGGTTGCTGTGGGTGGCTTTTATACCTGGTCTCAGACGTGACGAAGCATTCCGATTAAATGGAGACACATAGATTTAAGTTTTAGGATGATTAGCTTCCATTCCACCGAAACCAAGAAATCGGGGATCAAGAGGGTTCCTATTCATCGTGACCACGACCTTACGATCAAGACCGGGCACTTTGACATTCTGACAACACTTTCCGCTGTCGAGCCTATGATAAAATTTTCTGAAACTGTATTAAATACATTGCAATGAGAACTCACTGGTTTAATAATGTTTAGAGTTGGAATGGTTTTTAGCTTTCAGGAGTATGTCCTAAGATATCTCCAACGATAGCCAATTAAGGAGATCGCTTGATGTCAGGAATGGACAAAGTCTGTTTGGTCGTTATTGATGACGAGCCGTCAGTCTTAAAAGGGACATGCAGATTGCTGCGAATGCAGGGTTACGAGGTTCACGGGGCTCAGACGGGAAAAGATGGACTCCATTTGGTCAAGGATATCCGACCAGACCTGGTTCTATGCGATGTAATGCTTCCGGACGTGAGTGGCCTTGAAATCTGCCGGCTCATCAAAAACGATCATCAACTGGCCGGGACCCTGGTTGTTTTGACGTCGGGCGTCATGGTATCTTCGGATAACAAAATTCAGGGACTTGAAGTCGGAGCCGATGGATATATTCCAAGACCAATCCCCAACAGGGAATTGGTGGCACGAGTCGAGGCTTTGTTAAGGATAAAGAGCCCGGCAATAAAAAGTGTGGATAGTCTCAACATTTACCAGGAGCAGAAAAGTTCCTTGATAGCGTTTAAGGGCTGCGATTCCGAACTGCATGTTAATGAATTGACGGATGCAAGTGATAGCTTGGCGCCATCTCTTGATGGCGCAGCGTCAGGTTTACGTGTAGTCGGCATCGGGGCTTCGGCGGGTGGACTGGAAGCCCTCGAGAAGTTCTTTGAAAATATGCCCCCAGATTCAGGTCTGGCCTTTGTTGTAGTACAACATCTCTCGCCTGACTACAAAAGTCTTATGGTAGAACTTCTTTCCAAAATGACCCTGATGAGCGTTCATCGAATCGTAGACGGTATTGGCCTGGAGTCAGATTCCATATACCTTATTCCCCCAAGGAAAAATTTGAAGATTCTTAACGATAGGCTATACCTCGAAGAGATGGAGCCTGACTCCGTTGTTCATCTGCCGATAGATTACTTTTTTCGATCGCTTGCCGAAAATAAGCGGGACAAGGCAATAGGGATAGTTCTTTCTGGGACCGGAAGCGATGGTATGAGGGGTGTTAGGGCTATCAAGGAAAATGATGGAATGGTCATGGCTCAGGATCAGGTGACAGCAAAATTTGATGGCATGCCCCAGAGCGCCATATCTACTGGGCTCGTAGATTATATCCTGCCGCCTGAAGAAATGCCACGGGAACTAATAGGTTTTGTTCGTTATCCAGGTCTCAAAAGAGTGTCCTCTCCAGCCAGGAGTTCGGACGAAGATGATCTTTCCAGAATTCTGGATCAGGTGAAGGAGCATTCCAAGGTGGATTTTGCCTTTTACAGACCCAGTACGATTGTAAGACGCATTGAAAGGCGAATGCAGGTAAATCAACTGGAGAGTATGCAGGATTATCTACAGTATCTTTCAGGTTCTGATCGTGAAAACAATCTTCTTTACAAGGAACTGCTTATTGGGGTTACCAAATTCTTCAGAGATAGGGAAGCCTACGAAATCGTCAGAAAAAACATTGTGCCCACTCTATTAAATAACAAATATTTATCCGGAGAGGAAATCAGAATCTGGGTCGCTGGTTGCTCCACTGGCGAAGAGCCGTATTCTATAGCAATGATGTTCCATGAAGAAATGGAGGATGCTCAAAAAAGTCTTCCGGTTAAAATATTCGCGACCGACATCGATCGAGGAGCCCTCGAATTTGCGGGTGAAGGGGTTTACCCTGAAAGTATAGCCTTGGATGTTAACCCGGAGCGGTTGCAGCGTTTCTTCATCAAATCGGGTGACAATTACAGGATCGACAGGCAAATTCGCGAAATGGTGGTCTTTGCCTCTCACAACCTCATAAATGATCCTCCGTTTACAAGAATGGATTTAATAAGCTGCAGAAACCTTCTGATTTATCTTCAGCCTGTGCTTCAGAGAAGGGTTCTCAGCAATTTTGCTTTTTCGTTAAATTCAAAAGGATACCTGGTTTTGGGGTCCAGTGAAACAGTTGGGGACCTTGTAGATCATTTCTCATCAATAGACAACAAGTGGAAGATATACAGACATCGTGGGGGCCCCAAGCCTCATCTGGATTATCCAGCCACTTTATCGAACCGATTGATGTCACCCATGTCTGGATCCCCTGGTATAGAACTAATTCCCGGGTCTTCGAGACAAGACAGGATATTCGAGCAAATATACAACCAACTGGTAGAGGGCTATGGTCTGAAATGTTTAGTGGTGAACGAACAGGGAGTTCTACTCTACACATTTGGTGACGTAAGCGAGCTGCTGAATTTTCGCGTAGGTGTGGCAAGTCTTCAAATTCAGAACCTCATAAGAAGTGAACTCTCCATAGCACTGGGAACTGCCCTCCATAGATTCAGAAAAGAAGCCAAGGAAATTGTATACAGCGGTATCACCCTGGATCAATCCGAGGAATCAAGAAAGGTAAACATCAGAATTCGCCCCTCAACCGTGCGTAAGGACAATTCCAGACTTATTTTTGTATTTGTCGAAGACTCTGGCGCAACAAGAAACATTGGAACAAACTTTAATTCCGGAACTATTGATTCTCAAACACAGGAAAGGATTGTTGATCTGGAGAGGGAACTCGGTTACAGCCGAGAAAACCTCCAGTCAACGGTAGAGGAGCTTGAAACGTCTAATGAAGAGTTACAGGCCACCAATGAGGAATTGCTGGCTTCCAATGAAGAATTGCAGAGCACCAATGAAGAGCTTCATTCTGTAAATGAGGAATTGCACACAGTAAATACAGAGTATCAGGGCAAGATACAGGAATTGATTGAACTCAGCAACGATCTGGATAATCTCCTGTTGCATACTTCCCTGGGAATAGTCTTTCTTGATGAAAATCTTAAGATCAGAAGATTTACTGAAGCATCCAAGAATTACATAAACCTCAGAGATCTCGATTTGGGACGCCCAATAGGGGAACTTTCTCATGTCCTTTCTTATCCGGATTTTAACGACGACCTAAAAATGGTCTTGAACTCAAAGACTGCTATCAAAAAGACCGTCAGACTTCTTGATGGAGGCCATTCATTTGTCAGAATTCTGCCTTACCGCAAAGGGGAAAGCCACCTCGACGGAGTCGTCGTGGTTTTTGTAGATACATCGGACCTGGTGGAAAAGGAAGCCGCACTGAAAAGGACGGAAAACTGGGCCGATGCTGTTACTGAACTACTCGACGCCTTCGTCATCAGCGTCAAACCGGTTTCAGACGGATCCTGTCGAATCTGTTTCGCCAGCAAAGCCACTGCACAAACCCTTGGTTACAGTACGGACGAACTCATCAACATGAGTCTTGTGGAACTCGGGTCTGACGAACTTGTTCGAATAGTCCGGGAAATGAAGGCGAACGATTTCATCAGGAAAACAGTTACTTTGACCAAAAAAGATGGAACCACAATAAACATGAGATTCAGGGCCAAGCAGAACGACAAGCTGGATGAAAGTCTCACACACATTGTCTTTTTTCCCGTGTCCGACCCAGATAATTCTCGATTTTAGGAGAACAGAGGTTTACTTCTAAGATGGATGACAAAACATCGGATGTTCTAAGGACCAAAGCCCAGAAACTTTTGAGTGAAGGGACTCTCGAGAGACTTAAACTGGACTACCATGACGCCACAAGATTGATTGAAGAATTGTCTACCTATCGGGCAGAATTGGAGGTTCAGAACACTGAATTAAGGGAAGCCCAGGCAAGCCTGGAACACTCCAGAAACAGATATTTTGAACTGTTTGATCTGGCCCCCGTCGGATATTTGACCCTTGATGGAAAAGGAATAATTCTCGAGGCAAATTTTGCCGCTTCAGAAATGTTCGCCGTCGGAAGATCATTTCTAAAAAATACCCCCGTTTCGGTTTTGGTCTCATCAGGACACAAGGAAATCTTTTTTCGGCACCTTGAAACGGTTCTCAATTCCGGGAACAAGTCCGAATGTGAACTTCAGATGAGAAAAAAGGACGGCTCCATTTTCCACGTTCAAATGACAAGTTCTTGTTTCAAAAGCCCGCTGGACCCTCTTGCCAAGGTGTTTTCCACGATTGTGGACATCACCGGACGAAAAAAAATTGAGGCGGACCTCCGTGAAGCAGAGCGACGATACCGGAATGTGTCAAACATAACGTCTGATATTGCATACTCTTGTTCAAAATCAATTGACACTTCCTACTTCATTGATTGGATAACCGGAGCAACAGAGCGAATTACAGGCTATTCAGTAGATGAGTTGAAGGCCCAGGGATGTTGGAGAGGCTTGGTAATCGCTGAAGATGTGCCAGTTTTTGACCAACATGTGCTTGGTATTTTGCCTGGAGAAATGGACAACTGCGAACTGCGTTTAAGGCACAAATCAGGCAGGACGGTCTGGATTGCCTCGTCGACCAAGTGCGTTCCGGATTCGGAATCACGGGATAGTTTTCGATTATACGGTGGAATCAAAGATATCACCGACAAGAAAATGACATTCGAATTGTTGAGAGAAAATCAGGAACGGTTCAGAATTGCCGCAGAGTGCGCCAGCGATGACACCTATGAATGGAATGTTTTGACCGATGAGGTGACGCATTACGGAAAGCTTTACCACATCTTGGGTTATGACTTTGACAACTCTCCCAAATCCTCAAAAGAGTGGGCTGGACTTGTCCATCCTGAAGACCGTGAAAGAGTCACTATGGCCGTCGAGCGGGTGCTGAGAAATGAGGAAAAACTCTTCGAAATGGAATACCGAATCCTGCGAAGAGATGGCTCTTTTAGCTATGTAGTAGATAGAGGCGCTTTGGTGTTGGATCGACATGGCAACCCACACAAATGGGTTGGTGTAATCAGTGACATAACGGAACGTCGGAACTCAGAAGAAAAAAACCTAAGGCTGGCGGCCATTGTTGAACACTCGGATGACGCAATCATTGGAACCACTCTCGACGGAATAGTAACAAGCTGGAATAGGGGAGCAGAAAATATTTATGGTTTCACAGCACAGGAGATAATTGGCAAATCAATATCTAACACCATCCCTCCTGACCGCTTGGATGAAATGCGTGGATTTGGAGATCGAATCCGGCGTGGAGAGCCTACAAGACATTTCCAAACCGTTCGACGGAGTAGGGATGGCGAAGATGTTCCAGTCTCACTGACCGTCTCCCCGATAGTGGACAGGCATGGTGAGGTCATAGGTTCATCTGCTATTGCTCGTGACATGACTGAACATGTCAAGGCCGAACAACAAAGAGAAGCTCTGCAGACAAAGCTTTTTCACTTCCAGAAAATGAAGGCCTTGGGAACTCTTGTTGGAGGGATAGCGCATGACTTCAACAATATGCTTCAGGCCATCATCGGGTATGCTGAGCTATTATTATTAGACAAAGGAACGGACGAACCGGGTTACAAGGAACTAAAAACCATAATCAGAACTGGTGAGGGAGGGGCCGAACTGGTCAGGAAGCTGTTGGCGTTTGCTCAGAAATCCCAATGGCTGCCAGTGAATCTCGATCTCAACCAGCATGTGTCGAATTTTAGTCAGCTGCTTTCGAGTGCATTTGCTCAGCGAAGTGAATTGGAATTTGATCTGACCTGCCCAATGGCCATCATTCATGCAGATCCCACGCAAATAGACCAGATTCTTCTCAACCTGGCTCTCAATTCCTCTGAGGCTATGCCAGATGGCGGACATTTGAAAATTGCAACGATAAATGTTTCGATGGAAGAAGAGCACTGTAAAAATAATCACCTTATCAAACCAGGTAAGTATGTCATGCTTTCCGTTAAAGACATGGGTAGAGGCATGGATGAAGTTACCGTAGCGAAGGTATTTGACCCATTCTTCTCCACAAAACAACGGGGATCTACTAGAGGCACTGGACTGGGACTTTCGGTAGTGCAAGGTCTCGTCCAAAAAAACGGTGGTCACATAACCTGTCATAGTAAACCCGGCGAGGGAACCGAGTTTAAGGTTTTCTTCCCTGCGGTTGAAGCCATTTGACGAGCTACTCGAAAAACTGCTCCAACAACTGTTCACATTAACCGGTCAGTTAGCTTTAATTCGGTGACCGAATCTGGCGCTCATATTTGAAATGACATGCGGTTAAACATGCGAAAAGGAACTTTCTGCACATTGACAGACGTCCACATCGCGTAAAGATATAGACCAAGGTTTTTTGGGGAAGATTTAATGACCAGATCCAAACGTTACTTGACCGGGGCTAGCGGCCAAATCTGTGTCCCCAAAAGGGATCATGGGTCCCAGACAACGAAACACCTCATGAACTTGTTGGCAGGGACTCTTGTCTTGCTCACCGTGCTTGTCTCTCCTGGCATGTCGGACGGCCTTCCGAAAGTAGTGGTAATCGATTCTTATCAACATGGGTACAGTTGGTCAGATAAAGAAATTCTCGGTTTTGTGGAACGAATGAGAGAGGCCTATCCGCTTTTTGATCCCCCTATTGAACATCTTGACGCAAAGCGCCATCCGGAAGAAAACAATCTCATCCGCATGAAAAATATGCTCAAAGACAAATATGAGGACCAAAAAATTGACCTGATCGTGGCATTTGACAATCCGGCGTTGGAACTCCTCATCCGTTACAGAAATGAACTTTTTCCAGGGGCGCCTATTGTTTTTGGAGGGATAAACGATTTCAGCCCGGCTATGTTGCAAGGTCAGACTGAGGTTACTGGAGTCGCCGAAATCATGGACGATGAGACAACCCTGGGGATGGCTCTCAAACTCCATCCAAACACCAAAGAGGCGCTCGTTATTCATGATTACACGGCTAGCGGACTTGCAGTGAGAAAAGAATTTGAGAGACTACTGCCAAAATACTCTGATCGTATCAGATTCCGTTTTACAGAACCAACCACAATTGAAGAGGCTGTCGGGGGGATTCGCAAACTTCCACCAAATTCAATCGGCATAATACTGTCGTACACAACTGACAAACTTGGTCGTAGCTTGTCTTTACCTGAAAGCTCACGACTGTTGACATCATCTAGCTCGGTTCCTGTTTACGCAATGCATGAAACCCGGCTAGGCCATGGCATCGTAGGTGGACAACTTATCGGTGGCCTGGACCACGGTCGGAGAGTCGCAGAGATTGCCTTGAGAGTCCTGTCAGGGGAGAAGCCAGATCTGATTGCGGTTGATTTATCTGGTGGATCAAGGCCAATGTTTGATTTGAAGCAACTGGAAAGATTTGGAATTACTTCAAATGCTCTTCCTCCGGGCAGCATTGTAATCAATAAACCCGAGTCTCTTTTCGAGCGTCACAGAAATCTGATCATAGGGATAATTGCTATATTTGCTCTGCTCTCCATTATGGTCATCGGATTGATTTCTCTGGTACTCCGTCTCAGAAGCGCCCAGAAAGATCTAGCAAAAAGCGAAACTAAATTCAGGAGATTTGTGGAAACGGCCAAAGAGGGTATATGGGCAATGGACGGAAATTACCGGACCACCTTTGTTAACCAACGAATGGCTGAGATGGTCGGGTATCCGATAGCGGAAATGTTGGGTAAGAGCGTAGAATATTTCTTTTTCGACGAAGATCTGCCTGAACATTACAAGAACATGGAATCGCGTCGGCAGGGAGGAGACCAATCCTACGAGAGGCGTTTTCGGAGAAAAGATGGGTCTACCCTGTGGACTATTGTTTCTGCCACTGCGCTCAAAGATGACAGAGGAAACTTTGCAGGGTCATTTGCCATGTTCACAGATATCACAGACAAAAAAAGAGCTGAAGAGACCTTGCGAGAAAAGGAACAGCTATATCGTCTATTGGCTGAAAACACGGTGGACGTAATCTGGCAAATGGATCCCGATTTTCGTTTCACCTACGTTAATCAGGCAATCCTCAAGGCAACCGGATACACCAGGGACGAATGGATCGGCTCCAGGCTGTCGGACTACTGCGATGAAGAAAACTTCAACAAGATGGTCCAGGCGGCTTCAGGCCTTGTTTTACAAGGAAATGAAGGTCCGGGCGCAGTTTTTGAGGCCCTAATGCTGAAAAAAGACGGGCAACCGTTTTGGGCCGAAATTCACGCGAGGGCTTTGTTTAACGACGATCGACTTCCCATTGGATTTCAAGGGGTGTCCAGAGACATAACCGAACGCAAGCATGCCCAGGAAAAACTTAAGATTAGTGAGAACCGTTTCAGAACCCTTTTGGAAGGGGCGCCTTCTGGTTTCTGGGCCACTGACCCTATAGGTAAGAATACCTATGTCAGTCCGTATTGGACCAAGTTGACTGGAATATCCCGAGAGGACGCACTTGGGGATGGGTGGGCGAACGGGTTGCATCCGGATGACAGGGACAAGATCTTCCAGGGATGGTTGGAATGGGCTGGCAAAGATGAACCTTATTCCACGGAATTCCGTTTCATCAACCCCGATGGGAGATGCGTGTGGGTACTGTGCCAGGCTTCGGCTGTAAAGACAGGTGATGGGGCTGTGCACGAATGGCTTGGTACGATAACAGACATTACAGAGAGGAAAATCGCCGAGGAGGCGCTAAGGGATAGTGAGGCAAGATATCGGGGGATATTTGAGGGGGCAGATGAAGGAATACTTGTGGTAGAGCAACAATCCATCAGGATAAAATATGCGAATAAGGCGATGTGCGACATGCTGGGATATACCCTGGATGAGTTAATGGGTCTGGGCATCCCTGACATTCACCCCAAAGACGAATTAGATGACATCATGGCCAAATTTCACCTCCATCAAAAAGGACTTAGAGCCAAAGAGGAGGCTATTCCCGTTCAAAGAAAAGATGGCTCCATCCGTTATGTGGACATCTCAACAACCTTGATGGAAATCAATGGAACGAAGTGCAATGTTGGATTTTTCTGGGACATAACAGAACGACTGCGAGCGGAAGACGCTCTGAGAGAAAGCGAAAAACGATACCGCGCAGTTGTGGACAATCTCCAGATTGGGATTTCGGTAATCAATCGCCGAATGGAAGTCGTGGCAATGAATCCGTTCTTTGGATCATATTATCCCAATGTTCGTCCCGGCACAGGCCAGATATGCTATTCTGTTTACAATGATCCTCCCAGATTATCGCCCTGTTCTTATTGTCCCTGCCTACACACACTCCAGGATGGAAAAGTTCACGAAAGTGAGACTGAGACACCATCTGGAAATCAGATTCGTAACTTTAGGATCATTTCCTGTCCGGTCAAGGATGAACAAGGCGAGGTTCAACTCGTGATCGAATTGGTTGAAGACATCACCGAGAGGAGGTCTTTACGTTCACAGCTAAATCAGGCTCAAAAAATGGAGGCTATTGGGACACTCGCAGGAGGAGTTGCGCACGACTTCAATAACATCCTGCAAGTCATTATGGGATACTCAGAGTTGATTCAGGATGATGAAAGATTGCCCGAAGTTTTTAGGCCGGATTTCATCAAAGTGAATGATGCCGCCAAAAGAGGGGCCGAGCTTGTTCGAAGATTGCTTGTTTTTAGCAGAAAAACTGATTTTAAACCACAACCCCTGGATCTCAATCGTCGGATCAGTGACCTGCGTAAGATGCTGGGACGAACAATCCCCAAGATGATTAACATCAAGCTCGTTTTATCTGACACCCTTCTCAGGTTAAACGCTGATCCGATCCAGATAGACCAAGTCCTGATGAACCTTGCTGTTAATGCTAGGGACGCAATGCCGGACGGCGGGGAACTTACCTTTGAAACGGCCAACATCTATATAGATGCAGAGATGGCCAGGTTGCTGTCCGAGGCCCACACAGGGCCATATGTGTTATTAACTGTGACTGACAATGGATCAGGAATGAGTCAGGAGACTATGTCCCACATGTTTGAGCCCTTTTACACAACAAAAAGTTCAGGAAAAGGAACAGGCTTGGGGCTTTCAGTAGTTCACGGAATCGTCAAACAACATGAGGGTTTCATTACTTGTAAAAGCGAAAAGGGGCGTGGAACCAGGTTTAATATTTATTTTCCGGCAATAGACTCCGATGTTCAAATTGAGGATCCGGGAACCCCGGTTCCAGTCATGGGAGGTTCGGAGACCATACTGGTGGTAGATGACGACGATGTTGTTCGAGGTCTATGCCAACAAATCCTCGAAAAGGCCGGCTACAAAGTGATTCATGCAAGCAATG
Source organism: uncultured Desulfomonile sp. (assembly GCA_964401595.1). GTDB lineage: Bacteria > Desulfobacterota > Desulfomonilia > Desulfomonilales > Desulfomonilaceae > CAITZA01. The sequence goes on from CAYNZA010000071.1 coordinate 12,998, forward strand.
GCAGGGAGGCTCTTGAATTATACATTCACCACAAAGACGAAATCTCTTTAGTCTTGCTGGATTTAATGATGCCTGTAATGGGAGGTAGCAGGTGTCTTGAAGAACTTCTAGCTATAAACCCGTTACTGAAGGTTATCATCATCAGTGGTTACCAGGCTGAAACCTCAGCCATTGATCTAGTTTCCGCTGGAGCCAAAGCAGCCATATACAAGCCTTTCAGACCTACCAAAGTTTGGGAAATTGTAAGGAATGTTCTCGGAAAACAAGCGTAGATAGGCAGCTCTTTGCTATTGATAAAGGGCGAGCCTGACTGAAAGGCTCATTACCATTCAATACAAGAGTTTCTCCTGACATGAGACTGTCCAGTAACTCGCCGGACTTTTTTCGAAATCTGGCTTCCCAATTTCGGATGCTATTATTATCTGCCAGCAATGAAACTACCTTTTCCCGGTCTTCCGGGTTAGCCCACAAGCTCAAGGCAATTGAAGAGTTTGACAGCGCTTCCTCTCTCGAATATCCTGACATGACTGAAAAGGCCTCATTGACCTCCACAATCTTTCTATCACCCTTACGGGTTATCCAGATGGCGTCAGGAGTTTGTTGCAGGAAGGAGGAAGGACATCTCGCAACGATACGGGTATATCGACAAAGGGGAACTGATCAAAGCGATCGACAAAGTCAATCACGATCACGGAGTAACCCAAATTCTAGCAGTGTCCGGGTCCAAGAAATGATGATACGCAGTGGAGCAAATGTGACCAAAATGCCGAATGCGTCGATTTTTTTACGAAGTCTCTTGAGGTGGGTTGTTCGAAAACTCTAATAGAATATGGCGCCTGAAGCACATCAACCTCATTGAGTCGAACATTGAAACAGCGTTCTTGAATCAAATTCTATGGGACGAAAATAAACGAATCTCCGATTATTTGGTTGAGATTCAGGTTTTTTCGCGGCATAGTCACCATTTGTTCATACTGTAAAAGTATCAGAGATTCTGAAAATAAATGGCGTCCTGTTGAAGAATTTCCTGTGAAACATCCGAAGGCCGATTTCAGTCACGGAATTTGTCCTGATTGCAAGCAAAAAATACACCATTAATGTTCTCGGGTGTGACAACCTGAGCCGAGATGATCGAGCAAGAATATGGAAAACATGGACACGATCTGGCTATGGGCCGGCTTTAACTTGGTCGTAATTCTGCTGTTGGTTCTGGATCTAGGAGTCCTGCACCGGGGCGATCGGGTGATTGCAGTGAGCGAGGCCCTGTGGCTGAGCCTTGGGTACGTCGTCTTGGCGCTGATCTTTGCCGGCGGCGTCTTCTACTTCATGAGCCGGGAAGCCGGGTACGCGTTCCTCACCGGCTATTTCATCGAGAAAAGCCTCAGCGTCGACAACATCTTTGTCTTCGTGCTCATCTTCATGCACTTTGCGGTGTCGCCCAAATACCAGTATCGGGTGCTCTTTTGGGGCGTGCTGGGCGCCCTGGTCATGCGGGCAAGCCTCATTCTGGTGGGGTCCGCCGTTATCGAGGCCTTCCATTGGGTAATATACGTGTTCGGCTTGTTTCTGGTCTTTACCGGCATCAAAATGCTGATCACTGTGGGTCACGAACCGGATCTGGAAAGGAACCGTGTGGCGCTGTTCATGCGACGACACTTCCGGGTCACGGAAGGGTTCATAGGCCACCAGTTCTTCGCCCGCCAGAATGGCGCGCTGTACATCACGCCCCTATTCATAGTGCTGGTGCTGGTAGAACTGACAGACGTGGTGTTCGCACTGGATTCCATTCCAGCTATTTTCGCTATCACTACCGACCCTTTCATTGTTTACACGTCCAACGTGTTCGCCATCCTCGGTCTGCGGGCACTGTATTTTGCGCTGGTGGGCGTCATCCACCGCTTTCACTACCTCAAGTACGGGCTCTCCCTGGTACTGATTTTCGTCGGCGTGAAGATGCTGGTGAACGCCTATTTCGGAAAGGAATTCATTCCAACGGAAGTGGCGCTATTGATCACCGCCGTCCTGATCGGTGGGTCGATGCTGATATCCATAGTCCGCACGCGGAAACTCCCTGAAGCTGAGAGCGCGGCAGAAGCTGCCAAAGCCGGGGCTTGGTGGGTGCCCGGCAGCCCTTCACGGTCTGGCACAGCAAAACGACCGCCAAAAAGCCCGGAATCAGCTAAATTTTGAAAAATCTAGTTACAGGACACTTGATGCGTGTGTTGTTTTTCTGATTGAGCTGACCGAATTCTTCTGATTATTTGGGACAACTCATGTTTCGTTGGACTATAGGCCCTTAAATTGTCCGAGCAGCCGATCCGTTAAAACTACCTCCTTCTTTCTAACATCCATCTATTCTGATAATTCTTCCCCTCAGGTTAATATCTATTGAGAAAATAACCCCTTTTAGGTCAGGACAATTTGAAAAATTACAATATT
>CAYNZA010000072.1:0-15238 GCA_964401595.1 uncultured Desulfomonile sp.
TACTGCGTAGCGCTAATTGTCAAAACCGTCGGCACATTCCTGGCCATAGGAGTTTCCTGATCCGGGACAATGTTAGGCCTTAAAAATGGATAATATTATTGTAATTGTAATAATTCTACTTGCTGCCTTGTATTTGGCAAAAAAGTACTGGAACAGCTACATTCGCTCTAAAGACAGGGCTTCGGGATGTAGTTGCAGTGATTGCAAAAACTGTAGTGTTTCAGACACCGATTGTTCCACAAACAAAAATTAGTCTGGAACCATATCTTTTCATTTATTTTTTTCTATTTTTGATGCTATACAGCGACATTTGGGAAAACTTTTTTGTGTAAATGTAGTCAGAACGTCCGATATGACATTAGTTGGAGGTCAATTTGAAAATCAGATTCTGGTTGTTGCCCCTGTTGATGGTTTCGATTTTAATGTTGAATGGGTATGCTCTGGCAGCGGACGCGCAAATCGAACAGGAGATCAAAGAAACTCTGAAAAGATATGCTGAAGCCTACGAGAAACGGGATATCAAGGCATTGGTCGGTTTCTTCTCCACTGATCCAAATGTTATCATGATTGATGGAATCTCTGAATTCCCTATTGTAGGAATCGATCAGATCAAAATCACTTTTGATCGTGATTTCTCTCAGATCCAGGCTTCAAGAATCGAATACACCAAAACATACGTTGACGGCAAAGGTGACACTGCCTGGTTCACCACGTCCCTGATCGGTCACATCAAGGTTGAAAATCAGGAAAGCCCTATTCCGGCCTTGTGGAGTGGCGTCATGCAAAAAAGTGGTGGCAGGTGGCTCATCATGCAGTCACATTTTTCCTACGTTCCGATTGTGGAGTTCGAAGAAACACCGAGCCCGGAACCGCCGGCACAGAAGAAATGATGACTGTTTACAAAAGAATTTCTTGAACCCGAGCCATTTCAGGATGGTTTGGGTTCAATCGTCTTCATCAGTTTTAAGAACCGCCAGAAAAGCAGATTGAGGGATTGCAACGCTTCCCACCTGTTTCATGCGCTTCTTGCCTTCCTTCTGCTTTTCCAATAGTTTCTTTTTACGAGTTATGTCTCCTCCGTAACACTTGGCGGTGACATCCTTCCTCATTGCGGATACAGTTTCTCGAGCTATTATTTTTCCCCCTATGGCGCCTTGAACCGCTATCTTGAATAACTGTCTGGGGATTTCGTCTTTGAGCCTTTCACAGGACTTTCTGGCCCTCTGATGGGCGCGATCCCTGTGGACAAGCATGGAAAGAGCGTCCACCTTCTCACTTGCAACTAATATATCGACTTTTACCAGATCCGTTGAGCGATACTCCAGGAAGTCATAATCGAATGAAGCGTAACCTCTTGAAATTGATTTTAGTTTGTCATAGAAATCAAACATGACCTCTGACAGTGGCAGCTCAAATACCAGCTCCACCCGGCTGGTGTCCAGATATGCCATATCCCTTTGAACTCCCCTGCGGTCTATACACAAGGAAATAACCGGCCCGAGGAATTGTTCCGGCAATATTATGGATGCCTTGATAAATGGCTCCTTTGTCTTTTCTATGTAGACCGGATCAGGATATTTGGCTGGGTTGTCTATCATAATTTCCGAGCCATTCTTCAGTGTCAGCAAATATTGGACCGATGGCGCGGTTAATATAAGGGACAGACCAAATTCCCTCTCCAGCCTCTCCTGAACAACTTCAAGATGTAAAAGCCCGAGAAAACCACATCTGAACCCGTGCCCAAGGGCCGTAGAGTGATCCTTGTCAAAAGTCAGTGAAGCGTCATTTAATTTCAGTTTCTCCAGCGCCTCGGCTAACTCCTGATAATCATCCGACGATATCGGATAAAAGGAGGAAAACACTACCGGTTTGACCAACTGAAAACCCTTTAGCGGCGCGTCACAGGGATTTTCATCAAGAGTCACGGTGTCGCCAATTCGTGTGTCACTCACAGTTTTTATTCCGGCAATCAGATAACCAACTTCACCAGCAACCAGCTTTTTTACCGGTTTTCTTTCGATGAGAAAAATACCGGTTTCCTCAACCCTGTAAACAGCGTCTGTTGACCACAGTCTTATGTTTTCTCCCAGCTTCAACTCCCCTTCAAAAATTCTAATGTGAACGATAGTGCCTCTGTACGGGTCCCAATGGGAATCAAAAATCAGGGCTTTCAGAGGTAGTCCCTGATTGCCTTTTGGGGGGGGGATAATACTTATTACCGCTTCAAGCACTTCTTCTATACCGGTTCCTTCTTTGGCTGAAACCAATATGGCTGTTTCAGGATCCAGACCTAAATCTTTTTCTATTTGATGTTTGACCCTGTCTACGTCTGCTGCGGGGAGATCGATTTTATTGATGATTGGAATTATTTCCAGGTCCTGTTCAACCGCCATGTAAAAATTGGCCAAGGTTTGAGCTTGAATTCCCTGGCAGGCGTCAATAACTAAAAGAGCCCCTTCGCAAGAAACCAAAGCTCTGGAAACTTCATAAGAAAAATCGGCGTGACCGGGAGTGTCAATCAGATTCAAGGTGAAATTTTTGCCGTTTCTGGCCTTGTAAGGAAGCGCCACCGTCTGGCTCTTTATCGTTATTCCACGCTCTCTTTCAATATCCATAGTGTCCAGCATCTGATCGTGGAATTCATGATCACCGACTACCCCCGTAATTTGAAGCAGTCTGTCTGCCAATGTGGATTTGCCGTGGTCTATATGCGCAATAATACAAAAATTTCTTAGATGATCCATAAAAAGGGCTCCATTTAGGCCGAGATTTGCAGAATTTATTGGTTCATTCACTTTGAAAATGAATGTTCCTGTTGTTTTTTTGCTCCGTTTTACACTTTTTGAAAAAATAAAAAAGGATTTACTTCAACAAAGACTTGTGACTCAATTTATAGATGAGCCCCCTCGGAGTCAACATGACTATGTCGTCTCCCTTTTTGACCGGCCCGATGGCGTCCGGTTCCGGAGGGTCAAAGGATGAAATCGCTGCGGAAAGTAAATCTCGCCCGGAGATGAGTTTGGACAGTGACGCCACATAAAGCATTGAGTTCAGTGGAGATTTGTTCAGTTCCACTACTGTGTCTCCAAAAACTTCCAGTCCTGATGGGAAACCGCCATTGATATAGTACGCCAAAACACCGCCCAGAATGTACCCTTTTTTCAGGGCCAGCTCTGGATCAATCAAATAGGTCTTTCTGGTGTATAGATAATTGGCTGCCAACCATACTGTCTTACCGTTCCATTTCGCTGTATTCATAGCGGTGACTCTCAGGTAGCCCAGAGGCAAGGTCAGAGTTGTGACAGCTTTTCCAGATTTGAAAGATTCTTCCAGATCCAGTCCCATAAGAAGCCTGGTGGAAGTATCGGCAATTAAAAGAGCGTTGTCATAAACCGGTAAAGCCCTGAACGAGGGCTGTATGTAGGCTGGAGCTTCAAAAGACTCCGGGGGGCCGTTGTTATTACCCAAATCCATCCTGCGGACTTCAATTTTTTCATTTTCCCGTCTTAACAGGACCAGAAACCTGTTGGAGGTCGCCCCAAATCCTAATATTTCCACAGGTTCTGCCGGATCAATTAATTGACCAGCTCTTTCCCATGCCAAGGAGTTTGAGGGCTTGGCCAGGAGGGCTTTGATCGGAACCCAGTTGCCCCAGATCAGGATGGCTCCAAGAACAACTATGGGGACCGCAACATTTACAAGGTAATTCAGTTTGCTTGAATAGACGTCTTCTTTTGAAAATCGGATCTCGGCGTCAAATTTTTTTCTTATTCCGGCTTTAAGCCTGACATACCCCACAAATACTTCTATGGCCATAATAGCCGAAAAAAAAGCCATCAATTCGTAAAAATAATTCCGATTGGTGAAGGCCCACACCCCATAAGTCATGTATAGCACATATTTGCTGGTGATTGTGATTCTGGCTTTTAAACCCATCACATTGATTATCACACCGAACACTACCACTATCAGATATAGCGTGACGTAAACAGCGCCTATCAACGGTTCAACCAGGTGATGGAAAATGGCAAGCATGGCCACCACCACCATGCCAAACTGGTCACAAACCAGGTCAGTAAAAGCCCCTGATTGAGAAGCTTTCCCCGTGTTCCTGGCATAAGCCCCATCCAAACCGTCACAAATGATGTGGCACAGAAGGAAGATTGCGGCCAACCAGGGCTTTCTTACAAAATATAGAATTACCCCGGCTAACAACGATATACCAACATAAGAAATGGTGTCTGGAACCAGGCCCAATTTGATAAACGGTGGGAAAATGGCAGAAGTTAGTCTGGTTCTTTGATCGGCAAACCACTGCTGCAGTTTTTTTTCTCTCCCGAAATAGTTAAGGAATTCCTTGGGAGGGTTGGATTTTGACAATCCGTCGTTTGGCTCCAGATTCTCCGGCATTAGCGCTATGACTCATTTCATGGTCAAAAATTAAATTAAAGCATTTCAGGATATTCAATCCGAATGTAGAGAAAAACGTTTCTTCAAATTAAAGCTGTTCACAGATGAGTCTGGCGTTTTCCTTGATCATTTCCATATTACCGGGAACCGGCTCCCAGGCGCTGATAGGTAAAGAGTCTCCAAACCAACGTGGCGTAACATGCATGTGGACGTGAGGAACAACCTGATTTGCTGCCTTGCCGTTTAGCTGCATTATGTTCATGCCATCCGGTTTCAGGGCTTTCTTAATAGCTACCGCTATCCTTACCGCCACGATCGACATCAGTCCGTAGTCCTCGGTTGATATGTCAAAAATGGTTTCACTGTGCTCCTTGGGAATGACCAGCGTGTGTCCGGGGTTTAAAGGGTTTATATCCATAAAAGCCAATATTTTGTCATCTTCATAAATCTTGAAGCACGGAATTATTCCATCGACGATTTTGCAAAAAATACAGTTCTCATCTTTTTTCATTGGACACTCCATTGGTCGGACCGGGTTAATAAAAGTGAATTCCCAAAATTCAGGAACTCTTTCTATTCCTCGATTCCGTCGAAAAGGGCCGAACTCAGATATCTTTCCCCCGCGCTGGGGAGAATGGTAACTATGGTCTTTCCGTGGAACTCCTTGCGCTGGGCTATTCTTAAGGCTGCGCATACGGCTGCCCCAGAAGAAATACCGCTGAGCATTCCTTCTTTTTTTGACAGTAACCGGGAGTATTCGATGGCCTCATCGCTGGAAACCTGTTGAACCTCATCAATCATTGACAGGTCAAGGACTTCAGGTATGAACCCCGCACCAATTCCCTGAATTTTGTGCGGCCCGGGCATTGCCTGTTTCCCTTGAAGCGTTTGGGAAATTATTGGACTTTCTGAAGGCTCCACAGCAACTGAAAATATGTTTTTTTTCATCCTGTTTTTTAGGAATCTTGAAACTCCTGTTATTGTGCCGCCAGTTCCCACGCCAGACACAAAAACATCTATTTTCCCGTCGGTCTGTTCCCATATTTCAGGGCCGGTTGTTTCTTCGTGCGCAAGAGGATTTGCCTGATTCTTGAACTGTTGAGGCATGAAAAATTTTTTGGGGTCCTGCTCCACTATTTCCTCTGCTCTGTCAACTGCGCCTTTCATTCCTTTGGACCCGTCAGTTAGGGCAAGATTTGCGCCCAACATCCTCAATACCTTGCGCCTTTCTAAGCTCATCGTTTCTGGCATGGTCAGGGTAAGTTTATAGCCTTTGATTGCGCAAACGTAAGCTAGCCCAATGCCTGTATTTCCACTTGTGGGTTCAACTATTTCAACGCCTTTTTTTATTAGCCCGCGTTTTTCTGCGTCTGCCACCATATAAACAGCAATTCTGTCTTTTACGGAATAGGCGGGGTTCCTGCCCTCGACTTTTGCCAAAATCAGGGCTTCTGTTTTACCTGCGACCCTGTTCAGCCTGATCAACGGTGTCTTCCCTACGGCCGTTATGTTGCTGTCAAAATATTTCTCCATTTTTCCAAACCTCTTTGTGTCAATACTTTATTGGTTCAAAAACTGATAAATCGTAGGGTCTACAATACCTGCCTGTTCAAAACCGCGCTTTCGCAGAAGACAGCTTTCACAGTGGCCACAAGCCTCTCCTGAAGAATTTGGATCGTAACATGAAGTTGTCAGAGAATAATCAACTCCCAGTTCTAAACCTGTCTCAATTATCTGTGCTTTGCTCTTTTTTAACAATGGCGTATGAATTTCAACAGTCATAGAACCTTCGACCGTTTTCTTCATAGCCAGGTTAGCCATCTTCTGAAAAGCGTTTATAAATTCGGGCCTGCAGTCCGGATATCCGGAATAATCCATAGCGTTTACACCTATGAATATGTGGCAGGAGTCCGTTACCTCAGCCCAGGCCAAAGCCAAAGACAGGAAAACCGAATTCCTGGCAGGAACATAAGTTACTGGAATAGTGGTTTCGTCAGAGATCCTGTCTTTTGGAACAGGGATGTTGTCTGTCAGCGCAGAGCCACCTATTCTGTCCAAAGGCAAATCCAGAATCAGGTGTTCCGACACCCCCATCATTTGGGCAATTTGACTGGCTGCCTTCAGTTCAATCCGATGTCTTTGATGGTAGTTGAAACTCAATGCTCTGACTTCGTATCCCTGATGCCTGGCTATTGCCAGACATGTAGTGGAATCCAATCCACCAGAAAGAAGTACTACTGCCCGATTGTTGGAATCCATTGTTGCGCTTTTCATGAACCGATGATTCTCTGGATTGGATGACTCATGGAATGAGACCGGTGATGTCCTCCGGTGAGAAATCTACAAAAGCAAAGATCGCATCTTCTACCCGCTTTGTTTCATCTTTCATTTCCATGAGGCGTTTGACTGCTTCGGAGGTTTTTCCATACGTGTCTATCAAATACAAAAACCTGTCATCAAGACTGACTACATTGTCATGAACCACTCTTTTATCCGCATAGAACAACAGGTGCTCTTCACAGACCCGGACCGCAACATCGGATCGTAGAATCACATGCTGGACTATGACGTTGCCTACTGTAGCAAGGCCTTCCCCAATGAGGATTTCTTCCCCGACAATGTCATGATACCTTTTTCCACCAATTATGCTAGGGTATTTCCCGATGTCATGCAACAAGCATGAGGCCCTCAGCAAATCCATATCTATTTCAGAGCGATCCCTGACTTTCTCACCTATCAGCCGACCAACCTCCCAAACTTTTTTGGAATGAAGAATTATATGATTGGGGGTATTGTACTTTTCCAATAACCAGATACATTCTTGCTCATCTGGAACCGTATTTATGATCATGAGTGTTAGTCTCCTGGTGGCTTTATTAGTGCCAGCTTCTCAGGATTGTGTTTCTTGCTCCATTACTTTTTAGGTTCCAAGGGTTCCCTGGGTTCATCGAACCTGAACTTAAGGGATATCACGCCATCTGAGAATTTCTTGTGTATTTTAAAAGGTAGCTTATCATAAACCTTCAGCATTGGCTGGTTGGAAAAAAGAACATCGGCCTTGAAACCTATCAGGTTCCTCTCCTTAGCTATTTCAACTAGATAGTTCAGCAGAAAACTGGCAATCCCGCGACCCTGATAATTTTCATCGACCATGAAGGCAGTATCGGCATAGCCTTCACCCGGCTCAATCATATAGCGAGCCTCCCCGATTATACGCCTGTTTTCCCTTGGCCCCATGGTCACAACTATTGATATGCCTTCGTCCTCATTTATGTTGCAATACTGCTGAAGATTCTTGTGCGGCATGCTCCTTCTCGGGCTAAAATAACGAAAATAGACCGAACTTTCGGAAAGGTTGTAGAACAGGTCTCTTATCATTGACTCATCAGTTGGCTTAATCACTCTTATGTGGCACTCCAGGCCACCCTTGAAAATTTTATCGGTTCTAATGCGTCTTCGCAAATCATAACTGACGCTCTTGTAATAGAACTGATCCTGATAGAGGTAACCCATTTCCCTGGCTGATCTCATCAGATCTTCCCGATGATCCGGATGAGCCACCTCAATGAGCGCCATGGCTCGCTCTCGAATTGTGCGGCCTCCCAAATATGCAATTCCGTATTCAGTGACGATGTAATTAACTTCACCCCTGTTAAGGATAACTGCCGCTTTAGGGCCAAATGAAGGCACAATGGTGGAACGCCCGCTTTTTATTGACGTGGACCGCAGGCAGACGATTGACCGACCGCCCCTAGACAGGTTGGCGCCCATCATGAAATCATGATCACCGCCGGACCCTTCAAACGCAGTCCAAGACGGATTCCCCTGGCGAATTTGACCTCTGAGATCGACCTGAAGCGCAATATTTATAGCGACTACCTTGTCATTCGCAGCTATGAATGTGGGGTTAAGCACTACATCAGACGGATATAACTCGATGAGTGAATTTTCGTCTATAAAATCGTAAAGTCGGCGTGTTCCCATGCAGCAAGTAGCCAGTGATTTGCCTCTGTACATTTTTTTTGTGCTGTTGTTAACAGCCCCGCATTCTATTAAATCCACCAGCGGATCAGCCATGAATTCTGTGTGAAGCCCAAGGTTTCGTTTGTCTCTCATGTGATCCATGAGTCCTTGAGAAATACCGGCAAACCCAAATTGAAGAATTGACCCATCTTCTATGAGTTCACCGCAATAACGGCTAATGAGCAATTCCCTCTCATGGAGTTCTTCCTGTTGAAGTTCATTCAATTCTTCATCTGCCTCAACCAGAAAATTGATCCTCTCAGCAAGCACGTTTGAGTCACCATAGGTTCTTGGCATTCTGGAATTTACCTGAGCTATCACCAGACGCGCAGATTCCAGCGCCGACATGGTGATGTCCACTGAAACTCCCAGGTTAAAGCGCCCGAATCGGTCCGGCGGAGTAACCTGGATTATGGCCACGTCTATACCTATTCGACGGTTTCTGAAAAAGTTGGGAATCTGAGAATGGAACAGCGGCACATAATCGGCCTCAAGTGGATGCTCCGATTCTCCTGTCCTCCCTCCCACGAAAAAACTCTTGATAGTGAAGCGCCCGGGAATTTTGGACGCCAATTCAGTAGCTTTGGGGCCTCGTATAAATTGAACAAACTCCACGTCTTCCAGATATGATTTCCCCAGCGCCTCTATGACAGCGCCCGGTTCACAACAACTACTCCCAAGATAGACTCTATCTCCATTTTTTACATGAGAAGCGGCTTGTTGCGCTGTCACCAGTTTGGACGCATACCGCTGTTGCCATGATTGCATATTCCGCTCCAAAAGTTATGCTAGGTTGTTATAAATTCGGAGATCAAGATTAATTCTACATTCCAGCCTTTTATTCTAATCCAATTTCAACCAGTTTATCACAAAATAATATTTCCCTTTTTCAATATTCCGGCTACCCATGGAAATGAATGTCGCCTAACGCATTATTTGTTGATATACTTCAGCCTCCTTCTGAGTATACAGAAAAAATTTGACCTGGAAAATGGCCAAAAGCTTTGCCAAACATTGAATTTTTAGTTCTGCAGGAAGTATTTCAAACCTGGAGTATAGAATGGAACCAACAGAAATCCAATCGCTAACCGAAAGAGAATTGTGGACCCTCAAAGAGTTCGTCGAGAATACTTTAAGAAAAAGTGGTTCAAGTTTGCTTGAATTGTATGGTCGTGGAAACAGCGAACTCAAATTCGATGACGAACTTGTGACAGAGGCCGAGAATAAGGCATGGGAGATAATTTCTTCCAAAATAACAGGTAGTTTTGAAGGACATGTTTTCCTTCGTGATTTGACGAACAAAGAAGTCGATGGAGAGAATTCCCCGAGATTTTTATGGATTGTGGATACTCTTGACGGCGCGGCTTCTTTTCAGGCCGGCATGCCGGTTTGGGGAATCAGCGCGGCTCTTTTCGAAAAATTCTGGCCGGTTTTGGGATTCCTGTATCTACCGGTAACCGGAGAGTTGTATTCGGCCTATGCGGGCCGTGAGGCCTTTCTTAACGATCAGAAGATCAAAGTGAGAAAAGACCCCACTGTTGACAACGAATCACTTGTGCTGGTCTATTCTCGCTTCCACAATGACTTCACCAGCAACTTCCCCGGCAAAATCAGGAATCTTGGCTCGTCGGCAGGTCATTTGGCATACGTAGCGCGCGGCGCTGCAGATGCATGTATCATGAAAAATGTAAGCGTCAGAGATCTTGCTGCAGGAAGCATCATTTTGGAGGCGGCCGGCGGCCAAATCAGATACATGGATGGAAACCGTTTTCACATTGGAGATATCCTGGATGGTCGCAGAGTCGATGAGCCCCTCATTGCGGCGCCTAAAGGATCATGGGAATCATTTTCCCATTATTTTAAACGACAATAGCTCTTTTCTCCCTTTTTAAATAATCCCCCATCAGGGGGATTATTTTTTGGGCCTCCACTGGAATCTGGTTTTGTTTTCTGCCTGGGACCGTTTCACTTGACGATCAGAATTTTGAAAGCTAATTTAATAACAGGCTTCCTGATTTCAGACCCCTGAAAGGAAAAGGTCATGGGTGCTTTGGGACCCCGATCAGAAACAATTCTAAACGCCATCGTTTCGGAATATATTCAGTCTGGTGAACCGGTAGGTTCCAGGACCGTTTCGAAGAAGTTCAGCGTCGGCCTGTCTGCAGCCACAATCAGGAACATTATGAGCGATCTTACCGAACTGGGGTTTATTGAACAGCCTCACGTGTCGGCAGGACGCATCCCCACAGATCTCGGCTATCGCGTTTATGTTGACAGACTCCTATCGACTCAGATGTTGAATGTGGATAATGAAGCATCAATTGAATCCAGTATTAAAACTGCGGGTCTCGATGTTAGAGATATTCTCAAACATTCTTCCCTGATACTGGCGGAATGGTCGCATCAGGCCGGAGTATCGATATGTTCACCGGTTGATGAACAAACCTTTAAGACTATAGAATTTATCAAGATATCTTCGGATCGAATTTTGGTGGTGCTTGTTTCAACCACCGGCTTGGTTCAAAACAAAGTCATATATGACGAAGACAATGTAGACCAAGCCACACTGGAGAGTTATGGCCGTCAATTGAATGAGATGCTCCAGAACCTGGATTTGAAACAGGCGCGCGAGCGTATCGAACGGGAGTTATGTCAGGAAAAAACAAAATTCGATGTGATTTTAGCCAAGACACTGCGTCTAGGACACATGGTTCTATTGGACAATTCTCTTGGTGAAATATTTGTTGAAGGTCAGACTAACATAGTCGAAGACCCTGAATTTTCTCAAATTGAAAATCTAAAAGCTGTGCTCATCACTTTCGAGCACAAGAGCGCATTGTTAAAAATATTGGATAAGACATTAAGAGCGCAGGGAATTCAGGTATTTATTGGTTCGGAGCACGGCCTTGACCAGATCAGATCATGCTCGATAGTCGCCTACCCGTTGAGGGCAGATCGTGTGGTTCTGGGTTGTGTCGGGGTTCTGGGTCCAAAAAGAATGGATTACCGAAAAGTGCTGCCTATTGTAGACGCCACGGCTGCCGCAATCACAAGAGTTTTCAAAAAATTTATTGAAGGCTGTTCCTGACATTTCTCACGCATAAACTGCATAATTCCTTCATTAACCACTGTTTCATTTGCCGGCCGATCCCCACACGGCATAAATTGGGTCACTGGGAATTCCCAGATGAAAGTATTTGTCGTCTTGGGGACGCGGCTTCCCCTTGCTTTCCGTATAACCCTCTATACTGAACTTGCCACTTAACCTGAAGAATTTTTTTACCAAGTCAACTCTTTCATTTTCTCTCGTGAACTTCCAGATGTTGACCGCCTTCGGAGGGAACATTCTGTTTGAAAAAATGACTATGAACAGCCCCTTGGGCCTAAGGATTCTGCTAACTTGGGCAAAGACCTCCAGAGGCTTGACCATATAATCAACGGAAACGGTGTTTACAACGGCGTCAAAAAAGTCATCCGGAAAAGGCAACACTGAATCAGCGTTTAAATCATGGACTACTCTATCGTTCAACGCTGGATTGGCCTCAAGTTCTTCAATGTTCATGCCCAAACCCATCACAAGAACGGGTTCCAGTTCAGGTTTTAGGTGAGATTCAGGACCTGACATGAGATCGAGAATTTTCGCTTTTTTGGGAATGAGTCGTGCATAAAGGTCTTCCACCGTCTGTAGCGCAGTAGAGTCCAGGTGGTTGACAAATCTTGGTTTAACGTAAAATTCCTGATCAGGGGCTTCGTTATCCCTTGAGAAATCAGCAGGTTTGAAATGGTCAAGAGTTTTGTTTGTCATTGTGTGGCGCCTGAACAATGCTGGGGGCGTCTGTTGCGCCCCCAATAGAAGTTAATCAATTTTTTTGGTTGTTGATGTTTCTAGCTGGGAGAGCCTTCCTTGCATATATGATCCTTCAGAGCGTCAGCGGACCAGACAGCCATTGGACCAGACGCTCCTCTCGGGTCCATACGGCAACGGTATCCCGTCTGTTCTATCCCCTGGTTCTCAAGTAATGTCCAGCTGTTCTTGAAATAGCAACACTCATCATTAAAACAAACATGATGAACTTCGCCACCCCAGGTAGACTCCAGAGGCATTTCAATAGGATCCATATCTGCGCCACAATGAGGACACTTAGATGTTGCTGACATTATTCCAAACTCCTTGTCTTTAGTTTAAAGTAGAATCCATGGTACTATCTATGTGTTTGAAGCTCCCTGCTTTCAACCGGAGAAGCTACCCAGTCCACGAATCCGATCTTCATATTCGCTTCTGATTTTAAAGGTAAACCCTAAATAGCGCTTTCGCAAGCGGACATCTGAAAATTAATGATGTAAATTTTGTATAAATTGTTTATTCTGATCATGTTTACTGGAAGTTTTGCGTTGATCAACCCCAACAGCCGCCTTCTGAAGTTTCATTAACTCAACACGCGGTAGCATGTCAGCCTCAAAGACCGAAAATATTGAACAAATCATCTTGAAAAGCATCAATGAAGGCGTAATCACCATTGATTGCGCCGGTTTCACGCGGTCTGCAAATCCATCGGCCGAGAAAATTCTCGGGATGGATTCGACCACCTTTGTGTCTAAACATTTTGAATACTTGCTCGGACCTCATGAAAATGTGGCCATGAGAATCATACTGACCAGGCTGATTGAACTGGGCCAGCAAACAAGTCACGTTGAAATCGTCTACAAGAGACGGGATGGCCAGAATATTAGCCTTGCAATTTCTACAAGCGCTCTTGATATTCGCGAATGCTCTGCCGAACTGGAAACATTTGTGGTTGTGATGAGGGACGTTTCAGCGTTCAAAGCGCTTGAAAAAGTCAGAAAAAAGGCCGTAAATCATCTTGCTCATGAATTGGCCACGCCAATTTCCGTTATTCAGGCTTCTGTGGGTATTCTGGAACAGCAGGAAAACATCCCGGAAAAATTCAAGCGTCATCTGGAAAGAATAGCAAGAAATCTGGAGAGGCTCCTGGATATTGAGAATATTGTCGAACAGATTCTTTACCCGGTTCATAGTCCGATAGTGAGATTCAATTCAAAAGACACTCTTGAACGTGTTATCAAGAAAATCAAGGAGGACGCGGGTTCCAGAAAAATTGATCTCCGATTTCCTGAGACAGACTTTGTCTGCGATAGAACTGACCCCGCAACTTTTGAAACCATTGTTACGACTTTGGTCAAGAATGCCATTGAGAATACTCCTGACTCCGGTTTAGTCGAAGTAAAACTGGCGCATAAAGGATCCGGCCTTATTTTGATAGTGGAAGATCACGGTGTTGGAATAACCATTGAGGATCAGAACTTCATTTTCGAGGGTTTCCATCATACTCAAGACACAGATGATTATTCCACCAGAAGACCTTATGACTTTAACGCTGGGGGTAAGGGCCTTGAACTATTGAGTCTTAAGGCTTTATCGGAAAGTTGCGGTTTCGATCTCTCGTTTGAAAGTTCTCGATGTATTTATATTCCTTCTTCGAAAGACATCTGTCCGGGAATCATAGAAAGGTGTCCTCACATAAAATTTCCGGATGAATGTCTCACATCCGGTGGTTCAACATTTTATGTTAAATTTAATGAGGGGGATTGACATGACGCCAGAATTGAAATCGCGATTGGATGCTATTTTTAGGCCTAAATCGGTAGCTATAATCGGCGCCGTTCCGGATCCTACCAGAGTTGGCCACGCCATTTTGGACAGTCTTATTACCGGCGGATATCCAGGGAAAATTTTTCCAGTCCATCCCAGACACGACTCGATTATGGGCTGCAAGGTTTTTAGATCACTGGACGATCTTCCCAAAATCCCTGATCTGGCAGTGGTAGCTCTAAACCAGAGAGCGTCAGTAGATACCGTTGGGCGCCTGAGCGCCATGGGAGTCAGGGGGGCTGTCGCATTGGCGGGCGGTTATTCAGAAATGGGTAAAGAGGGGAGGCTGCTTCAGGAGGAGCTTAGGAAAGCCGCCGGACCCATGCCTGTAATCGGCCCAAATACTTTAGGGTTCCTCAATGCAAATTCAAATTTAAATGTTACATTTTACCCTCGCGTGTTACATTCTGGGAACGTATCTTTTTTGAGTCAGAGCGGCGGCATCGGTTTGACCCTTAAAACTAAAGCGGACGATGAAGGACTTGGAATTGCGAAGTGGATTGGCGTAGGTAACCGGGTAAACATGGAATTCCACGACTTGCTGGAATATCTGGGAGATGATCCAGAGACCAGGGTCATCGGCTTGTTCACAGAGGGAAGTTCCAACCCTAGAGCTTTCATTAAAACAGTGGAATCAATAACCCCTTACAAGCCAGTGGTAATTTACAAGGGCGGAAAGGGAGAAAAAGCTGACAGTGTTACGTTGACCCATACCGGCGCTGCCGCCGGATCCGATAAAATATGGACCGGCGCCTTGAAACAGGCCGGCGCACATATAGTAAACTCTGCCGCCGAAATGATCACCGTTTGTAAGGCCCTGTCCATAGGGAGAATACCTTCCGGCAACAAAGTTGCCATCTTTACTCACACTGCCGGCCCCAGTATAGTCGCTTGCGACATTCTCCAGAATGAGCCTAACTTTAATCTTGCTGAATTGAGTGAGCGAACTCTGGACGAAATATCCAAAATTCTTGGTCCCGGAGTGCCGGTTATTCACAAGAATCCTGTTGACGGAGCCGCCGGAGCCTTCTTGCCAGAGCCTTTTTTCAGAATTGGCAGGGCGATTATGGAAGATGAAGCGGTTGATTGCCTCATCACCATCTTCTGCGAGCACAAAAACTGGATTTACCCTAC
>CAYNZA010000073.1:0-10254 GCA_964401595.1 uncultured Desulfomonile sp.
AAGTTCAGAATAGTGTCTTTGCAAGAATGAAAGCGGAAAGAGAACGAATAGCGAAAAGATATAGGGCTGAAGGAGAGGAACAGGCGAGGGAAATAAGAGCCAACGCTAATAAGGAGCGTGAAATCATTCTTGCGGAGGCATACAAAAAGGCAGAAACACTCCGGGGCTTAGGAGACGCTGAATCCACAAGAATTTACGCGAAAGCCTACGGACAGGATCAGGATTTTTTTTCTTTTATTCGTCACATGGACGCTTACGAAAGAATTTTTGCCACGGATAGCACTCTTCTGCTGAGACCGGATTCACCATTGATGAGGTTTTTTGACTCACCATTCCCTGGAACCGCCAAACAGTGATGAATTTCTTTGCCTTGACAGAAGTTTAGGGCCATTTTTTGCCAGGGCCCAACAAGGAGTAGCTTTATATGAAAGCATTGTTAGTTTATCCCAGAATTCCAGACACATTCTGGAGCTTCAAACATATTCTCAAATTCATTGGAAAAAGGGCAGCTCATGTCCCTCTCGGCATGTTGACAGTTGCTAGCATGATGCCGAAAAATTGGGAACTCAAACTCATCGACATGAATGTCGAAAAATTACTGGATAAAGACATTCGTTGGGCCGACATGGTATTTATCGGGGCCATGGTCGTTCAGAAAGATTCTGTCCGGGAGGTCATCGACACATGCAAGAGGTTCGGAAAGAAAATCGTGGCAGGAGGACCTCTCTTCACGAGCCTGTCGGATCAATATTCCGATATAGATCATCTGGTTCTTAACGAGGCAGAGGTAACTTTTGAACAGTTTTTGAAAGACCTCGCAACGGACTCACCTCGCCGCATCTATTATTCCGAGGAAAAACCCAACATCACCCAAACACCTCTTCCCCGGTGGGATCTTATCAACATGAGCTACTATGCTTCCATGTCAATACAGTATTCCCGTGGATGCCCTTATGACTGCGAGTTTTGTGACATTGTGAAACTGAATGGACGTCGTCCCAGGGTCAAATCCTCCGAGCAGATGATTCGTGAGTTCAACATCCTGTATGACATGGGCTGGAGAGGGCGTTGCTTTATTGTTGACGATAATTTTATTGGCAACAAGGTTAAGGTTAAGCAGCTCCTGAGAGACTTGATCCCTTGGCAGCAGGCTCGAAACTTTCCATTCACACTGTTCACGGAGGCCTCCGTAAACCTTGCTGAGGACATGGAACTTATGCGTTTGATGACGGAAGCAGGTTTTGACTCCGTCTTCCTGGGACTCGAAACCCCGGCGGAAGAATGCCTCCTGGAGTGTGGAAAACATCAGAATGCAGCCAAAGATCTGGTCGAGGCCGTGAAAACCATACAGAGAAATGGGATGGAGGTCATGGGCGGATTCATCATAGGGTTCGACAACGATCCACCCAATATTTTTGAACGTCAGATTGCATTTATTCAGTCCAGTGGAGTCGTGAAGGCCATGATAGGCTTACTCAATGCCATTCCTGGAACTAAACTGCATCAACGACTCCAGAATGAGGGACGCCTGATTGACGGTTGTACTGGAGACAACTGCGACGGTTCGCTCAATTTCATTCCAAGGATGGACGCAGAAAAGATAAGAGCCGGTTATCAGGCAGTTCTTAACAACATATATTCTCCACGAGAATACTATCATCGCGTGCTGGAATTCCTCAAGGAATACAAACCGACCAGAAAGAGACGAATAAACACCCTGGAAATAAAGGCTCTAATTCGCTCAATGATCTACCTTGGGATACTTGAAAAAGGTAAAATTTATTACTGGAAGCTTTTTATTCGAGCCTTGATGTTTCACAGATCGGCCTTTGGGGAAGCCATTTCCAGCGCTCTGTTCGGGTACCATTTCAGGAAATTACTGAGTAAGTAGATATCGTCCGATCGTTCGCCAACCAGTTCAATTTACAATGGTTTTGTTAGGATTGTAATGACTGGATGGTGGATTTTAATGCGGGTAAAAAGAAGCCCGGCGGACACAATAAAGGGTATGGCTCCGAACATGGAGGATACGGTCGTCTCGCCGGGCAATTGAATGACTAGTGTTCACATATTAGCTAAAGTTGGAATGCCTGTCAAGCCTTGTTGTTTCCCAAAATGTTTCAAGTCTTACCTGGAATTCATATTTGGCGCCTTGTGGCCGGAGACTTGTCTCAACACCGTTCTAGAACGGTTTGGGAAAACCGTTTGCTTCTTTTCGTATTTGAACTTTAATCCTGATACTACGGGCGAAAGATTATAATCGTGAACGAATCCATCATAATCAAGACAAACAGAGAAATAGCAATCATGCGTGAGGCTAACCGGATTGTGGCCCAGATACTCACAAAACTGGGAGAAATCATAGAGCCGGGAATTACTACTGGCCACCTCGACAAGATTGCAGATCAGATGATCAGAAAATCGGGTGGCAAGGCCGCATTCAAGGGTTATAGAATGAGTGACAAGCGTCCATATCCGGCCTGCATCTGTTCCTCGGTCAATGAAGAAATTGTTCACGGCATTCCAGGACCCCGAATATTGAATGAGGGGGATATAGTGGGAGTGGACGTGGGAGTCGTCCTCAAAGGTTTTGTGGGAGATGCGGCCAGGACTTACGCCGTAGGAAACATTTCGGAATCCGCTCAAAACCTGCTGAAGGTGACTGAGGAGTCTTTGTACAAGGGAATAGACCAGGCTTGGCCGGGTAATCGTCTGCACGACATTTCCCGCGCAGTTCAGCGTCATGTCGAATCCAACGGTTATTCTGTGGTAAGGGATTTTGTCGGACATGGCGTCGGTCGAAAAATGCATGAACCGCCACAAATACCGAACTACACGGGAGTAGGATGGAATCCCCGGCTAGAGGTCGGTATGACACTAGCCCTGGAACCAATGGTCAACGAGGGGACCTGGCGTATCAAACTGCTCGACGATGAATGGACTGCAGTTACCGGAGATGGTAGACTCTCAGCCCATTTTGAACATTCAATTGCCATTACCGACGATGGCCCGATCATACTTTCCCTGCCGTGAGGCAACATGCAGAATTTTGTAGATTTAGTTAAAGGCAAACGAATTACGGTGATGGGACTTGGACTCTTGGGGCGCGGCCTGGGAGACACCCTGTTTCTCATTGAATGCGGGGCACGTGTCACCGTGACCGATTTGAAGACCTCTGAACAGCTAGCCCCGTCTTTGGCAAAACTCGAAGGCCTTCCGGTAATTGTCAAGGTTGGCGGTCATGATGAAGAGGATTTCATCTCTGCTGACATGATATTGCGCAATGCCGACGTTCCCCAACATTCGCCATTTCTCAAATTGGCAGAGGAACACGGTGTCCCTATTGAGATGGACGAAAGTTTATTCTGCAAATTCTTCCCCGGTCTTGTAGTGGGAATAACCGGCACCAGGGGAAAGACCACTACTACTTCGTTAGTATACAATATTCTGAAGTCTGCAGGTCAAAAGGTCCATTTGGCCGGTAATATAATGGGAATGGCCACCTTGCCGCTTCTTAAGGTAGTCGGACCTGAAGACGTTGTAACCCTGGAACTGTCCAGTTGGCAGTTGCGGGGCTTTCATAAGGCCGGAATTTCCCCCCAGGCCTCTGTTTTTACAAACATCTACCCCGACCATTTGAATCGATACAGTGGTATGGACGAATATATAGAGGACAAGACAGCTATATATAAATATCAGAAAGAGTCTGATTTCTGCGTATTTAACAAGGACAATCCAGTAACGGCGAGACTGGCAGGGGAGGCCCACTCGAAAGTCTCCTTCTTCAGCATCAATGATGCGCCAAGGAATTGGGACATCAAATTGCCGGGTGATCATAACCTGGAAAACGTCGCCGCCGCCGTGATGACCACTCGTTTGCTGGGTGTGCAGGATTCATACATTCGTGAGGCAGTTGAAACATTCAAAGGGGTTCACTACAGACTTGAGTCATTGGGGATCAAGGACGGAGTTGAATTCATCAATGACACCACCAGCACCACTCCTGTCTCAGGTATAGCCGCTCTGAACGCTTTTGGAAATCGCGATATTTTGCTGATCGCCGGGGGAGCTGACAAGAAGCTTGACCTGACTGATTTCGCAAGGGCCGCGGCTCGGGTGGCTACCAGGATTGCTTTACTGGAAGGGTCGGCCACTCCTACACTCCACGAAAAACTCTTGGAATGCGGGGCGTCCTCTATAATAGACGGGATATTCTCTGACCTCAAGTCTGCTACGCTCTCTTTGCTGTCAAACGCCAGACCCGGACAGGTAGTTTTGTTTTCTCCAGCATGCGCCTCATTCGGCATGTTCAACAATGAATTTCACAGAGGGGACACTTTTTTAAGAATTTTTGAGGAGCTTTAGACCTTAATCCTGTTCAGTCGCACTCTAAATATGAAACCCAACGGAGTCTCTGGCACAGATGACCACGTCGGGTTCCCGGAAAAACGTCACGCTCCAGCCTCCAGCGAGCATTGTGTGAAATCTATTGGCTGCTTGCATCCCTTGCAGACATGAGATCTGTCAAACTCATCGGAAAAGATCTCAACCAGTTTGCCGCAACTAGGACACTTGCACGTGAATGAAGAAAGGTTTTTGTTGGCTTCAAATCCGGGGCAGTGCATCGGCGTGCTCATGGCTTTACTCCTTCTTTCCCATTTTCTTGTCAACAAGCATTTGAATTTATTCTGGTCAAATAATAGATCAGCGAATTAAAACCGGCAATAGGAAAGATTCTTGAGTTGAAGGGATTGTCAGGCCAAAAATACATGAAGGGGTGTGCTGTCGGAAGGATTATCCTGTAGGACGCGCTCCGGTCAAAACGTTCTCTATGGAAAATATTGCGTCCATCCACCTTTCAAAACTGAATGCGAGGAATCTAACCACTGCAGGATTTTGTGACCCAAATCGATGAATAATCATTACCAAGGGTTCCTACGAGTGGCTATCCCTCCAATATGTTCCTGAGTTCTTTAAGTTCTCTTTTTATCTCAAGTAAAATATCACGGTAATCTTCCTGATTTGAAGCAAGACCCGGCGTATCAAATTTTTCCGCAATCGCTGGGGCCTCCTCCCGAACTCGAGACGCTTTGGTAGTTCTAGACGCCTTCTTCTCAGCGGCAGTCTGCTTCTTCATCTCCTGGAGGCGCTTTTTTGCGCCGGCAATCGTGAACTTTTCATCGTAAAGCAGATGTTTTATTTCAAGAAGTAGTTCAAGATCTTTCTTATGATAAAGCCGTTGCCTGGCACGTGTACGCGTAGGTTTGAGAATCTTGAATTCAGATTCCCAGTAACGAAGCACATATGGTTCAACGTCCAATATTTCACTGACTTCGCCAATTTTGAAATACTGTTTCTCCGGAATTGCGATGGTCATATTCTACCCACCCCTCCTCATGAGAATGCAAACACCAACTCCAACAAGATCATAACCAAATCAACCAATTATCCTTGATACTTGATAAATGGCCAATGTCAGTCTCTAATTGAGGCTCCAAAAGCGCTGCGGAGCGACTCAATCACATGAGAATGAACCTCTTGGACTTCAGCGTCTGTAAGAGTTCGATCCTCAGACCGATATCTGATCCGGAAAGCCATGCTTTGATAACCATCCGGAATCGATTCGCCTCGATACAAATCAAATAGGATCACGGAATTTATGATATCATGGCCCAAACGTGAAATCAAGTGCTTAATGTCATCTCCTGAACAATTTGTTTCAACCAATATCGATAAGTCTCGTTCTACATGCGGATAGCGCGGTAGTGATCTAAAAGCTATTTTTTTGCGGTAGGCAACCATTAATGGCTCTAGCAAAAATTCAAAGACCTGGATTTTTCCAGTTAAACCATTTTCTCTAATCTTTTGTGGAGATAGTTCTCCGATAAATCCCAGGAGATCGCCATTAAAGCGTATATCTGATGACTTACCCGGATGAAGAAAACCTTTGTCTGAACTAGAGAAAGTAACGTCACCACATCCCAGACCTTCGAGACAATTCTCTATGGCCCCTTTCGCATCGTAGAAATCGGTTTCAGGCTTGGGTTCAACTTTACCAAATATATTTATTTCTCCTCTATTGAAGTGCCAATTGTCTGTGTGTCTTGGGCCGCATGCCACCCCAGAGAGAACCAAATCCTCACGAGGCAAATCCTGACCGTTTACGGGACTGAAAATCCTGCCGATCTCGAACAGGCGTAGGGACTCGGCCTTATAGTTGAGATTCCTCCTCAACGCGCTGAACAAGCCTGGTAACAGCGAGCGTCTCATCACAGTGTAATCCTCGGTCAGTGGATTGATGAGTTTGAGCTGGCCTTCATTCGACTCAATGATCCCCAAGCTCTGGCATGCGCCTTCAGAAATAAAAGACATCGATATTGTCTCGGTAAATCCTGAGGCCTTCATCAACTCAGCTGCCATTCTCACGCGCTTGTAAGATGTTTTGGATTTATCGGGCTTGATCCTGCCCGTCGGCATGGTCATGGGAATTTGTTGGAAGCCATGCACCCTGGCCACCTCTTCTATCATATCGACTTCTCTGTCGAGATCCCAACGCCATGAGGGACTGACACATGTTGTAGTATCCGGTTCCAGTTTCGATGGAACACAGGATATACCAAGGCGCTCAAGATAGGACACAACCTCGTCTCTGGAGAAATTAATCCCCAAAAGCTGTGAAACTTTTCTGGTTCGTAATCTGACCGGATGCCTCAGGATTGGAACAGGGTAACAATCGAGAACTCCGGAAAGCGCTTGCCCGCCCGCAAGTTTCTGCATCATGAAAGCGGCCCTGTTCGCTGCCAACAGGGTTCCCTCAGGGTCTACGCCTCGCTCAAACCTAAAAGAAGCCTCCGTAGACATTCCAAGCGACTTTGCAGTCCTGCGGATCCCAAACCTCTCAAAACAGGCGCTTTCAATGACCACTCTTGTGGTAGAATTTTGTATTTCCGAATTTTCACCGCCCATGATTCCCGCCAAAGCCACCGATCTGACTCCGTCGCGAATCATCAAACTATTTTTAGGGAGAAGCCTGCCGGTTCCATCCAAGGTTACAAAAATTTCCTCAGGATCGTTTCTCCTGACGACTATTTTTTGCCCCTCTATCCTGTCGTAGTCAAAAGCGTGCAGTGGTTGCCCTGTTTCAAGCAGTATCAAATTGGTGGTGTCAACTACGTTGGATATGGGCCTCACTCCGGATCGCTGGAGTCTCAATCTCACGGCAAACGGCGACGGTCCGATCCGAAGTCCTCTGATCATCCTGGCGACATAACGTGGACAAAGTTCAGGATCCAGACATTCCACGGAGAGCAACGAAGCAATTGATTCATCACACTCGACGGGCTGGGATGACGGCCTTCTGTACTGACAGCCAATAAGTGCGGCCAATTCTCGAGCAACTCCCAGAATTGACAGACAGTCCCCTCGGTTGGGAGTAACAGAAGTCTCCAGGACAAAATCCTCGATAAAGTCCATAGCCGAGGCGAGGGGCAGACCGATGGGAGTGTCGGGATCGAAGACAAGAAGTCCAGAGGCATCTTCACCCAGTCCCAATTCTCTCTCGGAACTCAACATTCCCGGCGACCCAATGCCCTTGATTTCCCTGTGAGCGACTGTGTTCCCCCCAGGCAGTTCCGTCCCGACCGAGGCAAAAGCTACTATTGCCCCAACCGTCACATTTGGCGCGCCACAAACCACTTCCTCAGTCCTGTCTGCAAGATCGATTTTGACCAGGTTTAGTTGGGCTGCATTGGGATGAGGATTGAATTCGAGAATTCTTGCCGTAAAAACGGTTTTCAAATTCTCACCCACATGGCTTACAGACTCAACCTCTATACCGCCCATAGTCAGATGGTCGGCAATCTCATAAGCTGTCTTGTCTGTCTCCACAAACTCTTTCAGCCAGTTTAAGCTGACGAGCATTATTGAATACCCCTCTTTGATAGAATTACCCGCAAACTACCTCGTCTTGAGGAACACATGACGGCGCTGAACCAGCTGTATCTGAATTGTAGCCGCCTTTGGAATCAAACGGCAGAATCTTTTCAGAACTGCTTCAGGAATCGGACGTCGTTTTCATAAAAGGAACGAATGTCAGGGATTCCGTATTTCAGCATTGCTATTCTCTCGATCCCCATTCCGAACGCAAAACCAGAGTAGATTTCGGGATCGTAATCTACGAATCCGTATAGAGCCGGGTCTACCATTCCGGAACCCAGTATTTCAAGCCAGCCTGTGAAGGAGCACGTCCTGCAACCTCTTCCGGAGCAAATCACGCACTGGATGTCAACCTCAGCTGATGGCTCAGTGAATGGAAAAAAGCTCGGCCTGAAACGAAGGCCTACGTCAGACCCAAAATACTCGTGAACAAATGCCGTCAGAACGCCTTTGAGATCGGCTAACGACACATCCCTATCCACCCACAACCCCTCAATCTGCATAAACATGGGAGAATGTGTTATGTCAGCGTCCCGTCGATAAACCTTTCCTGGACATATGATTCGTACCGGCGGTTTTGTCTTTTCCATGGCGCGGATCTGCACAGGGGATGTGTGGGTTCGCAACACCACATTTTCCGAAAAATAAAAAGTGTCCTGCATATCCCTCGCCGGATGATCCCTGGGAATGTTCAACGCTTCAAAATTGTAGTAATCGAGTTCGACTTCGGGTCCTTCCGCCAACTGAAAACCTAACCCGGTAAAGACATCAATCAATTCCGAGGTTACCTGATTGAGCACATGCAATTTTCCGAATTCTGCCCTTCGCCCTGGAAGCGTTGTATCGATAAAATCCTTCTTGAGTTCTTCCTGTTCCGAATCCTCGATAAATTTTCTCTCACATATTTCAAACCTGCCCTCGAGGTCTTCCTTGATTTCATTTGCAAGTTTCCCAATGAATGATCTCTGCTCAGGCCCAAAATCTTTAAGGCTCCTGAGCAATCCCGTCAACGCGCCCTTTCTACCCAGCACGCGGGTGCGTAAATCATTCAGAGCCTTTACATCGGACAATCCGTTAATGTCCGACACTGTGGATTCTCTTAGCGCGTTCAATTTGTCTATCATCTGAACCTCGGTTCACCAAAAACCTGACGAAAGTTTCTGAACAAACGGCAAAAAAATAAAAAGCGGTCAATGAGACCGCTCCGATTCGGCGAGTGAAGAGCGGCCTAGCATCGAGTAGGCGATGGCTATGCGCGCTCATCCCGTCAGAATTGTCGAACAGCTAGGCTTTAAGCGCAACCATAGCGCTATCAGCAATGCTCTTGAAGGCTCCGGGATCGCTAACAGCGAGTTCAGCCAGAATTTTTCTGTCTATGGCCACCTCGCCTTTTTTCAAACCTTCTATCAACCTGTTGTAATGAATGCCATTCAGCCTGGCGGCGGCATTGATTCTGGCGATCCAAAGCCTTCTGAAATCCCTCTTTCTGTTCCTTCTATCACGATATGCATAACAAAGGGCCCTCTCAACTGTTTCCTTGGCCTGTTTCAGGGTTCTGCTCCTACCCCCGACATAGCCCTTTGCCATTTTCATAATTTTTTTTCGTCTAGCCCTGCTTGCGGGCGCGCACCTAACTCTGGGCATTTTTCTCTCCTAATAAATCTTGCGAGCCGGCTGAAGAATCCTGGACTACAATTCATTTGAACTTTGTCAAATGGATCCCCACAGGATCAACAGATCCGGCATATCGTCCTATCCATACGGCAGAAGTCTCTTGATTTGACCACTATCTCTCTTGTCTATCAATGAACCATGTCTCAGATTTCTCTTCTGCTTGCGCGTCTTGGATGTCAGGATATGGCTGTGATACGCCTTTTTTCTCTTAATTTTTCCACTTTTCAGCACAGTGAACCTTTTTGCCGCCCCACGGCAGCTTTTCAATTTTGGCATAGTGATTCTCCCAACTCTTGAGTTCAACCCTAAAAAAGTTCACCGGTAACGAAGCGGCCCAATCGAAACGCTCCGCCGTAACTGCCACAGATAGCGGGGCCAGCCATGGAGGCAGTCGCCTAAACTTTCCCTAGAAGGGTCTTCGATGAAGTTCACGACCAATGTCACACTAGGTTGTGGAATAGCCGCAAAAATTCATTTTATCATTGAAATCGACGCACGGCAATACGACTCAATCCCTGAAATGGAGGCGATTCCATGTGTTCTCTTTCAAACTGGTATTTATACATCAAATTATAGCTGGTGACAATTTTTTTTCATCAAGTCATTCATTGTTTGACATCGCCGTTATCTAATGATAACAAACCG
>CAYNZA010000073.1:10354-14874 GCA_964401595.1 uncultured Desulfomonile sp.
GTGCAAACGATGACTTATTCATCGTACGGCTATTGTTCTTGGGAATGCTTGATGAACAAGAAAACAAAAGGTCCGGCTCAGAACAGACCTAATCGCAAGAACGGTCAACGCAACTCTTACAATTCAAGGTCAAAATGGGCAGCCAGTTAGGGCAGATTGTTCCTTTGTATTCTTGCATTACAACATTAGTTGCAGAGAACTTTTCTATGGTATAGTTTTACAATCGGAAATTAGTGATTGGCTTTTGCGCCGAACACGGCAATAGACCTGGCGGCTGATACTACGCCGCAGCTGAATTGGCTGATTGCCTTCCATTTATCTTGTTGGTCAGGTAGTGATTCGTGAGCGATTTATCTCTCGCAAAGGTTGTAGAGCAGCTCGACGCTGCCCACAGGGATTTGGCGCGGCTTGCCGTCAACCAGGCCCAAGGTTTTCCTTCCGCTCTGGGGGTCGGTGAACTCGTGGAATCCCGGCCTATGCTACTGAAACAAAGTACCGTGGATTTTCTGAGGAGAATGTCCGACAACGCGTCCAATGAAGACATCAGGGAAAGGTCTGGACGGGCGCTTTTCGCATGCATGGACCTTGCTATCGAGCAAAGAACCGCATCCTTGGGTGACATGCTCAGGTTCTACATGGAACATGGGCGCATGAACATCGATGATGAGAAAATACCAGCTTTGCAGGTCATACCCTGGCTCCAGAAACAGGACAATTTCCATAAACGTGATCTGATGCGTTCTGACTGCAACATTTTTTTCAGGAAAATAATAAACCCTATACTTCTCGGCGTTACGGACCTGACTGTGAGAACGGTCAAGGAGAGATTCGGCTACACCAATTATGCGCGGTACTGTGAAGACAAGAAGCTGATATCCTTTGATGAGTGGTCTTTGAAGGCCAGGGATTTTCTGCAAGAAACCGCTGCCATCTACAATGCTCAGATGGGGGCATGGGTTGAAGAATCTTTAGGAGCGCCTTTCGAGAAAATAAATCGTTATCATGCATTGCGGCTGCTCAACATCGACCTTTACGACAATTTTTTTGATCAAACCAAATTCAGGGGACTGGTAGAGAATACCCTCGCAAAAATGGAATTCAATTTGTTCCAAGACCCCACTGTAGTGTTTGAACTGGACGACTCTCCATTAAAGGGCATAGACGCTCTTTGTGTTGGAATTGACGTGCCAGGAGAAATTCATGTCATTATGAAACCCGTTGGCGGTCTTCTGGATCTTGAAACTTTGCTCCATGAAACAGGACACGCCGTTTTTCTGAGTAATGTATCGCCTGATATTGCATTGGAATACAGGCGCTTCTACAGATCATCATCTCTTGATGAAGCATTTGCGTTCCTCTTTATGGAACTTTCAGAGAATCCTGTATGGCTGACACAGGTTGCCGGCATGAATCAAAATGAAGCTGAGAAGCTCTCTGCGAGGTGCCGGGTTAAACGTTTATGCCTGATTAGACGCTACATTGGAAAGTTCCTTGCAGAGAAGGATTATTTTGAGAAACAGGATTTAAAGAACTCGGATTTCTATTCTCGGGGCATGGAAGAAGCCACCGGTTTCGAACATGAACCAGAGGGCTATTTGATCGACATGGAGAGCGACTTCTACTCACTTGACTACATACTGGCATGGTCGGGGGCTTTCTCGCTGCAACGGACTCTTACGGATCTCTATGGGGATGAGTGGTTTAGTCGTCCGGCAGCGGGTTCTTTTTTGAGAGAGGTCGCGTCTACAGGGCGTAGGCCATCTCTTTCAGAAGTTGTGGAAAAATTTTGTTCAACTAAATTGACTTTGCCGGACTTCAACCATAATTAATTGTGATGGGCTGTTGGGTATATGGATTTTGGTGTCCCTGTTTTGAGGACTTTTCCATCAGCATTGATGCGTTTAAATTCTGCTGTCGTCAGGCGCTTGGCGCATACATGAAATCCATACTCTGATGTTGTGGGAACAAAGATGCCGACCACTTCTGAAAAAAACAGCGATGTCAAGTTCATCGAATCATCTCCGACTCGGACGCTCTATGAACACTTCGAAGGGATACACCTGGAAGCCGGTGTCCATTTAGGGCCATTAACAGTAGCCTATGAAACCTATGGAAAATTATCACCCGGCAAGGACAATGTAGTCCTGATTCTACACGCTTTGTCTGGCGACGCTCATGCTGCCGGTGTGACTGAAAACGGCCGAGTTGGTTGGTGGGATCAAATGATTGGTCCCGGTAAAGGCATCGATACTGACAAGCATTTTGTCATCTGCTCGAACTGTTTGGGGGGCTGTAAAGGAACTACCGGGCCGCCCAGCCTCAACCCGTCTACTGAAAAACCTTACGGAAGATCTTTCCCACGCATAACGATCAGCGACATGGTCAACATTCAGGCAATGTTGATGGAACGACTGGGTGTCCGTCGGCTTCATAGTGTTGTGGGTGGGTCAATGGGCGGCATGCAGGCGCTGGACTGGGCATGTCGATTCCCGGAAAAAGTCAGGTCAGCGGTAGTGATCGCAGCAACTGCTCGATTGTCACCACAGGGAATAGCCTTCAATTGGGTTGGTCGCAATGCAATTTATTCAGACCCGGTAAGCGCTTGTGGCGCGCCGGAAGTCAACTCTGATTCGGTAAGAATGGGGAGAGGTCTGGCAGTAGCCAGAATGATCGGCCACATCACATATTTGTCAGAAGAAATAATGGAGCGCAAGTTCGGTCGCAAGCTGACGTTAAAGGACATGGACGGCATCCGGTACAGCCTTGGAGAAAATGAAACTGATGGGGGTGAGTTTGAGGTTGAATCCTACCTTCAGCACCAAGGCGCCAAATTCATGGAACGATTTGACGAAGACTCCTATATAACAATCACAAAGGCAATAGATTATTTCGATCTTGAGGGCCAGTACGGAGACCTTATCAGCGCTTTCCAGGAAGTTCAGAGTAAAATGCTCGTCCTGTCATTTACCTCTGACTGGCTCTACCCGACATCAATGTCTCTGGCTATTGTAAGAGCCCTACAGTCACTGAAAAAAGACGTTTCGTTTGTGGAACTGGATATGCCTTACGGGCACGATTCTTTTTTGATTCCGGCGGCCATGCCTAAACTCACACGGATAATGAGGGGCTTCCTGAAAGGTGTTGAACAAAGTGGTTGAAATTCGCACTCCCTTTCACGAATTCGAAGCGGGATTTAACGTCATTATTGAGTTGATTACTCCGGGAACCAGGGTCTTGGACTTGGGCTGCGGAACAGGTACCCTGCTATCTAGACTCAGGGATGAAAAAGAGGTTGAGGGGTGTGGCGTAGAATTAGACCAGGAGAAAGTGATCAGGTGCATTGAACGAGGGATTCGTGTCATGACTCTCGACTTGGACCAAGGGCTGGAAGGTTTCCCTGACCTTAGCTACGAATATGTCATTCTGAGCCGGACGCTTCAGCAGTTGATGAATCCTGAAGCCTTGGTAAAGGAAATGCTGAGAGTGGGATCGAAATCCATCATTACTTTTCCAAACTTTGGTCATTGGAAATTGATGCTTGAATATGTGTTGTCGGGTAAAACGCCTATTTCAGGCGCTCACCCTCATCCATGGTATAACACGCCGGACATTCATCGGCTCACCATCAGGGATTTCCGGAGTTTTGTGAGACAAATCGGAGCAAAAATTGAGAAGGAAATATTCATACTGGACAACAAACCTCGCGAAAATCTTTTTTGGCCCAATCGCAGGGCAGAATGGGGATGCTGCTTAATTTCAGCCTATTGACAAAATTGCAGAGTTAAGTTTCTCCGGAATTCAAAAAAAAGTTTACCCCATTCGCGTGTAATCCATTTGCATTCTACCCATCTCTGAATTGCTGGTAAAAGTCCAACTTCCATCCATGAAATTCGTTTAGCAAACTTTCCTTGACCATAGGACCGAATTAACAGTATAGTTAGTAGTTTGGTCAATAGTGGAACATTCCAGGCGCAGAGGGCCGGCTGACATGATTTCGTTGGTAAAAGGTTTTCACGATATACTGCCTGACGAGAGCGCCAAATGGGCTTTTGTCAGTGAATCCGCAAGAGCGTGTTTCAGGAAATACGGTTTTCGGGAAATTATCACTCCTATAATGGAAAAAACTGAACTCTTCGTTCGTGGCATTGGACAGGTTACAGACATCGTAGAGAAGGAGATGTACACCTTCGAGGATATTGGTGGAGAATCCCTGAGCCTGCGTCCAGAAGCTACGGCTGGAATATTGCGATCCGTTGTTGAGCATTCATTGTTGAAGAAAGAATCGTTGCTAAAACTTTTCACGATTGGACCGATGTTCAGGAGAGAAAGGCCTTCCAAGGGAAGGTATCGTCAATTCTTTCAGATCAATGCTGAGGTCCTTGGGGATGACGATCCTTTAACTGACGCTGAGATAGTGTCGTGCGCCTGCTCTATTCTGGAATCCATTGGGGCGAAGAATCTGGTGGTGGAAATCAACTCGGTGGGTTGCAGGAGTTGCAGATCCGCTTACAGGTCAGAAT
>CAYNZA010000074.1:0-10264 GCA_964401595.1 uncultured Desulfomonile sp.
ATCTTGTCATACCCTGACAATATTTCCGATCCATCCACCAGAAAAGCGCTGTTAAAATAGCTTGTCTCACCGGATAAATCAGTTTGAGACGGCGCTCCTATCAGCATCGGAGTGTTGACTTTCTTCGAAATCTCTATGGCCGCCATCCACGCTAAATTTGGACCGCCAATTACTACTGGCACGCTTGTTTCCGGCCATATCAGGAATTCAGCGCCTTTTGCCACGGATTCCACTGCAAGTTCTTCATATTTGGAAAAAGTGAGCGATCGGTATGATTCGCTCCACTTGACGCCCTGAGGAATGGCCCCCTGCAAAATACCGACAGTGTGGCTGGTCTGAACTCTTGATCTGTCTGAGTAATCGGATATTTTTGTCCAACCGTACAGTGCGCATACTGATGTGAGCGCCATGCCCACCACCAACTGGATCACTACACTTGAAAAAGATTTTCTCCTGTTAACCAGGGCTTCCAGGACAGCGCTGTTCACAAAAACAATCAGAAAAGATAGCCCATAAACTCCGGTGATATCGACAATCTGAATGAGATTTGGACTCTGTGAAAGAGAATATCCCAGCAAATCCCAAGGAAAACCTGTTAATGCATAGGTCCTGAGATACTCTACGCTTACCCAGGCAGTAGGAAAAATAAGGCAGTATGAAAATCCCGAATCTTTCGCAACCCTGCAGACGTATGAAAAAAAAGAGAAGAACAGGGCAAGGAATGCAATCATTGCCAACAGAATAGTGGCAGCCAGATATTCAGAAAAATGACCGTGAACAGTTAGGGTATCATAAACCCACCTGACGTCCAGGCTGAAGAAAAAAAAACCGGCAGCCCATCCATAGAGGGAGGCTTTCGAAGGATTCTCACTAATGTGAATAGACCATAAAAGGGGAATGAGAGCGATCCATACCAGCATATCAAGTTGCCAGGGATGAAAAACCAGGGCGAGAAATGCTCCGCTAATCAATGAAGCCGACAATGGTTTTGTCATGGAATAGATTCCGACGCGCCATTCGACTCATTTGATTCCGCCATCGAGGAACGAGTCACCAGAACTCTGGTAACACGCTTAGCGTCAGCAGACTGTATCTTCATTTTTAGACCCTCGAAGAAGATTTCCTCCCCTTTCCGAGGAACTTTGCCTAACAAGTGGATTATAAATCCCCCAACCGTGTCATATCCTTCCCT
This sequence comes from uncultured Desulfomonile sp., assembly GCA_964401595.1. GTDB lineage: Bacteria > Desulfobacterota > Desulfomonilia > Desulfomonilales > Desulfomonilaceae > CAITZA01. The sequence goes on from CAYNZA010000074.1 coordinate 1,193, forward strand.
TGGAACCTTTATGTCGAACATCTCCTCAAAGTCGTCAAGATTGGCCCACGCATTGACCAAAGTTGAGCCATCCTCCTGAGGAAGGAATTCGTCCTCTTCCCTGTCGTGCTCATCGCGTATGTCCCCAATTATTTCCTCTATTATATCCTCGATGGTAACTATGCCCGATGTGCCGCCATACTCGTCAACAATTACCGCCAAATGCGATTTCTTGGAACGCAGTTCATTGAGAAGATCATTGATACGTTTGGTTTCCGGAACAAAAAACGGCTCACGGCATATCTTGTCAATATCAAACACCTTTCCTTGGTCGAGCCAGAAAGGCAGCAGATCCTTGGCATTTAATATCCCGACTATTTGATCGACATTCTCCTTGAAAACTGGAATCCTGGAATGTCCCGAGTGAATTATGGCGCTCAGTATTTGATCAAGCGGACTATCACGTGGTATTGCCACAATCTGTGTTCGAGGAATCATAATTTCGCGGGCTACCGTCTGTTTAAGATCAAAAATACCCTCAATCATGTCACCTTCGTCATGATCAATTAAGCCCCTTTCCTCACTCTCATCTATAACCTGTTGTAATTCTTTTGGAATTCTGTTTAGGCCCATTTTGCGTTTGAACCATCTGACCAGACCTTGAGTTTCTGATTGCGAATCCTCCAATTGGACATACACCCTTTCGCATCGCTCTCTGGGACAGTCAATTGAGAGTGCCGACAATATGAGAAGCGAGGCATGTTACAGATAACCCAAGAAATAACAATCACTGCCCGAAGTGTCAAGGAATTCAGAGCATCTGGAATAAACGGTAATCACGGGTTTTAAATAGAATGGTGGGGTCCTGGAAAAACGATCCACACATAAGAGCATTCAAAACTCATAGTCTTCAGGCGGGGCGGCCAGCCCGTGACCCGGAATGAAAGGAATGGCAGCCACTGGATAGCCTCGGAGCCATCTGATTCCGCATCTTAAAACCGTTTTGACCGGTGCGGGGGTTAAATAAAAAGAAGGACCTCTGACGTCCGCCTGTTCTTCCAGATTAGACGGGATTATACTCAGACAATGCCCCAATTCTGTTGAGAACAAGTAGAAGGGCTTCAAATCCTCAGGGATCATGCCTTCGTACAAATTCAAGTCCAGGTCCAGTTTAGACCTTGAATCAAAAATATCGGACTTGGTCTTGACCATTTCCCAGAGGTTCTCCGGAGGATAGAATTGGGAGCAACAACGATTTAGAGCCCTGTCGAATTCTATCTCAGTCCATGGCCTGGTCTGTCCCACTATTTCGTGAAGGTTGGAGAAGAACTTTCTGAATGAGTTTTCAGTCTCGACCACAAATCGCTTGCCATTTTCGTCATAGAAAAAATTGCAAAGTCTTTCCTGGACGGCCATCTTCTTGAAGGTGTCAGGTCCGTCGGGATGATGATAATTCCACCACAGATCAAAAAAACCTTCTTCTGGTCCCAAGGATTTTAACATTGTCACCACGAGAAGTATTTCATCAAATTTTATCAAGCCCCCGCGATGCAGGACCTCGGTAGCCCCTAATGAAACCTTGGGCAGGGATAGCGGTCTTATGAATAGACCAATCTGTTCAGATTTCAGTCGTTCGTTCCAGTATCTGGCCTTAATAGCCTTACCTGGAAAAAGCCGGACCTCTTCAGGATCTGTAAACTGCATAATTAACCCTCACTAATGATGTGTATCAAAAAAAAGCATATATTTCCAGTAGATTGGAGAAGATGAAAATATATAAACCATGATCAAAGCTCTTGACCGTAATCTATGAAAATGATAATACAATTTTGTATGAAGGAGTTCTGGTATGAGTAGCGATAAAACGATTTGTGTAATTTGCGCATGGAGACAAACATGCAACAAAAAATTTTTGATGGATGGCGCATCCACGACTCGTTGTCCCGATTTTACGAAAGATGTGACTTTGCGGGTTGATGATTCTGAGGACTCGACTGAAGAGAGAACAAAAAGTTAGGTCGGAAATTCATACATGAAACAAAAAGTTAAAGAAATAACGCAGAAGGCCTTAAACAAACTTTGCGACGCTGAAGACGTCTCGGTGGACACAGCGGGTTTGCAAAAAGTTGACATTTCCAGAACCAAAGATGCCAAATTTGGGGATTTTGCGACCAACATCGCGTTAGTTCTCAGCAAGGAACTGAAATTCAAGCCGCGAGAATTGGCTCAGAAGATCATAGACCGCATGCCTCAAGATTCAGGGATAATTGATAAGTATGAGATTGCTGGCCCAGGATTCATCAATTTTTTTATTTCTCCTGACGTCTGGCGTAAGAATCTTGATACCATTCATGACAAAAAGGAAAAATATGGAAGCTCTTCTGAACTTAATGGCCCACGGGTTCTTGTGGAATTTGTAAGCGCCAATCCAACCGGACCATTGCATGTGGGGCACGGACGTGGGGCAGCGGTAGGAGATAGCCTTGTAAGACTTCTTCGGGCGACAGGATTCAGGGTTGATTCCGAATATTACGTGAATGATGTCGGCAATCAGATGAATATTTTGGGACGTTCACTGTATTACCGTTACAGGGAACTGCAGGGGGATGAGGTTCAGTTTCCGGAAAATCATTATCAAGGCCAGTACATGAAGGAAATGGCCATGGAGTTTGCAGACGCTGCTGAGGCCAGTACGATTAGAGGTCTTAGTGAATCGGAGGCGGTTCCGATTGCCTCCGCCTACGCATGCAAAAGAATACTGGAAGGCATCAAAGATGATCTGGGAGTTTTTGGGGTAACCTACGACCGTTATTTCAGCGAACATGAATTGCACAAAAGTGGCAGGCTTGTCCAGGCACTTGACGACTTGAAACGGCTTGGTAAAGCAGAGCAGAGAGATGGCGCCCTATGGTTTTTCATGGAGGACAGTCAGGACGAAAAGGATAGGGTTCTTGTAAGGGCTACCGGTGAACCGACGTATTTTGCTGCAGATGTGGCATATCACAATGACAAAATGAATCGAGGCTACGATCTGTTAGTGGATATCTGGGGGTCAGACCATCACGGGTACGTTCCTCGAGTCAAAGCGGCTATTGACGCTTTTGGTCATTCTTCAGAGAAATTGCGTGTGCTGCTGGTTCAATTTGTGAACCTGGTTCGTCAGGGGCAGAAAATATCCATGTCCACACGATCCGGCGAATTTATTACACTTCGGGAGGTTCTGGAAGAAGTCGGTTCTGACGCCGCCAGGTTCTTTTTCCTAACCAAGAGATGCGACAGCCATCTGGATTTTGACCTGGATTTAGCTAAAAAACAGTCCAGTGACAACCCTGTTTATTATGTACAGTACGCACACGCCCGGATTTCAAGCATATTCAGAATAGCCCGGGAGAAAGGGATAGACGCTGATGTCAGCAATCCTGACCTTTCTGCTATAAGCTTGCCAGAAGAGCTGATCCTGATGAAAAAACTCGCGGATTTCCCTGATGTTTTGAGAGAAGCCTCTGAGGCGCTGGAACCGCATCGTGTCACTTTCTATTTGATGGAACTGGCGGACTTGTTTCATTCGTACTACCATGACAACAAGATTTTAGGCGAAGACAACCGTGTCAAGAAATCTCGACTCTACCTCGTAGAGGCGGTTCGACTCGTAATAGCGAATGGACTGACCATATTGGGAGTCTCGGCTCCGGATCGAATGTGAAAGAATTATGGCCCTGAGCAGATTCTTTAGAGACCATAAAGTATTGAAAGGCAAAGCTAGTGTGTCGGTTCGGAATGTCTCCCGATCAGACACCGGGCCTAAAAACGGCCCCATGATCATCGGTGTGCTTTCTACGATAGTGATCATGATAGTGTTGACTTTCATCAATATTAGAATGCTTAGCGCGCCCACCATTTCCAATGAGACGGTCAGCCAGTCTTTTACTCACAAAAAACTGAATCCTGTCATGCCTGAAATGAGCGCAGCCAGGTCTGAACTTAAAACATGCCAGACGCCCACTGAGGTAACTTTTTACAGCCAGTTGAAAACGAAAGAAGACAAGTCACCCCCAGTATTAGCAGCACCGGTTCCAGAGAGTAAAGTTTCTTCCAACCGTTCAGGCGAAAAGACAGTCCATTCAGGGCTTTCCGGCGCCGTTAAAGAAGATAAAAGCTTTTCTTTACCCGCGTCAGCAGGACATCCGACTCAGGGTTCCTTAGACATTGATCAGAATTCCTCTCCAAGTGTGGAAAAACTGAGTAACGAGACATCAAAAGGTTTTATCGTTCAGGTAGGAGCGTTTAGTCATCCCCGTATAGCCCAGGAGTGGGCTTCAAAGTGGAAGGCCAAAGGTTACAAGGCGACACTCAAACCCGTGGCGCGCCCTAGTTCCGGAATCATATACCGGCTATACTTGGGAGATTTCGAGTCTGAAAAAAAAGCTGATGATTTTGTTAAACAACTGAAAGCTAAAGAGGGTATATCGGCCATGAGGCTCAACGCTAGGGACTAGGATTCAAGGGAGACGCATCCCCATTGCTGAGGATGCGTAGCTGGAATTACTTCTTTTTCAGAGATGCCAGTCTATCGGCAAAACTAAGGTTCTTAGTCTGTTGAACACCAGCCACTTCATCTAGTGCGGCTTTGATGTGCTCATCCGCCGAGTCTCTTTCAGTAGTCAAGAGTTTGGCTTTCATGTCTGAGCTTGCCGCCATGGCTCTGGCATCTTCAGCCTGTTTGTTCATGGCCGCCAAAGCCACGCCGAGGCTTGAGGATTCGGATCTTAGCCCAGCCACTTTCTCCGCTTTTTCCGCACGCGCCGTTGACCTTTGCTTTTCAAGTTCAGCCCTCTTCATGTCCCGCTTGGCTTTATCCAGCATGGCACGAGCATTCTTGACCTTGTTTGCAGTCAGCTCAGCAAGGTTTTTCACCTCCTCATAATAAACGGCCGCTTCCTGAGCTTCTGCCAACTCTCTTTCCGCTTCTGGTCTAAGTTCCTCAAGTTCATTGAGTAACTTGTTTAAACTGGCTTCGAGTTGCGCGGCCTGAGAAGCATTTCCAGAGGCGTTGGCTTCTTCCAGTCTTTTGTTCAGGAGTTCGGCCGCCGCCAGGAATTTATCATAATTTTTCTGAGCTGCGTCAGCCTCTGCTTTTTCTCTTTCATACTCAGTTTTAGATTTACCGGCCTCGATGGTAATTTTATCGAGTTCCTTGATCATTTCCTCGATTTCCGCCTGAGACGCAGTCTCTGGGTCCCAGGCTACTATTTTCTGAGTAATAGTTTGCCCAATCTGTCCGAATTTTTCCTTGCCGAAGCTGCTAAGGAATCCGAAAATTCCTCCCATTATGTTCCTCCTTGTGGTGTGATGACTAGATAACCTTTATGGAGGCAGGCTCCATTGGTATTCCAACCATTATCTGGATGGAAGCTCCATCTCTTTCCTGTGTGGCTGAGAGCATGAGATATTCATCCAAATTATCACTGACGTGACGTCCATATAACATGCTGTCGTATTTGATCGTTTCAGAGTTTTTGCCATAGGGGTCCATTCGCAGGTTTTCGAGAAAACTCAAAGGTGGAATCCTGTTAATCTGATTACCGGAAGCGTCCTGTTCCAGTACCTTCATTGCATCGGGATTTTCCCAGACCCGGAAAAAACGCTTACCATTCTTGCTATCGAAAACGTTCAAACCAATATATCCGTCCTGGTCGGAGAGCCAAAAATCCCATGATTCCGGGTCCTGCGGAAAAACCTCATCGTAGGACATGAAAAGCTTGACCTCTTCAACTATCTTGCGTGAATCAGTGATTACCTGAAGCATGTAAACATGATCGGGATGATTGAGATAGAATCGGTGAACCAGAGAATCTCCAACAGGAAAATTACCATAAGAAATCACCGAATTCGCTGCGCCGGGGTGTTTGATCTCAAGCTCATCCCCCGAAAGAATAAAATCAACTTCAGGTATTTCCACCAAGCAGTTGAATCTCAAACCCAACGGCAGATCGAGGTCTATTCTCTCATCCGTAATCCTGGAAAATGAATCTTTTACATCGTCAAATTTCTTTAGACCAACTTTTCGCAATATGTTCCACATCGCGCACATTTTTCCTCCAAACGGAAAACTAAATGACAGGTGCCAGGGTTTTTCACAGGCCCATGTCTGGAACCAGTCCATCCCTGGTCAACAGTAAATCATTCAAAAAATGCTTCATTCAAGTTCAAAACTTTTTGGCTGTTTTTTACAAAATCATTTTTTTACGTTAACAATCTTCTGGAATTCTGGTTTGGTCTCCAAAACAGCAAGTGAGAGAGCGTCCATAGCGTTTGGACCAAATTCCTGTGCCCAGTCCGTTCGCAGGGCTAACACCGCCTGAACAGCCAGTGTCCTGGTCTCATGGCTGAACAGCCAACCCTTCTGAAGATAAGGATAAACATCCTTGGGTATGTTCACAAATGAGTAAATGGGATTGCCATTCTGGTCGAGTCTGTCATCCAGATGAGAGTCATCCAACGCAACCAGCGCCAGACTCCCATTCTTTTTGGCTAACTCTTCAGCCTTTTTGAGAAAATCACTGTTGAGCCCGCCTACAAACAGCATCAAAGCATCGGGGTTTTTTTGTACGGCTTCCAGAGCGCTAAAAAAGTCTGAGTGTTGAATGGACAACTTTTTGTACTTATCATTCTGATTTCCCAGCCCCTCCCATGTCAAGGCGCTTCCAGAACCTTTGGGTCCCACGTAAATTATGTTTTTTGATGGATTGAGATCAGAAATCGATTTTATGCCGCTCTTGCTATTGGTTATTAATTGAATGTATTCGGGGTAGAGCGTGGACTGCTCTGTTACAAGTTTTTTGTCAGGCAATTTCTTGTCCGCCATGGCCAGCACATCCGACTGGACTATAGCTAGGTCTGCTTTACCGTCAGCCAGGAGTTTCAGGTTTTCGAATGCCCCTGATGTCGGGATTGTTTTGACATCCAAACCCGAGCTTTTAGTTCTGAACAAATTCGCATATTTGTCATACCATCCGCCGCTTTGGCCTGTTGCCATCCTTAGCGCCGGTTTTTCAGGAGTTTTGGAGGACAGGGCGGTGGCTGCCAGAGCTACTTCGGGAGGAATTCCAGGTGGAAGATATCCAGGATCTTTGGGCGTGCCATCCATACCTTTTACCTGTTTGTCCAGTTCAGCCAGTTTGCTCTTTAGGTCGGCGTTGTCCTTCGCCAGTTGGTCCGCTTCCTGTCTCCATTTCTGGTATCCCGGATCATTTTGATGATGATAGGCGGTAGCGGCCACGTTCTTGTTTCCTAAGTGATCCAGCATCCAGAACAGGAATAGGGTGTCAAACATACCGAAACTCGGTGATCCGCCGAAGGCGAAACCGGGGGCCTGATATCCTCGTGACCTGTAAAAATTGTCCCTGTTCGAATAATGGGTTCCATAATCGAACCCCGAGTAAACCTTGCCTTTTTGATAAAGAGGACTGGACTCGTACTTCGATTTATCTACAGCGAATTCAGGGTTTTTAAACTTGGTTTTTTCTTCCTGATAGCGTTGTAAAGAATCCTGAGATGATTTTTTTCTCAGCTCTCCTACCGTCTGCTTGTCGAACTTCGACCCCCCGGAGAAAGACTCGTGAGAGCCGGTTGAGCCCAACGCCCCGGCGGCCCCAACCGCTCCAACGGTCCCGACTGCTCCAGCTGCTCCAACCGGTTTGGCGTAGCCACCGGAACTTTGGGATGGCTGTGGCTGCAATCCCGGTTTGGAATATCCGGCCGCAGGCGTCTCCGACGATGGAGCTTTGAAACCGCTACCAGGGGGCTGAGTGGATAACCCAGGCTTGCTGTAGGATGAAGGCTGTGGATTTGTTACAGGTTTGCTATATCCGCCGGAAGTTTTTGATCCTGAACCAAAAATGCCGCCGCCACTTCTATCCCAGGTTCCTTTAGTAGATGATGACCAGGAAGAGCTTTTTCCAAAACTACCTCCCTTTTTGGCTTGCAGATCCTGAACACTGATTCCTAATGGCGCAAAGGCTACTGTCGAGACGAATAATAGACATATGATTAATCGGCAAGGTTTCATGTTGTTTCCCCGCAACATACTAAAATACTGAGGTAAGTTTTCCGGAAAGCAAAAGCTGCCTGTTGGAAACATATAATGTGCCCAAATTGATGAGACTACTGGAACCGATCGGCGTTCCATCCCCGATAGAAATAGCATTAAAATAGATGATTAAAAAGCTCCAAAATCCTGAATAAGCCGGGATTGTTCAAAAACATCATTTAATGTGGTATATTTTACCGAAAAGTTTTTTGACGTGAGGATCAATTATGAAAAAAATCAGTTTGTTAGTCTTGATCATGGTTTTTATGGCCTCAGCGTCTGCATTTAGCCAAGGCGCTGAAATCTATGACAGAAATTATCGAGGTCCCATGAACATTTATGGCCAGCCGGTTTTGACAATCCCGGAGGGTCAACAGTCGGTCGGGGTTCAACAGCAACAGTTTTCGGGTGTTCTGCCGATGGTGGCGGACGGAGTGAGTGGTATCGGTGGATACCTGTGGAGTTACATGCCGGCCCCTGTGCGCGGAGTTCAATCTCCATACAATTTGTCTCCTGATTCCGGAGTTGTTTATCAACACTTCGTGCCTGGAACTCGATAGTTCCTGCCGTCGAATTAAATAACATCTCAAGGAGAAGAGTTTGCTCTCAGACAATGAATTGATGCGTGTTCAGGAAGTTTCATCCAGGTTGACAAAACCAGTCAGGCTGGTTCTTTTTGGAACCGGAAATCAAAGCCTTTTCGAAAGACGGATATTCGACGTGGCCCGTCAGGTCAGCGGTGTCTCTATGAACAGAATATCCATGGAAGAGACATCCGACCCTGTGATGGTCGGTAAGCCATCCATGACAATAACGAACGGAGAACAGGGAAGAATTCATTATCTGACTTCGCCCGATGGGGCAGAACTCGCGCCTTTTCTCGACGCAATTGAATGGCTGGGCACGGAGGAGCGCCCCAATAATGAATCCATGACTTTGGGACTTGACGAACTCACCTATCCGGTAGACCTGATGGTGCTAATAGCCTCGTCATGTCCCCATTG
>CAYNZA010000074.1:10364-14859 GCA_964401595.1 uncultured Desulfomonile sp.
TAGTGGATTCCATGGTGAAGTCAGGAAGAGCGGAAGACGCGGCAAAACTGGTTTGCAGAAAAGGTCGTCCCGAGACTTTGGTAGAGGTGTTCAAGCAAAAAGAATTTTCAACGCGAATAGGCGCATTGGTTGCAATGGAATACGCATTGGAAATTAATCCTCAAATATTGGACGAAGTGATAGACGACCTTTCGAGCTTTCTATTTTCAGATGACACAGGTCTAAAGGGAGATACTGCGGAACTGCTTGGAAAGATAGGAAATGTACTGGCTATTCCGCTTTTGCGTAAGGCTTTGGATGACCAGGATGAAGACGTTCAGGAAGCGGTTCAGGAGGCGCTGAACATTCTTGAGGCAAAGTTGCAATGAACAAAGGTGAAAAAGATCAGAAACTCTGGTTCCGAATTGTTCTGTTTCTCATTCCGCGTCTTGTCAGTTCATATTTCAGGTTAGTGGACCTGACGTCCAGAACCATCTTCCTGAATACAGAATATGAAGACGATATATGCAAACGAATGCCGTTTGCTTGCGCCTGTTTTCACGGTACGATGCTGTTCCCGGTTTATTATTGCAGGAGGTATCCTGGAGTCGTCATGGTTAGTCGTTCCCATGATGGAGAGATAATTGACAGATCAATAAAAAGATTAGGATATGACACCGTTAGGGGTTCGTCGTCAAAAGGTGGGAAAGAAGCTTTGTCCGAGATGATTGAGCAGATCAAGGAGAGGAACTACTGTTCTGGATTGGCAGTAGACGCTCCTCGTGGACCGTCACGGAAAGTAAAAATGGGAATAGTAATGGTTGGGCGAGAGACCGGTCAACCAATAGTTCCTTTCGTGAGTTGGTCCACCAGGCAGTTACAGTTCAAATCCTGGGACTCCATGATAGTGCCGTTACCTTTTAGCACAATAGTCATGGCCTGGGGGAAACCCGTATTTGCGCCTCAAGGTCTGCCGCATGACGAATATGAGAAGATTCGACAGGACATAGAGACGGAAATGATAAAAATTTCTGCTGAAACAGAAATGATGGTTCAGCAAATTAAGGAAGGCCGATCTCAGGGTGAAATTGGGAAACAGGGTTAAAAGTATTGTTCCTGTTTCCCACTATTACCAGCGATAGTCTTAAAGGATCAGGCTTTCGCTTTAGGCTCTTTTTTTACGCTCGGTGAAGTGGTCGCCTTGCGTTCCGAAGATTGTTTCAGGACTTTCTCTGATTTCCCTGAATCACCCTCAACCGATTGTTTTCTATCAGGATCTTCTTGCAATGCTAACTTCAGGACCTCGTCCATGTGCGAAACAAACTTAAACTCCAGACGTCGTCTGATGTGCTTGGGGATCTCGTCCAGATCTTTTTCATTGGCCTGAGGAGCTATTATTGTGTAAATTCTGGCCCGTAGAGCAGCCAGAGACTTTTCCCTCAAGCCACCAATAGGTAGCACTCGTCCTCGCAAAGTCACTTCACCCGTCATTGCCACGTCTGACCTTACGGGAATGCCAGTGAAAGCGCTAACAATTGCGGTGGCCATTGTGACGCCTGCAGATGGCCCGTCTTTGGGTATGGCTCCCGCCGGAACGTGGACATGAATATCCTTTGAAAAATAAAAGTTCTCGGTGACTCCGAACTTGGAAGCCCTCGATCTGAAATAAGACATTGCCGCCTGGCCCGATTCCTTCATGACATCGCCAAGTTGTCCAGTCAGCAAAAGATTGCCTTTGCCTTCCATTGGGGTGGCTTCAATATGAAGAATGTCTCCACCATAAGGGGTCCATGCCAAACCCGTGGCCACTCCGATTTCATCCTCACGTTTCTCATCGTCTGCGAGAAACCTTGGCACACCAAGAAATTTGTTCAAATTCTTAGCGGTTATTCTGGGGATCTTCTTTTCCCCTTCGGCAATCTTGCGGGCAATTTTACGACAAACATTGGCTATTTCCCTCTCAAGATTTCGTAATCCGGCTTCCCTGGTATATTGATTGATTATGTTGAGTATGGCCTCGTCGGTTATGACAAAATCTTCCTCTTTGATACCATTTTCCCTGATCTGTCGCGGAATCAGATACTGCCTGGCAATCTTGAGTTTTTCTTCATCGATATATCCGGAAAGTTCAATTATTTCCATCCTGTCTTTGAGCGCCGGTATAATGGGATCAGCGAGATTTGCCGTAGTGATGAACATGACTTTTGACAGATCGAAAGGCACGTTCAGGTAATGGTCACTAAACGCGTTGTTCTGCTCCGGATCCAACACTTCCAGTAGTGCAGCAGATGGGTCACCCCGGAAATCGGCTCCCACTTTATCAATTTCGTCCAGCATGAAAACCGGATTGTTTGATCCTGCAGTTTTGAGGCCCTGAATGATCCTTCCGGGCAAGGCCCCAATGTAAGTCCTTCTATGTCCCCGAATTTCAGCTTCGTCTCGCAAACCTCCGAGAGAAATTCGGGTGAATTTACGACCAAGGGCTCGGGCTATGGATTTGCCCAAAGAAGTTTTTCCTACTCCTGGAGGCCCCACAAAACACAGAATAGGGCCTTTCATGTTTTTGTTCAGTTTTCTGACCCCAAGGTATTCCAGAATCCTGTCTTTAATTTTCTCAAGGTCATAGTGGTCCTCGTCGAGGATTTCCTTTGCGTTTTTTATTTCAAGCTTGTCCCTCGTTGATTTAGACCATGGAAGCTCAACTATCCAGTCCAGATATGTACGAATGATTGATGCTTCCGCAGCGTCAGGATGCATTTGCGAAAGCCTGCTCAGTTGTTTTTCCGCTTCTTTTTCTACATCCGCCGGAATCTTGGCTTTTGCTATTTTTGAGCGAAACTCCTCAATTTCTTTGGTCTTTTCGTCTATTTCGCCAAGCTCGGTCTGAATGGCCTTCAACTGCTCTCGAAGGAAGTATTCCCTGTGAGTCTTTCCCATTTCTTCTTTGGCCTGAGTCTGAATTTTTGCTTGCATGGCCGACAATTCAAGCTCTTTGGACAGAAGTTCGTTGACTCGTCTCAGGCGATCAATCGGGTCAATGATTTCCAGAATACTTTGAGATTCTTCCACCTTGAGCTTTAAATTCGACGCGACCAGGTCTGCTAATCTCCCAGGGTCGTCTATCGAATCAAGTATCGCAACTGCGTCGGGCGAAATTATGCCTCTTAACTGAAGGATTTTTTCTGAACTCTCCTTGACAGTGCGCATGGTTGCTTCAACTTCAAGGTTTATTTTGGGAACAACAGGTTCGGGAATTTTCTCAATTTCCACTTTGAAAAAATTTGTAGATGGAATGTAAGCTGTAATTCTTGCTTTCGCCAATCCCTGAACCAGGATTTTCACTCGACCGTCGGGGAGTTTGAGCATTTTTACAACCATGGCGACTGTGCCCACCGAATAAATGTCATCAGGCCCCGGGTCTTCCTCTGTCGAGAATTTCTGAGTGGACAGAAAAATCAGCCGGTCACCCTCCAGTGCGCTTTCCACAGCCTTGATTGACCTTTCCCGACCGACCATCAACGGTAATATCATGTAGGAATATATGACCACATCCCTTACCGGCAAAAGCGGCATCACATCTGGAATATCTTCGAAGTTTATTTGTTGAGCCTTAGACTGCTCATCTTCAACATCAAAGTCGTCTCTTTTTTCCGTTTCATCAGCCATATTGATAACCTCTTTAGAGTTCCACAAGGTTTGAAAACTATGTAAAAAGCGGTAAAACGCGCAAATTTTGGGTTAGCAACCCCGTGATTGTGGTAAAAACTATTATCATATATTAGATATATGTCTATAAAGGATTGTGTCAAGCTTCAATAAGCTCAATAGTGGTGGTTAAAACATATTTTTAGTCCACTTTGAACAGGCTCACTGTGCGGTAACAATTTTCTTTAGTGCCGGGTGTCCAGGACAAGCGCCTCTCAAAATTGAAATCCAGGAGTATACATGGCAAAAGAGTCAAGAAACATTTTAACAGGACAGATAAGGTTGTATGTTGGGCTCACATTCCTGATTCTGTCATTCATATGCCCTCTTTTTGGGATACTGATAGCTCGGCTCGACCTTTCGATCGGATGGAAAGCCTCCATAATAGGGTTGTTAAGTCTGGGCATTCCGGAGATTTTGATTATAGCGGCGGCGGCCACCTTGGGGAAGGAGAACTACGAAATAATAAAAACCCGTTGCATGAGTTTTCTGAAAAGATTAGCGCCATCTGCAAAGGTCGGAAAATTACGTTATAACATAGGATTAACAATGTTCATTCTGCCCTTGATTCCCGCTTATATACAGGCTTACATCCCGAGATGGCTTCCTGATGACTCAGCAGAACGGTTGTATGTGAACCTGTCGGCAGACGTATTGTTCATAGCCTCACTCTTTGTGCTTGGGGGCGATTTTTGGGACAAACTAAGGTCCCTCTTTTCATATGAGGCAAAAGCGCAATTCCCTGAATCGGTCAATGAGGATCAATCACCCGGAAGAAATTGATGGTGAGCTTCAAAGAGTCGGACATGCT
>CAYNZA010000075.1:0-14651 GCA_964401595.1 uncultured Desulfomonile sp.
TGGACAAGCCCTGGTGGCTTGATGTCACGGCTACTTAAGGAACGCGACACTAGCTGATACATCAACATAATACCAGCCCCGCATTCATCAGCCAGTGATATGAGTTCATCCAGGTGGTCGAAATTGTAGGACATGGCCGTCACGTTAATTTGAAGCAGTATGCCAGCCTGATTTATAGCCCTGATTCCTCTCATGGCTCCATTGAACGCGTTTTTGTGGTTCCTTACATAATTGTGGACACATGCGTCGGCTGAATCGAGGCTGACTGCAGCCCCCACAACGCCGGTCCTTTTCAACTCCCTGGCCATCCTTTCATCGATTATCATTGCGTTGGTCGCTATCACATTCCGGAATCCTACCTCCTTCGAGTGCGCCAACAATTCGAAAAGGTCAGGTCGAATGGTAGGTTCCCCACCCGTATAGACCAGCATCCGGAATTCATCCACCAAGGCCATGTCTGTGATGAAACGCTTGGCCTGTTGGGTGTCCATTTCGTCAGGTGAAGGCCTGCCCCCTGTTGCATGGCAATGTATGCAGGAAAGGTTACACGCGCTGGTGACTTCCCAGGCCGGATGAGCCGGAAAACCGATGCAGCCCATGCCAAGGGCGCCTGAAGAGACAGGAATCGATTTCAGGCCATGAGAATGTATCCAATGTGGCATTTTTTTCCAACCTACCAGCGTTCCGAACATCAACGCGCTCGCAGCCTGACGAAACAGCAGGCTGGGTGGCCTGTAGAAAGGTCGGACTTTAACAATAGGTCCATTCATTAATTAAGTCCCCCGGATTACATCCATCATTCAGCGATCAGTAAAAAGCGAGAACAGCGATGTAAGAAAAGGTTGTGGCCAAGTTAACCACTATCGTCATACCGCAAACAATTTCCAGTCTGGATCGCTCTCTCCAGTCACCACGAAAAAAACCTCGAACGCAATAAACAGACAATGCGAAAGGAAGAGCATAAAAAAACAGGGCTTCAATCGGAACCCCGGCAATTACACTGACAAAAAAGAAAAAATTACCGGTTAAGGAAAAAAATGAATAAATCCAGATTCCCTTTTCCCTGCCAACCCTGGACAATAGATTTTTTTTCTGGGCCTGTCTGTCGGAGTCGTAGTCAGGATACTCATTAGCAAAAATCACATTAAAAATTGTAGTGGCAATCGGCGCTGAAACCAACAGGCTCAAAGGTGTCAGGCGCCCTAAAGGAAGGTACACCCCTGCAGCAACCGCCAGGAATCCATAGCAGACCAGAATCCACATCTCCCCCATGCCCGTTGAGACCCATCTGAAAGGCGGAGCGGAGTAAAAAACGCCTCCAATTATCCCTAGCGCGCCCAACGGTATGGTCCATGGACCGGTATCGAAGCCCACCCAGATAATCAAGCCAACCGTGACTGCCAGAACGGCGCACAAAACTCCTCCGTAAAAAGCCGACCGTCTGGAGATCATTTTTCTGGGAACAACTCCGGCTCCTCCCGCAAATCGACTTGGCGCTCCGGACCAGGCTATTGTGTCCTCCTGGTAGTCAAAACACTCTCCCAGTAGATGTGTGGCGCCCATGATCAACATCACTGCCGTCACACCCAGTAGCCATAGGGACCAATCAAAATGTCCCATCTCCCGATATGCTATCAGCGCCCCCAGAGTGTACGGAAACACACCGACCGAATGAAATGCAGGACGCAACGCCGTGACCCAAGCAGTCACCCTGACTCCGGAATCAAACCGTTTGACCGCCTCCATAAACAATTCCTCCGTCTCTGAGTTGATTTTATTCATATGACCATGTGGTCATTATGTGGGCTTTTTAAAAGCGGTCTTTCGACCGCTCTGATTTAGCTCGTCCTGATCCTCAATATAGCTGAGCGATATTAAACGGCTTTGGCCAGATCAGTCTCGAGTTTTTCAACTTTTACCGCGCAGACCTTGTATTCCGGTATCTTGCATATAGGGTCAAGAGCTGCGTTGGTAAGTTCGTTGGCATTCGCCTCCATAAAATGAAAACTCATGAAAACAGTCCCCGGTTCCACGGCGTCTGTAATGAACGCTCGAGTAACAACATCGCCTCTACGGGAGCTTACACGGCATTCTTCCATGTTCTTGATATTTAAAGTCTTGGCGTCGTAAGGATGAATCTCGAAGTGCCCCTCCGGCATTTCATTGTGGAGCGTAGGGGAGTTTCTGGTCATAGTGCCGGTATGGTAATGCGGGAAATAGCGACCCGTGGTCAGTAGCAATGGATAATCGTCATCGGCTAGTTCCTCGGGAGGTCTATATTCAATTGCGTGGAACAAACCTCTGCCACGTGTGAAACGCTCAGTGTGGAGGATGGGTGTTCCCGGGTGATCCCTGTTGGGACACGGCCACGATATGCCCCCGGATTCTATCTTTTCGTAAGATAGACCACCGTAGCTCGGAGTTACCTGAGCGATCTCATTGAAGATTTCTTCAGCTGATTCATATGACATTGGCAATCCGAACCGCGTGGACAGATCGCAAATAATACGCCAATCCGTCCTGGAGTCCCCAACCGGTTCGACCGCTTTACGAACGCGCATAACCTTTCGTTCGGTGTTGGTGAATGTACCGTTTTTTTCTGCAAAGGAGACTCCTGGGAATACAACATGAGCCAGCTTTGCAGTGTCGGTCAGGAATATATCTATGACTGCCAGGAATTCAGCTTCCTGTAATGCGTGTTTCACGTGACGGGAGTCCGGGTCGCTCCCAACAGGATTCTCGCCAAGAATTACCATTCCCTTGATCGAGCCGTCTTCCAGGCCGTGCATCATTTCCATGATGGTAAACCCGAGTTTTTGTGACAGCGAGGCCTGCCATGCGTCTTCAAATTTCTTCCTGTTGTTTTCATCCGTCACTGCCTGATAGGCGGGGTATACATTGGGTAAGCCGCCCATATCGCAGGCGCCTTGAACATTATTTTGCCCTCTCAAGGGATTGACACCCGTCGAAGGTCGCCCAATCTGTCCTGTCAGCATGGCGAGGTTCGCCAGACTCTTCACATTGTCAACCCCGTGTGAATGCTGAGTAATACCCATCGCATACAGGATTGTAGATTTCTCTGATTTGGCAAACGTCTCGGCGATATCCACAATGTCCTCAACGCTTACTCCCGTGATTTCGGTCACCTTCTCAGGAGGATAGTCTTTCAGAAGTTCCTCAAGTTTTTCAAAGCCCTCAGTTCTCTCCTCAATAAAAGCCGGGTTATGCAAGCCTCTTGTCAGGATAACATTCATGATTCCATTGAGGAGGGCTACGTCCGATCCCAGTTTCTGTTTTACGTTGATATCGGCTATTGAACTTACCTGGATTCGACGCGGATCAGCCACAATCAGTTTCGCTCCCTTGGCCTTCGCCTTGAAGACCCTGCTCGCTATCAACGGGTGTGCGACCGATGTGTTTGAACCTATGATAAATATACAGTCCGCATCCTCAATCTCAGGAATAGAATTCGTCATGGCTCCACTACCGAAAGCGGCGGCAAGACCTGCCACCGTCGAGGAGTGTCAGAGACGCGCGCAATGATCAATATTGTTTGTGCCAAACCCAACCCTGCAAAACTTCTGAAAAACGTAATTGTCTTCGTTTGTGCATTTTGCCGAAGTGAGGAAAGCCAGCGCATCACCGCCGTGAGTGTCCCTGATTTCCCTCAGGCGATTGGCGGCAAAATCGAGAGCCTCATCCCAGTCGGTTTCTACAAGCTCTCCATCTTTTCTGATCATAGGTTTTGTAAGTCTTTTTGGGCTGTGAACAAACTCATGCGCGTTCCAGCCCTTGATGCAAAGTTTTCCTTGATTCATGACATTAGTCTTGGAAGGTATTGTGGAAACCAGCTTGCCGTCAAGAGTTTCAAGAAGGAACTCACATCCACATCCACAATAAGGGCACGTGGTTCGGACAAAATTTAGGTCCATTTACTTCTCCTGATTTAGAGAAACAGCCGGATCATACAAGCGTATCCGGACTGACATTACTGCAGCGGTCTCATTTGTCCCTGAAGTAACAGAGACTTGAACTGTTTTTCTGTGAAGGATTGATGATCGACATTTTCGGCAAATAATTTATCACCGAAATCGCTCTCAATCAAGTTCGATTAACTCGATTAACAACTACCTTCCGGCTGCAAACCCGAGATCAAGTAAACTCTCCAAAAACTCATTCCCAAAATCCCGAATCCCTCCATATAGCGCCACACAACTGACTAAAGATCACCATAGCTTTTTACCAGACCCTCCCACGAAGTTGTGGACAAAAAAAACCAGGTCAAACTAGGACCTGGTCTACTCAGGAGGTAACGAAGCATTCTTTGAATCTGCTGTTGAAGTTATGCTTCATGTATTAAATATAACATACCAAAGTTGAACGATATTGTCAATAAGATAAGCCCTTGACTGGATTGGTCGAAAGACAATGTGAAGGGCCGGGTAAATTTAATGCCCGGCCTTGGATGAGACTATTTTTTGTATGAAGACCTGGTGAGTTGGCGGGCCGACTTGAATGCGAAAAGCCATCCGAGAGTGGCCAGGTTGAGGAAGAGGCCACCAATCTCGAAAATCTGAGTGAGCCCTGAATCCATAAAACCGGCGTCTGCAAGGCGCAGTATCCGAAACAATATTACCGGAGTGTCTGCCAGGAGAAAAACAAGGGCCGGAACAAGCGCCCATTTCTTTTCATTCCAGAATCCAAAGCCAAGTACTAGAGCTGGAATGAAAGCTAATGAGAAGTAGACGATCTCAAACAGGACAGCTGTGTCATACGGGCCAGGATCAGAGCCAATCATGAACAGGAAACAGATGTAGAGAAAACCCTTTAGATAAAACCACAGACCTGCAAACCAGTAAGCCAGTGGAAAATCCAGGTCAAATCTCCTCTCCGGAAAGAGGCTCAGGCGGTTCAGGACATTATTCTGGCCCATGTTATGATCCGATCTTTCCATAGAGTGGGAACCTGGAGCACATTTCCAATACCTGGCTCTTGATACGCTCAAGTTTCAATTCATCATCCCTGACGGCTATCGCGTCGTCGATTAAAGCAGCAATTACTTTCATTTCCGCAGATCCCATGTGTCGCGTTGTTACTGCAGGTGTTCCAATCCTGATACCGGAGGCTCTTCCCGGAGGTAGTGGATCAAAAGGTATAGAGTTTTTGTTCACCGTAATTCCGGCCTTCTCTAGAATGTCCTGAGCCTGCGCGCCTGTCACGCCTTTTTCAGTCAGGTCCACGAGAACCAGATGGTTGTCTGTGCCACCTGAAACTATAGTGAAGCCCCTATTCATCAATTCCGCCGCGAGAGTTTTCGCATTTTCGATAATTTTAGTCTGATAAAGTTTAAAATCCCCGGACGCTGCCTCCTTGAAGGCTACGGCCTTTGCAGCGATGACATGCATGAGCGGTCCGCCCTGCATGCCCGGAAATATGCAAGAATCCAGAGAGGCAGCGTATTGCTGTTTGCACATTACAATACCGCCTCGAGGCCCACGAAGGGTTTTATGTGTTGTGGTGGTAACAAAATCTGCGTACGGAGCGGGTGAAGGATGTAGCCCGGTTACGACAAGCCCCGCAATGTGGGCAATGTCGGCCAGAAGGACTGCCCCCACTTCGCTGGCGATTTGTCCGAATATGTCATAGTGAATAGTGCGAGGATAGGCGCTCGCTCCCACTATGATCATCTTGGGGCGATGCTTGATCGCAAGCTCCCGGACCTCGTTGTAGTCGATATGTTGATCCGAGCGCCTGACAGAATAAGGAATAACCTTGTATATCTTGCCTGAGAAATTTTTGGGATGTCCCATGGACAGGTGACCGCCGTGAGCCAGGTCCATACCCATGTAGCAGTCTCCCGGCTGCATTACTGTAAAATAAACAGACATGTTCGCCTGAGTGCCGGAATGGGGCTGCACATTGGCGTGCTCTACATTAAACAGGGATTTCGCTCTGCTGCGGGCAATTTCCTCCACGACGTCAACATTCACACATCCGCCGTAATATCTCTTTCCGGGATAGCCCTCGGCATATTTGTTGGTAAGGATACTCCCCTGAGCCTCCATTACCGCCTTGGATGTAAAATTCTCGGAGGCAATGAGTTCCAGCCGGTTTTCCTGCCTAGCCCTCTCTTGTTCGATTAATCCGTAAATTTCTGGGTCTGTGACCTGCAACGGGCTCATGTTGATCCTTTGTTCATCGTGCTGGATAAGACGTAAAATATCCTGAAATAGGCATTCTCAAATTGTGTCAAAGAATGACCGAAAAAAACGATTATGAAAGCTCATCGATCAGATTGACACGCCTCAAGTGGCGATCTCCCTCGAAACTTGAGTTCAACCAGGCAGCGAGGATAGACAGCGCCAACTCGCTTCCTATTACTCGACTGCCAAGGCACAAAACATTGGCGTCGTTGTGCGCCCGGCTCATTTTCGCGTGATACTCATTGGCGCAAAGTGCAGCTCTGATGCCTTTGTAGCGATTGGCGGACATGCTCATACCGATGCCGGTCCCACAAATCAGAATCCCTAGCGGGGCTTCGCCTTTCATGATCAACTCACAAACGTCATGAGCAAAACGAGGATAATCGCATGAAGTTGACGACTTGCAGCCTGCGTCTACTATATCGAACCCGCTCACACCCAAATAGTCCATGACAATCAACTTCAGGTCATAACCGGCGTGATCTGAGCCAACGGCAATTTTCATGATAGTTAGACCCCTTTAAAGACCAGGGCAGCATTCTGGCCCCCGAAAGCGAAGCTGTTGGACATGGCGCAATCAACCTGTCGGTGGACCGCCACATGCGGTGTGTAATCCAGATCGCATTCCGGGTCGGGATTATCGAGATTTATGGTCGGAGGGGCCGTGTTTTCAAGTATCGCCATGATACTGAAGATTGCCTCAACCGCGCCCGCCGCTCCTATCATGTGGCCGGTCATCGATTTTGTGGAACTGATTGAAACCTGTTTGGACATGCTTCCAAAAAGTTTCTTGATGGCCAGGCTTTCAATTTTGTCGTTCAATTCCGTAGATGTGCCATGAGCGTTAATATACTGTATCTCTTCTGGAGTCACTCCAGCTTCTTCCATCGCAATTCTCATGGCGTGATAGGCTCCAGATCCTTCAGGATCGGGCATTACTATATGATAGGCATCCCCTGTGGCTCCGTAACCTGCAATTTCAGCAAGAATCTCAGCCCCTCGGGCCTGCGCTGTTTCCATTGACTCCAGGATCAGAATGCCGGCGCCTTCCGCTATGACAAAACCATCCCTATCCCTGTCAAATGGGCGGGATGCCTTTTGAGGCTCATCATTACGAGTCGAAAGAGCGCGTATGGCGTTGAACGAAGATATTGAAAGCGCGCTCACCACAGCTTCAGTCCCACCAGTCATGGCCACGTCAGCATGTCCCCCTGATATAAGCCTATAGGCCTCACCAATAGCTGAAGCTCCGGAAGTGCAGGCGTTGACCATCCCGAAGTTTGGTCCCTTAAACCCGTATTTCATGGATAACAGACCAGGTATAAGGCTAATAACCACCATGGGGATGACGAATGGCGGCATTTTTCTGGGGCCCTTGGCCCTCAGGACCTCATAACCGTTTTCCATGGTTTCCAGGCCACCCATGCCTGAGCCAATTACCATGGCGCAACGATAGGGATCAGATGGCGGCGACTGAAGTCCGGAAGATGTAAATGCCTCATGGGCGGCCACCATGGCGTATTGTTGGTGTCGATCCAGACGACGCAATTCTTTGACGGGAATCGCTCCGTGTTTGTCAAAGCCAGCTTTAACTTCACCTGCGATGCGAGTCAAAAACCCGGTGGTGTCGAAATGGGTAATTTCTCCGATGCCCGATTTCCCCGTAATAACACCCTCCCAATTGGTTTCCACGCCGCTTCCAAGACATGTAACCATGCCCATGCCCGTTACTGCGACACGACGTTTCAAGGGATCCTCCATAGCCCTGGACAATATTTTTTGTTCCTGGTCAGGCCTGTTTCTGGGCCTTGATAAAGTCGGCCACATCCTGAACTGTCTGAATCTTTTCAACTTCCTCGTCGCTGATCTCCATGCCGAATTCATCTTCGAGAAGCGCAATCATGTCATAAATGTCAAGGGACTCAGCGCCCAAGTCTTCCACGATCTTGGAATCAAGCTGAATGTTGTCCTTATTGACGTCCACTAGAACTTCGGCTACCAGGTCCACTATTTTTTTTTCGATCTCATCCATGGTGGATATCCTCCATACCTGTCTAAGGCTACATAAAACTTTATATCAAGTTTTGGATTGAACTCTTTCATATAACAATTTGGAGTCCCTGTCACATGTAAAGGCCTCCGTTGACCCTGATGACCTGACCGGTGATATAGTTTGACATATCCGAGCACAAAAACACCACGGAAGCGCATACATCCAGCGCTGAACCCAATCGGCCTAGAGGAACATGTTCCAGCACTGCCTGAGTCTGTTTTTCACTCAACAGGTCGCTCATTCCACCACTAATCAGTCCCGGGGAGACGCAATTAACCAGAATGTTTCGCGGCGCCAATTCCCTGGCCAACGACTTGGTAAACCCTATCAGCCCCGCTTTCGAGGCTGAATAATTGACCTGACCTCCGTTGCCGACTTCGCCTGCCACACTGGCCATGTTTACAATTCTACCGTACCGGTGACGAATCATGGTCCTGGTCAAGGCCCTGCACGTGTTAAAGGCTCCTGACAAATTTGTCTCGATAACTTCATGCCATTCGGCCGGTTTCATCCTTCCGAACAGACCGTCTTTGTTGGTTCCTGCGTTGTTAACCAGCAATTCAACGGACTCTCTTTGCGCCAGGACTTCGCCAATAGCCCTGTTTACATCCTCAAAATCTGTCACGTCAAATTGTTTGAGCATCCCATCACCGCCGTGAGAGCGAATGGTGTCAAGCGTCTCTTGGGCGAGGCGATCAGATCCCTTATAATTAACTATGACGAATGCGCCAGAGTCTGCCAGGGAAACGGCGATGGCCCTTCCGAGGCCCCGGGACGCTCCTGTGACCAAGGCAGTTTTGCCACTAAGATCTGCGCTGAAAGTAAACTTCATGAGTGCGCGCCTACAAAGGCTTCAACATCAGCCAGGCCAGAAATTGTCTGACAGTCAGCGCTTCGGTCAATCCTCTTAATCAATCCTGAGAGAACCTTTCCGGGACCAATCTCAATAAAACGCTCGGACGCCATAGTCTGCATGCCTGATATGGTGTCGTTCCACAAGACCGGGCTGACGACCTGTTCAGCCAGCAGCCTCCTGACCTCGCGGGAATCATTCGGGAAGATCGATGCCGTGACATTAGAGATGATTGGGAAAAGAGGCTCCTTGAATTCAACATCATTCAGGAATTTTAGAAGTTCATCTTTGGCTGAGGACATATAATCCGTATGAAATGCCGAGGAAACCGGCAGCATGACGCAGCGACAACGCTTCTCCCTACTGAATGATGCGGTTGCCGTTTTCAGAGCCGATAAGGTTCCAGAGAGCACGGCCTGGTCAGGAGAGTTGAAATTGGCGATTTTCACCGAATCGTCCTTAGACAGACCTTCAAGAATTTCACCCACTCGCTTCACTGACAATCCAACCACGGCCATCATACCGCACATTCCCGGAGGTTGAGCGCTATCCATGGCCGCAGATCTGACCCTGATGCAGCGAAGGGCATCTTCGAAGCTCAGAACCCCTGCAGCGCACAACGCCGAATATTCCCCCAGTGAGTGACCGGCGGCCACCCGTGGAAGGATAGCGGTAGCAGCGTTCAATATGTTCCACAGCATGAGGGAATGAACGAAAATGGCCGGTTGCGTGAATATGGTACGTCCAAGCTCATCCCCTGCCGGATCTGCCATTATTTTGCTCAACTCAAAGCCGAGAATGGCATCCGCCTGAGCCATGAGGTCACGCGCTGACTGGCTTTGCTCGAGCAAATCATTAGCCATTCCGGCGAACTGTGAACCCTGGCCTGGAAATATCACCGCCAACCTTCTGTTGGAGGACACGCAGCGGTCAGACATTGACTCGGCCCTTATGACGCAGGCTGAATGACGACCCTGTTTTTGTAATACCCACATGATGGACAAATGCGGTGAGGCGCCATGGGCTGCGAACATTCCGGGCATTTTGACAAGTTCACGCAGGTCAACGAATGATGGGTCCTTCTTTTATCTCGTCTGATTCGAGAAACCCGTTTTTTTGGAACTGGCATGATAAAACCTTCTTAACCTTTTTGTTTGTATTAAATCTTATGGCATGCTCTTTAAAGCTCGCACAAGTTATGAGCCGATTTGATCCCTGATCTTCCTCAATTCCAGCCATCTTGGGTCTATCTGTTTACCGGAATCACATGTGCATTGTTCTGACCCGGTGGCGAATCCGCAACCAGGACAGATTCCCGGACAATCATCACGACATAATGGCTTCATGGGAATGTCGAGCAGGATTTCCTGGAAAATAATGTCGCTCAATTCTATTTCCGGACCACGAACAGGTATTTCATTGTCTTCCAGTTGAGCCTCATCTTCAATCGATTCAGCCTTGGTAACTTTGAGCGACAAATCAACGTCTGTCGTCAATTTAATCTCATGTTTTACAAGGCATCTGGAACACGGTAGACAAACAACTGACTGAACGGAACCGGTCACCAATATTTTGTCTTCGTCACGCGTAAGATGTAACCTGCCCGATATGTCGTGGCTGACGACGATATCTTCCTTGGGCATGATGGCCGCGCTGGGACAAAACGCCCCCGATGAAGCGTCGGAAAGCTCAAGTTCCAGGCCGTATTCGGGAATGTCTTCCAATCTGATACGCACTTTTTCACAAACCATTCAATCTAGTATAAACATAAAACATATATGCAGACCGGATTCTAAGTCAAGCAAAAACCTAAAATTGTTGCAACCATGAACGAATTGCTGGGTAGAGTTCAGTCTGAGCCTTCAATCCCAGGAGCATGTCAACATGGCCATAATCCTGCTCAAAGCCATTTTCTCTTCCAGCCACCAGAAGTTGTCTCTTCCCGTGTTCAGCATTAGACCGAGCCGCCGGAACGACCCATTCCATGGGCGCCACTTCATCTCTGGAGCCCGCGATCACGTAAACCGGAACATCCAGGGTTTCCAGCTTGTTTAAAACAGGGACTCCATCCGAGGACTTGAACTGACCCGACTCAATGAAACCTGCAAGGTCCAGCCACAACACACTGGGCGAAATCAATTGCGATCCAATAGTGCTGACACACCTTGCCACTCGGGGGTCCATGTTGGACCTGATATACATTCCATGAACAAAATTTGCGCTTGTTGTTATGACCGGAACAAGAAGCCTGCCGATAAAAGGCAGAGGATTGACCGGACAGAGTTTGAGCGCAAATTTGAACTTGAGCGCTCCTTTAAATATATGTCTTAGGGTCTTGTCGAAATCCACAGGGCTGCCGAGGGTCACCACGGATGAGATTCGTGGATCATGATTTTCGGCCAGATGAGAATAAATGAGCATACCTCCCATGCTATGGCCGATCCAGGTCGCTTTTGAGTTGCTGGTTTTCTCTGTGACAAAATCGATTATTGCGGGCACGTCGTAATCAAGATGATGACCATATCCCCAGCAGTAAGGAGAAACAGAACTAAACAACCCGGGAGCGTCACTCAATCCCGAGCCCCTAAGTTCAGGGACCCACACATCGTATCCGTTGTCCCTCAGATAACAGGCAAGAGATGGAGCGCCGTCCATATCGAAAATGAAACGGTTGGAAGCCAATCCGTGACACAGGATTACAGGCACACTTCCGTTATGAGTTTCAGGCCGGTAATGATGAATTGCGATTTTCCAACCATCTTGAGTAATTATGAAGTGAGTAGAGTTATGCCTGCTTCTGGAAGCATAATACCAGTTGAGAAAATAAGCGAAAGAGATTACAAGACCCGTCAACAGCATGACGACAAACAAAAAATCAAGCATGGCGCACCTGTGCTTTCAGTGATAGAGCTTGATCGGCTCACTCTACAATTAAACCATTAAACACACAACACTGATGATCTGGGGACGGAATGTCATCGAGTAGTAGAAATTTAAGGGAATGATATCAACTACCTTTAAGCTTAATAATTGACATTTAGCACATACTTTGATAATTGCGAGCGAATCCGTCAAGTAGGCTGCCAGCCTTCATTCGGATACAAGGAGTGCCCCATGTTTGCCAACTTCCGAGCTATTTTTACTCTTGGGCTCGTGACGCGTCTTATAACGATCATCGTCGCTCTAGCCGTGTTTTTTCCGGGTCAGGCCCTTGCGGATGACTGCAAACGGGTTCCAAACATTCTGGTGCTGTTTGACGCATCGGGTTACATGAGAGAGAAGGATCACTATCAGGCACTTCTTAAGCAGATGGGGTTCTTCGAGAAAGCGATACCTTTAACTGCCGATGGATTTTTTAACATTGGACTGAGGCACTATGGTCTCAAGGTTGGAATGGGGTGTGAGAACACCGAGAGCATTCTTGCGGTACAACCGTGGGACCCGGAGCGCTTTATGAACTCGTTTCCACGCTCGGTTTCGTATGGGACAAGCGCCCTAGGCGCCGGTTTGAGGGCCGCGGGTGACGAAATGGCGTCAATAGACGGCAAGACCATGATAGTGGTGATTGGCGGAGGAATAGAATCCTGTAAAACGGATCCAATCAAAATAGCCGAGCAAATAGTAGCCAATAATCCTGAACTCGAAATACACACTTTTCAAATCGGTAATTCCCAGGATGGCGCATTCTACCTTCGGGGGATTGCTCAAAAAGGGAGAGGGACATTCCACGCCTACGGCGAACTAACGTCTCCGGCTGTCTGGCACGGATGGATGAAACAGTTTTGGGTTCAACCATGCAGACCCTCGGCTCCTGCTCCTGTTTCGGCGGGATTGACGCCCCAGGGGACGCGAACTGCGGTAACTTTTGACTTCAACAGTTTCTCTGTGCGATCAACTGACGCAGTGGCAGACGCCTCCAACCTGGCCGCCCTGGAGGCTGTGGTCGCGATGATGAGGCAGACCCCGTCCGCAAAGCTTAATCTCCACGGGTTTTCTGACGGAAAAGGAAAACCCGATTACAATTTGAATCTGTCTAAAAAAAGAGCTGAAGCCGTGGCGCGCCATTTATCGAGCGCTTATGGAATTCCCATTTCCAGGATGCGGGTAGTTCCCCATGGAGCCACATCTACGGGGGCCATCAGGCCGGTGGAAGACAGAATGGGCCGGCGTGTGGAATTCGAGGTCATTCCATAAACAGGTTAGGCTCCGGATTCAGAGTTCTGGGGCATTCTGATTCATGACGCTTCGGGCCGAGTTCTGTTAAAATAAAACTACGGAATGTCCTCTTCCTGAACCGACCCACTCAATTTCAACAGATGCCCCTTGCTTCGACAAATTTGATCCTCATGGTCCAGAAAAGACAGGATTTCCCTGAGCCACTTTTTTTGATCGTTTTGCCTGGGTGTCGGGATGCGCGATTCCAGAATGGCAGAAAACATGTCTGTCATTCAATGGCTTGCCCTCTTAACCTATGAATCTTTGCACATTTCCCCAGCGGTCCCGGCGTCGGATCCGGCGCCGGGACAATAGAAACATGAAATCACACGGTTTCGAGGGAGAACATCTTTCCATTTTGTTGGTTTGGTCTTATTTTTATGGGTAAAATGATGTTGGACAAGAATTTCAATTTAATATTTTTCCGTTGGCCGACATGTGGTAAACTACTTTTTTTTGTCGAAGCAATTGTTGTGGTTTTTTTCCTGGCATCTCTCGGATATGCGCAGGTCCAGGTGTCATCTGATGTACAGGCTTCAAAGCTTTTCAACATAGGCAAAGCGCTGTCGGAAAGATCACATTATCTGGAATCTCTGGATCTGTTTGAGGAAGCCAGGGAAATTCTTGAAATCTCGGGAATGGATAATACTTCGTTATACTCCGATGTGCTTCATGAGATGGCCAAGACAAAAATAAAAGCGAGACTTCACCAGAATTTTCCTGCCCAATATGTCAGAACGGCGTTGGAAGATGTCCAGTTGTCGAACCGGGTCAGGGAAAAGCTGGCCGGAGCATTGCCTCAAAGTCTGGCGGAAGGGTATTATCTGGAAGGATATATCCACAAAAAATTCTTCATGAGAATGGATCAGGCTCACGCAAGTTTTCTCAGGGCTCTTCGAGTTGACCCGGCGTCAGTGGCCGCAAAGAGAGAATTAAGTGAGTTGATAAGCAACCAGGAAAACAGGGAAGGTAAAGAATAAGAAGACCCTGGCAAGGGCCTTATGAATGGACTACCATGGAGCGAAAGACTTCTAGTGATGAACTGAAAAGTAATGCGGACCGGGCCAGACAGACCGAGAACTTCGACGTGGCATTTGATAAACTCAAGTCCGTTGTGGAAAAGATGGAGACAGGCGGTCTTGGCCTGGATGAAACGCTGGCTCTTTTTGAGGAGGGTGTCGGTCTATCAAAGACGCTCTTTGAGACCCTAAATATTGCCGAAGGCCGGGTGGATGAGCTTCTGGCAAATCTGGAGAGGACACCCTTTACCAGGGGTGAATAGTGCCTGATTTTGGATCAACGACTTGCTTCATATCTTGCTGAACAA
>CAYNZA010000076.1:0-14269 GCA_964401595.1 uncultured Desulfomonile sp.
CGACAGTCCATCATTTGGATATTCATGGTTTGCCCGAGGAAATTCAGGTCGGGGTTTCAGACGGCAAAAAGGTCAGGATACTTGTTGTTGAGGACAACCCTTTTTTTGGACAGTTGTTGGAGAGTTTTCTTCAAATTGCCGGCTATGAGCCTATCGTCGCTGATAGTGGCGAAAAGGCGGTTGAGATTTTTGGCGCTCAGAAAAATGACATTTCCATGGTTGTTCTGGATCTTCTGATGCCTCGTATGTCCGGAAAAGACTGCTTGATGAAACTACTGGAACTCAACCCTCAGGTCAAAGTCATGGTAGTGAGTGTGCTGGATCCCGCAGACAGTTTTTGCAAAGATATAACGCCTTACGTTAAGGACTTCATACGCAAACCTTGCAGGATGGCGGACTTTATTCAACAGACACGGAGGCTGCTCGTCAACTAGCAGGGAAGAAATTATATGGACATGTTTCATCGGCTCCTGCCACTGTTGGCAGGGGCCGATTTGTTTTTAGACTCAGTGTTTTTGGCGCAATTCGATCCGTCTGATTTTACCGCTGATTGTCTTGGGTAGTTCAGATGTGAATTCTATCTCCCGGGGATATTTGTAGGGAGCGGTAAGGTTCTTGACGAAATCTTGCAACTCTTTGGCCAACTCGTCCGATGGCCGGTATTCGGGACGTAACACGACAAAAGCCTTCACGATTTCGCCGCGAACCGCGTCTGGTCTTGCAATGACAGCTGATTCAAGAACAGCAGGATGTTCTATCAAAGCGCTCTCCACTTCGAACGGACCAATTCGGTAACCTGAACTGATGATTACGTCGTCAGCGCGTCCCACAAACCAGAAATAACCGTCCTTGTCACGAATGGCCCGATCTCCGGTTATGTACCAGTCTCCGCGGTAAGTCGCGTTTGTTGCGCGAGGATTACCCCAGTATTCCTTGAACAGGCCCAGGGGGCGATCAGGCTTGACAAGGACAGCAATATCGCCCTCCTGATCAGGAGCCACGGGAGCGCCTTGCTCATCAACTACTTCGACCACGAAGCCGGGTGCGCATTTTCCCATTGACCCGGGCTTGACCGGAGCGTCTTTCACCGGGAAGTTGCCCACTATAAGAACAGTTTCTGTTTGTCCGTATCCATCACGGATGGTAATTCCAGTCTGTTTTCTCCATGTCTCTATTACTTCGGGATTCAACGGCTCGCCGGCGCCTACACAACTTCTCAGTGATGAGAGATCATATTTTGCCAGATCTTCTACTATCAGAAGCCTGTAAGCAGTCGGGGGAGCGCAGAAGCTTGATATTTTGTTCTTCGACAGCAGGTTGAGGGTAAGATTTGCGCTATATTTTCCCTTGGTGTTATGGACGTATAGCGTCGCCCCGGTCCCCAATGGTCCGAACAGGCTGCTCCATGCCGCTTTTCCCCATCCGGTGTCAGACAAATTCCAGTGCAGGTCACCTTTGCGCAAATCGAGCCAGAATTTGCCAGTCACTGTGTGGGCATGGGCGTAGGCATGCATGTGCAGCGCCATCTTGGGCTGACCTGTTGTGCCGCTGGTGAAATACAGCAGCATGGGGTCATCACGATGGGTCAAAGCTCTGTCAGCAGAAGAGACCACTTTCTCACAACCTGACACTAGCTCCTCGTAATTATGCCAGCCTTCACGATTGCCCCCCACCACTATCATGGTGTTAAGATCATGAAATTCTTTTCTCGCTTCATCGAACTTATGCGCATTGTCGGTGTCAGTGATGACGCACTTGATGTCACTGGCTTGCAGGCGATACTTGATATCCTTTTCAGTGAGCTGGGTGGTGCCGGGCACTGCAATGACTCCGGCCTTTATCATCCCTATCATGCTCTCCCACCACTGTGGGACACGGGACATCACTATCATCACGTGATCATTCTTCCTGAGACCTAATGAGTTCAGGGC
This sequence comes from uncultured Desulfomonile sp., assembly GCA_964401595.1. GTDB lineage: Bacteria > Desulfobacterota > Desulfomonilia > Desulfomonilales > Desulfomonilaceae > CAITZA01. The sequence goes on from CAYNZA010000076.1 coordinate 1,932, forward strand.
GTTCACCACCTGATTTGAGCGGTCCCTGAAGTGGGAGTAAGTGAGTCGCCTGTCAGGCGCATCGTCCCCTGCCCAAAGCATCATTTCCAGTTCAGCATCCTCAGCGAACCTGTCTATGACATCATATCCGAAATTGTAAGATTCGGGGCAATCCAGCCTGAATTCATCGTAAGTCTCCTGATAGCGCCGCATGTTGTGATCAGAACTATCGTAATCAATACCCATTCTGTTTGTTCTCCTTAGAATCTGACGAGCGATAAGCGCCCATTAGGCAATTTCGAGGCTGTCAGGGACACTCATTCGGTAGCTCAAAATTTAACTTCTCAATATGATTCAAACTATACAAAACGTCAAACTATTAATCCAAAATACCGAAAAATAATGTTTCCACATTCATAATGAGTCATGGGGTAAATCCCGAACCCATAATGACACTTGATGAGCATAAAACTGATAGTTATGGTAAAAAAAGAAATACTGTCTTAGAGTTGTCACCGGTTCAAAAGATGAGCCCGTTGCATCGCTGGTCATCCCGTGGGATGCCGGCCAATTCCGTGGCGCAGGAACATGAAGAAATTTATCCGGCTTTGCTTTATGGTTTCCATGGTCGCTTTGGGCGCCTGTTCACAAGTTGACGAGCGCACGACCGTTGATTTCTCCAGGCGGATTTCTGTGGAAAAGCCGGTCTCTGGTGAGTCATCGAAAGTGGCTATCCGAATAGCGATAGGCGCCATGGTTTCGCCAAAGGAAACCTTGTACGCCTATCAGCATTTGGTGAGTTATCTGAGCGGCAAAATTGACAGGAATCTGGAAATTGTTCAACGGAGGACTTACCAGGAGATCAACGAGATGCTGGCCCAGGGAGATGTTGATCTGGCGTTCATATGCTCGGGGCCTTATGTCACGGGGAAGGAAAAGCATGGCCTGGAACTTCTGGTGGCCCCTGAAATCAATGGTTCTCATTTTTACAATTCCTACCTAATAGTGAACAGTTCCGGCGAGGAAAGGACCATCAGGGATCTTAGAGGAAAAACTTTTGCGTTCACGGATCCGGACTCCAACACGGGGAGGCTCTCTCCAACGTACATGCTCAATGAAATCGGTGAGACCCCGGAGACATTTTTTGGCTCTGTCATCTACACACACAGCCACGACAATTCAATACTGGCAGTTTCCAAAGGACTGGTCCACGGCGCATCCGTGGATGGATTGATATGGGACTATTTCAATAGGATAAAACCCGAGATAACATCAGCCACAAGGATCATCGCCAAGTCTGAAGATTACGGGATTCCACCGGTGGTTGTGTCGTCAGGTCTGGATAAGGAAAGCAGGGCTTCAATCAAAAAGGCATTACTTGAAATGGACTCTGATCCTGAAGGATCGTCAATTCTGGAAAAACTCATGATAGACCGCTTCGTAGATGCTCATGATTCATGGTATGACTCAATCCGGAGGATAATAGGAAGCAAACCATCCAGCTAGGGCTTGAAAATGGGATTCAGAAGTCTCAAGACCAAACTACTTCTTGCTGTAAGTGCGCTGGTAATAACCAGCGGATTGCTACTGTCCTTTCTCGTTTCCGATCAATACAGCCACAGTCTGATAGAATCCGCAATGTCTCAGGCGGAGAACATGGCGCACGCCCTGGCTTTGGAATCCACCGACAAAATCCTGATTCACGACCTGGTGTCGCTCCAAAAATCTCTTGATCATCAAATAAAGAGTAACAAATCAATTGCATACCTTTTCATTGTCAGGGATGGGCAGGTCATATCACACACATTCCGTGACGGGTTTCCTGAGCAACTTTTACACTCCAATAACCCGGAATCTTCGGAACAGGGTTCAGGTAAAAAAATAGTCTCCAGCGATGGCGAGAAGATTATCGACATCGCCTGGCCAATTTTTGGCGGAAAAGCGGGTGTCCTGCGGTTGGGTTTTTCTGAGGCGCATCTTGAGCGGCAAGTCAGCGCTTTGCGCTGGAAAATGATTTCCATCACCGCCGGAATATTGATTTGCGCTCTGATCGGGACTCTGGTGTTCGTCAAACGTATCACGCTGCCATTGGGTCAATTGGTAAAGGCATCGGAATCATTAAAGGAGGGCGAATGGAACGTAAAAGTTGATGTAAGCGGTCAGGACGAAGTGGCGGTGTTGGCTTCTTCTTTTGAGAGTATGGCCAGAAAACTAAGTCAAAATAACCAAACTCTCCAGTTGCAAAAACTTGAGCTGGAAAGACTGCATGTCCAGACCCGGTCCTTTTGTGAAATAGTTAGTGAACTTGGCGCATCCCCCAGTCTTGAAGATTTGGGACACACTCTCATTCATCGACTCAAACAAATAGTTCACAACGACGAATTGGCCATCCTGTTCCTGAACGACGCCAGGGACTATCTGTTTACAATCACGGAAACAGGATTCCACTTGAATCGCGATACCAAACTGGTGGATGAACTCTCAAGAATGATAGACCGCTTGAACACCTATCAGGAAAAACAGAAACCCCTTATAGGAGGACCGCTTGTTCCTGATTCATTCAGAACTGCCTTCAGGCAGATCATGGTTCCAGTCAGGGCCTTGGGTAACTCCTACGGACTACTCATTATAGCATGCTCGCAATCGTGCAAATGTGACCAGGAAGACATGAGAATGATCAATCTGATACTGGAACACGCCGGAAGCGTTATCAAGAGGTGCGTGGACCATGAAGAAACCTTGATAAATTTACATCAAAAACTGGAAGCAGGCTCCGAATTTAGCGGTATCATAGGCAAAGATTCCAAAATGCGTATGTTGTTCAGACTTATAGAAGATATTGCTCCGACAGACGCCACTGTGTTGATCCAAGGGGAAAGCGGCTCAGGCAAGGAGCTTGTGGCAAAAGCAATTCACGACAAGAGCCACAGAAGAGACAATCCTTTTGTGGTTATAAACTGCTCTGCATATCCCGAAACACTGCTCGAAAGCGAATTGTTCGGTCATGAAAAAGGCGCGTTCACGGGCGCCATCCGTCATAAACCAGGAAGATTTGAACAGGCTGACGGAGGAACGGTCTTTCTGGATGAAATAGGTGAAATATCCACACAGGCTCAGGTCAAGTTGCTCAGGGTGCTTCAGACTCAACGTTTCGAAAGAGTTGGCGCTGATCGGTCCATATCTGTTAATGTCAGGATTCTGGCCGCTACCAACAAGAATCTGCTGGAGGAAGTTCAAAAAGGGAGATTCAGGGAAGATCTCTTTTATAGATTGAACGTCATACCGATAGACTTGCCGACCCTCAGGGAGAGAAGGAATGATATTCCTCTTTTGGCTGGCCATTTTCTGAAAAGGTTCAGCGCCGATCAAGGCAAGACTATATCCGAAATTTTACCTGAAACGATGAGGATTTTGACCGACCATTCATGGCCAGGAAATGTCCGTGAACTTGAAAATACCATGGAACACGCAGTGGTCCGATGCAAGGGCGAGTCCCTTGAACCGGGCGATTTGCCGGGTTCCCTGCGATCAAGGGATCATCACTTTATCAACCGTCCGTTACCCAACCTGTCTGATAATGAGCGTAGCCTATTGGAACGGGCTTTACTCAGAAACTCGGGGAACAAGAAAAAAACGGCGGAAGAACTTGGCATCGGAAGAAGCACCCTGTATTCAAAGCTTCGAAGATATGGACTGGATAAAACAACCATTCAGTGATGCAGAACTCTGGCCTTAATTCGCCGCGCATCACATCCGAACCAAACCCAATACCCACCCCCAGAATGAACAGTCAGTGAGATAAAGTGGCAGGGGCATGCGCGATTTTTGTACAGTCACAACAATACAATAACACTGGATATTTCCGACATTGTCTATATAGTGTCCATATACGGCACACCACGCCTGCGTGAAATTATGAATACTCCTGTTCTTCTGCTGGGTCCCCCGCTATAAGTCACGGTTAGTGTAGAGCCAGGCCACCGCAAGTCTAAAAGCTGCATTAAGCCACACATTCCGTAGCAGATAAAAAAGAGCCTGGATGGCACGTCTCTTGTAAGTGTGAGGGTGAGTGAATAGCGAGGCCGAGATGAACATGAACATAATTTTGATCTGTTCAGACCAGGGCAAGAGATTGCTCATCGAGGAAATAGTTTCTCTGGCTGGTTTTATTCTCAGGACGTTTCCGGATGTTGGATCTATGGTCGATGAGGCTGCGCTGGGGCTGAATTCTATTTTGTTGCTGGACCTGGACAGCGTCAATGTGGATGGATGTAGCCTTCGACGCCTCAGCAAATTCATCCCGGACTACAAATTGATTGGAATATCAGTCCAGAATTATCATCCGTATTTAAGGGAGTCCATACAAAGCGGCACATTCACAGCCTTGGTGAAGCCGCCCTTTGAAGAGGAACTCACATACTGGATTAAAAGTCTGTCTGTGTCCGGAGACGTCGCACAAAACTTTTCGGTAATGGAGTGAATTGGAAATTCGGCAAAAATAAGCCAATTACTCGCGTCAATTGTCAATTGTAACCCAAGGAGATGGTGATGAAGAAAGTCAGCGAGATCATGGACCGGCGTGAATTCATAACGGCCGGCGGACTTGTGGGCACTGGAGCCGCTGTTGCGGGGGTGGCCATACTAGGGGCCAGGACTGGCGGCAAAACTGACGACACCGTCGGCGATAAGACCATCAGAAAACTTACTGCGGTGACCAATCTGAAACCGCAGGTCAATGAAGACGACCATGTCCGTATGCAGCGGGAACTTGAGAAGGCAATGGCGAAGCCTGTGGAAAAGCGTAAGTGGGTAATGGTCATAGACACAAGAAAATGTGTCGGTTGCCAGGCATGTACAATTGGCTGCGTGGCGGAAAACAAATTGCCTCCGGGTGTTGTTTATCGACCCGTAATTCAGAAGGAGGTGGGAGAATACCCCAACGTGGCTCTTCATTTCCTCCCTCGCCCATGCATGCAGTGTGAAAAACCCTCATGTGTGCCGGTCTGTCCTGTGAATGCGACATGGAAAAGGCCAGACGGCATAGTGGTTGTGGATTATGACAAATGTATCGGGTGCAGGTATTGCCTCAACGCCTGTCCATATTCAGCCCGGACGAGTGATTTTGGACGCCGGTACACTGAAGGAGAAGCCTCAGGTTCCCAAAACCTAAAAGGAGGAACTGTTTACGGAGCCCCTGCGCCGTGGGAAGAGCTTCCCAGCAATGAATACGGCAAATCCTGGGATCGCAGGAATCATGGATCGCCGGTAGGGAACGCCAGAAAATGCCATTTCTGTCTCCATCGCCTTGAAAAAGGACTTCTACCTGCCTGTGTGACCACATGCATCGGTCGGGCCACCTATTTTGGTGACTCAAAAGATAGCAACAGTCTGGTGAGCGAATTAATCATAAGAAACAATGTTCAGACATTGTTACCGCATTGGGACAACAAGCCCAATTGCTTCTACATCGTTTAAGGAAAGGGGGCTGTTCCATGTCTATTCAATCGGGTTCTGCCGTTTCACAGCCTGTCCGTATGTCCAGGGGATGGACAAAATTGATGTGGCCTATATGGGCTGTTTTTCTTGTGGCAGGGGTTTTCGGAGTTTATCTTCGTCTGACTCATGGTCACAACCTGGCCGGATACGGCTCTTATGTCCCATGGGGACTGTGGATCGGCGTGTATTTTGTCGGTGTCGGAATTTCTGGCGGCGCTTTTGTCATCGGAAGCCTGGGATATCTTTTCGGAATAGATGGTTTCTCCAAAAGATCCGATCTCAGGATCGCCATCGTTTTGAGTCTGGCCGGACTTTTTCCGGCCTTTCTGGGGGTTTGGCTGGATTTAGGCAGAATGGACAGAATGATGAACATTCTCTCCCATCCTTCTTTTACAAGCATGATGGCCTTCAACGCATGGATGTACAACATATTTGTAGCTGTGGCCATTATTTCATGGATACTGACTTTCAGCAAGAATAGCGCTTTGTTAAAACCTTTCCTGGTTTTGGGAATGTTTCTCTCCATACTTTTCCCAAGCCAGAGCGGGGTATTCTTTGAAGCGGTAAGAACCAACGAATTCTGGAACAGTCCACTGTTGTCCATGTTGTTTTTTGTCTCTGCCATCACTTTGGGAGGAGCTGCCCTGATGTTTGTGAGAGCTGCGGGGGCCAGTGACGCTGATTCCGCCCTCAGGGTCCTGAGAACTGTCACCACATTAGGTTTGATCGTCTATGTGGTGTTTGAATTTGCCGAGTTTTCGATTGTCTTCTGGAATCCGGGCGCCCATTCACCCCATGTTGAGTTTCTCCTTTTTGGCGGCTACTGGTTTGTCTTCTGGGTAATTCACCTCGCAATCGGTGTGCTTATCCCCCTGTTAATGTTGTCCACGAATAACAGGGCGCTGTGGGTCGCAGCGTCTGTGTTGGCCGTTATCGGTTTTGGCGCCGCCAGGATGTGCATACTGATTCCGGGTCAGGTTATTCCCCAGCTACCGGGTATACAGGAGGCTTTCCAGGATCCACGTCTTTCATTTGTTTACAACATAACCACTATGGAATACCTGGTAGTCCTGCTCATGGTCGCAGTCGGAATGTCCGTTTTTTACATCGGTTCATTGCTGGGCAGAAGTATTGAATCAGGCGTCAGCCAGAGCTAGAGGAGTTGTCATGAGCGAGAATAAAAAGAATATAGATGTGGATACGTCCAGACGAAGTTTTCTCGCAGGGGGAGCTTTGCTGGGAGCTGGCCTGGTAGTTGGTAACGCTTCAAATTCCGACGCAGGCGAAAAGACGCAGTCTTCCATAATCAATAACTCCAGACCAGACAGGCTTTACGATTTGGCGGATTCGTCCAATCAAATCAACACGGTCTGTCTACAGTGCAACACCGGATGTGGGGTTAAAGCAAAGTTACAGGACGGCGTTATAGTAAAAATCGACGGAAATCCTTATAACCCGTGGACAATGCTTCCTCAACTTCCTTTTAAAACAGCGTTGGAAAATGCGGCTGCTGTGGACGGCTCCATTTGTCCAAAGGGTCAAGCGGGTCTTCAGAGCGCCTATGATCCTTACCGGATTCGCAAGGTCCTAAAAAGGGCCGGCAAGCGGGGTGAGAACAAATGGCAGACGATATCTTTCGAGCAGGCTATTAATGAAATAGTCGAGGGCGGTAAGCTTTTCACAAAAGTGCCAGGAGAAGAAAACCGCACTGTTGAAGGGCTTAACCAGATAGCCGCCGTTCGCGATGCAAAACTTATGAAGGCCTTGTCCACAGATTCAAAGGCAATACTGGATGAAAAGGACAAGGACAAGAAGAAGGCGCTGGTAGAAGAATTCAAACAGAAACATGCGTCTGATCTTGACAAGATGATCGATCCCAATCATCCGGATATGGGACCCAGGAACAATCAGATCGTGGTGGCATGGGGAAGACTCAAGGGAGGCAGATCAAACCTTTATACGAGATTTGCCGACAGTTTGGGGACAACCAACGCCCATGGTCATACCACCGTCTGTCAGGGATCTCTGTATTTTACGTGCAAGGCCATCAGCGAGCAGTATATTGACGGCAAATTTGCAGATGGGCAAAAGTTTTACTGGCAGGCAGACACGGAGAACAGCAAGTTCGTCTTTTTTGTGGGAGCAAACCTGTTCGAGGGTAATTACGGTCCACCTAACCGCTCTGTCCGTTTGACAAAGAATCTCGTAAGTGGTGAAACCAAAATAGCAGTGGCAGATCCGAGATTCAGCAAGCTCGCATCGAAAGCCTGGAAATGGCTCCCGATAAAACCCGGTACCGACGCAGCGCTGGCATCTGCCATGATAGCCTGGATAATAGATAACAAGAGATATGATGAGAAGTTCCTTGCAAACGCAAACAAGGCCGCTGCGACGGGCACAGGTGAAACTAGTTGGACAAACGCCACATGGCTTGTAGAGATAAAAGACGGCAAGCCGGGTAAACTGGTCAGAGCTGCAGATATTGGCCTGATTCAGTCTGAGACCAGGAAGACCAAGGATGGTAAGGAATACCAGGAAAAATTCATGGTCGCCATGGTTCAGGGAGTTCCAACTGTTGTCGATCCTAATGACACAAAGACACCTGTGGTTGGCGATTTATTTGTGGACGCAAAATTGCAGGATGGAACCCATGTCAAAAGCAGTCTGCAGATTGTTCTGGAGAGTTCGAAACAAAAGCCACTGAGAGAGTGGGCCGAAATTTCCGGAGTCAAGGAATCTGACATCGTAGATGTTGCCAGAGAACTGACCAGCCATGGTAAAAGAGCGGCGGTCGATATTCATCGCGGCCCCGCCCAGCACACAAATGGTTTTTACAATGTTCTGGGTTGGATGACAATCAACATGCTTCTCGGAAACTATGACGCCAAAGGTGGGATGGCCAAAGCGACGACCTATGACGTCATGGGTGGAAAGGGCAAACTGTTTGAATTGGGCGCTAATCCCGGAAAGATGGGTGCGTTTGGAATAAGCTCTATCAGGCATGGAATGGATTATGAAAAGACCACACTGTTCAGCGGTTATCCGGCGAAAAGAAACTGGTATCCATTGAGCAGCGACATTTACGAGGAGATAATCCCGTCAATAGGAGACGCCTATCCATATCCGGTGAAGGCCCTTTTCCTGTACATGGGAGCGCCGACATATTCATTGCCTGCCGGCCAAACCAATATCAGGATACTATGCGATCTGGAAAAGCTTCCACTGTTCATCAGTAGTGACATAATGGTTGGGACTACCTCGATGTATGCCGATTACATTTTCCCGGACCTATCCTATCTTGAGCGCTGGGAATTCCAGGGGAGTCATCCAAGTATGACGTGCAAGGTCCAACCGGTCAGGCAGCCCGCCATGGCGCCAATACCCGAAAACTGCAAGGTTTTCGATTCCGACATGCCGATCTGCTTCGAGAGTATGCTGTTCGGCATTGCAGAAAAGATGACTCTAAAAGGATTTGGCAAGGACGCCTACGGTCCTGGGCTTGACCTGAAGCATTTTGATGACTTTTACATTCGGGCTGTCGCCAATCTGGGATTTGGTGAAAAACCCGATGGATCGGATTCCGTTCCAGACGCCGATGAGAGGGAGATGGACATTTTCATCAAGGCGCGGCGGTCATTGCCCAGAACAGTCTTTGATGTGGAGAGATGGAAGAAAATAGCCGGAGAAAAAGTATGGCCGAAAGTCGTCTATGTTCTAAACCGGGGTGGGCGCTTCGAAGATCATGACAAAGCCTATAAAGGTTCAAAACTGGCGCATCCCTATGGGAAGCTGCTCAACATGTATCAGGAAAAGACGGCGGCTACTATTCATTCGGGAACCGGTAAAAAGAACGCTGGGTATTGTCAGTACATCCCGATAATGGACTATCATGGAAAAGAACCGGACGATCTGAGAAAGGGCCATGATCTGGTGCTGATAACCCATAGGTCGATTGTTCATACCAAGAGTAGAACAGTTACCAATCAGTGGTTACATCCTCTGATGCCCGAAAACCATGTGTTGATTAATCCTGTTGACGCAAATAAGTTCAACCTGAAAGACGGCCAGAAAGTTAGAGTTGTTAGCGCTACAAATCCTTCCGGAGATTGGGATTTGGGCGCCGGCTCAACCAAGCCTATGGTTGGGCTGCTAAAGTTCACCCAAACAATGCGTCCTGGTGTGGTGAGTTTTGCTTTGGGATTCGGTCATTGGGCAACTGGGGCCGCCGATTTCTCCGTCGATGGCGTAACCATAAGGGGTGATTCAAAAAGAGCCACTGGCATTCATGCGAATGCCGCCATGTGGATTGATCCGGCCCTCAAGAATACCTGCATGCTGGACCCGGTGGGAGGGAGCGTGAGTTTCTATGACACACACGTGAAGCTGGTTCCGGCGGGGTGAAAGGGCTTTCATCACACAACCGCAGGTTTTTCAGGTTCTAAAACTAAAACAGCCTCTGAGCCTTGTCGGTGGTCTGGTCGATGCCGTGAACTTTCAGAGGCTGTTTCAACAATATTCGAATTTACCTATTTCTGATCCAGGCTAACTCGTCTTTTTATACTGTGCAGCGGGTAAATATCTCCCGGCCTGGGTTGATACCTGAGCGAAATCTCCAGATCCAAATCAACAACTCCAGGGGGTAATGGAATTTCCATTGTTTCTTCCTTCGGAACAAAAGGTTGAATGCTCGTGTCCCTTATGAAGCCCAATTTTTTGTCAGGGCCCAAGACCATGTGATTTGATCTGGAGTCAGTGGCTTGGGGCATATATATTCTGGAACTCTGAAATACTTTCTTGCCATCAGGAGAGCTTGCGGTCACATCCAGGACCACTTCGGTCTTCGACGGTCAACCGTCGGGAATGCGATGGCCGGCCTTGTTGGTAATTTTTGTATTCACTACTACCATTGGTCTGACATCGCCCTCTTTGGGCTGAAAGGAGTAAGCCAGAGTCCGCACCTCCATCGGCAGGGCATCCTTCATTCTATTCGAAAATTCTATTCGATCATTGAAATTGGGGGGCATGTAGTGATCGCCATTTTTCATATGGCATTGCTGACATGTCTCTGTACCGCCAGATGGGACGTAGGCGTGCAAATAGCTTCCGTATAGCGTGGCGCACTGGATCGGAGTTTCGAATTCCAGGTTCGGACCGAGTCCATGGCACTGTCCACACATCAACGAATTTTTCAGTAGAGGGCTTTTAATTACCGGGAGACCAGAATGATCCTCGATGTCCCTGTTTCCATAGATTACATTTTTCTGTGGCGCTCCATGGACTACTGCTTTGTCGTTGTGACAAACTAAACAACTGATGTTTAATTTTCGAATGATGGACTTATCGCCTCTGAACACTGCATCCGCAATTTCGGCTGCAACCGTGTCTGATGCGTGTTTTATCTGCGGGAAATGGCACTTGAAGCATGGGAAATTCTTCTTTGTAGCTTTCTCGCCTGACTTGACCGCCAGTGGCCCATGTTTTAGATACCCAGTAATGAAAATCTGATCGTTCAGTCCCATCAACGGCCGGGCATGATGGGACTTTTCCCATTGCTCATAAATTTTTTCATGACATTCTTTGCAACTAGAAGAATCAAACATCCTGATTAGTTCCGAAAGACTGTTAACCTCACTTGCAGCCGGGCCTAAAGCCATAGCCGGATTGATAAGAAATAAAACGCATGCCAGTCCAAGCAAAATCGAAATGGAATTTTGCCGGAAAAGATGGAAGTACTCACCATTCTTAACAAGCATTGTCATTTTCCCTCGCCCTTCCCAGCATTGAATGGCCTCTGCTGGGGCATTAACATTTCAGGATTCCCAACATCAATCAAATGGAAAGACCGATATTAAGAAAAGTAATCCTAACACCATGGTGATCAGTAATCCAATAGTCAATACAATTTCAAAGAGGTAAGAAAATATCATCCAGTGTCAGGTGAAATACCTATTCCTCAATCTGAAAGCCACGTTGACCAGGCTTATCAGAACAGGCACTTCGATTAGTGGGCCGATTACCGTTGCAAAAGCTTCCCCGGAATTGATACCGAAAACTGCAATAGCCACTGCAATAGCCAGTTCAAAGTTGTTGCTGGCCGCCGTAAAGGAAAGCGTGACCGTCTTGGGGTAGTCTGCGCCGACCTTGTAACTAAGCCAGAAACTCACCAGAAACATGATAATAAAGTATATAGCCAGAGGGATGGCAATCCTGACTACATCCAAGGGTATGGCAAGAATCAGATTACCCTTGAGGCTGAACATCACCACTATGGTGAAGAGCAAGGCAATCAAAGTGAGTGGGCTGATCCTTGGAATGAACTCCTTTTCATACCAGTCTCTACCTTTGATCCTGAGCATGACAAATCTGGTGATAATGCCACCAATAAATGGAATCCCAAGGTATATGAATACACTCTCGGCAATTTGACCTATGCTTACCTGGACGACGCTTCCGCTCAATCCGAAAATGGGGGGAAGGACTGTTATGAAAAACCATGCGTAGACACTGAAAAACAACACCTGAAAAATACTGTTGAAAGCGACCAGACCAGCGCAATATTCCGTGTCCCCTTCGGCAAGTTCATTCCAGACAATGACCATGGCAATACACCTTGCCAGCCCGATCATGATCAAGCCCACCATGTATTCCGGGCGATCCGGCAGCAACAGTATTGCAAGCAGGAACATGAGAATCGGACCTATAATCCAGTTCTGAATCAATGAAAGTCCGAGGATCTTCACATCACTGAACACGCTTCCCATTTCCTCATACCGAACCTTGGCCAGCGGGGGATACATCATCAGGATCAATCCTACGGCTATTGGAATGGATGTGGTTCCAACCTGCATGCCGGAAATCAGATT